>CACHUY010000013.1 GCA_902583295.1 uncultured Pelagibacteraceae bacterium | reverse complement strand
AATTACCTTTGGAAAATTAAAAGCCAGAATGGTCATTCGTGATGTTGGTAGAGTTTTGGGTTTATCCTATGGTTTTGTAGACAGTATTTCTAAAATGATACCTTTTGATCCTTCAAGACCGCAAAACTTAACACAATGTATAGCTGGAGAACCAAGGCTTCAAAAACTAATCAATGAAGATCCAAAAGTTAAAAAATTAACTGACTTATCACTTCAACTCGAAGGTCTGAATAGAAATGTTGCTACACATGCTGCAGGAGTAGTTATTGCGGATAGAAAACTGACCGAAGTAGTTCCTTTATATAAAGATAATTCTACAGATTTGTTATTACCATCCACTCAATTTGATATGTATTCAGCTGAAAATGCAGGGCTGATAAAATTTGATTTTCTAGGTTTAAAAACTCTAACTGTGATTAACAACACGCAAAAGTTAATTAAAAAGATTAATAAGGACTTTGACATAGAAAAAATTAATTTTGAGGACCAAAAAGTTTTTGATTTACTATCAAGCGGTAAAACGGTTGGGTTATTCCAGATTGAAAGTGCTGGAATGAGAGAAGCCTTATTACAAATGAAACCAAATCATATAGAGGATATTATTGCTCTTGTAGCTTTATATAGACCAGGACCAATGAGTAACATTCCCACCTATAATGATTGTAAGCATGGGAAGCAAAAACCTGATTATTTACATCCACTTTTAGAGGATATTTTAAAACCTACATATGGAGTAATTATTTATCAAGAACAAGTAATGCAAATCGCACAAAAGTTATCTGGATTTACCGCTGGTCAAGCAGACCTACTTCGAAGAGCAATGGGTAAAAAGAAAAGGTCTGAACTTGAAAAGCAAAAACAAGGTTTCATTGATGGAGCGATAAAAAATGGAATTGCAAAAGATGTTGCGGCTGGAATTTTTTTAAAAATAGAACCTTTTGCAGAATATGGATTTAACAAAAGTCATGCAGCTGCTTATGCAATAATTTCGTATCAAACAGCCTTTTTAAAGACTTATTATCCAAAAGAGTTTATTGCAGCATCAATGACGATGGATATTTCTAATCAAAATAAACTAAGCGAGTTCTATGAAGAATTGAACAGATTAAATGTAGAAGTTATTCGACCAGATATAAACGAATGCTTTGCTGATTTTAGAACAGTAGATGGAAAGTTTTATTATGCATTAGGAGGAATAAAAGCTGTAGGGTATGAGGCAATTTCAAATATTATTGATGAAAGAACTGCTAATGGAAAATTTTCATCAATTAATGATTTTTTAAATAGAGTAAAACCCAAAGACATTAATAAACTTCAACTAGAAGGATTAGTAAAAGCAGGTGCTTTTGACAATATAAATTCTAATAGACAAGCACTATTTGACTCAATACCCAATATAATAACAAAAAGTAAAAATATTTTTGAGAATAAGTCAATAAATCAAATCGATTTATTTTCAGAGGATGAAGATACTAAAGACGATATAATAAATAACATTGAAGACTGGCAATTTGAAGAAAGGCTAGCAAAAGAATTTGAAGCAGTAGGTTTTTTTATTTCTGATCATCCATTAAACCAATTTACTGAAATATTTAATGATTATAAAATAAATGAATATACTAAATTTATTTTAGATGATGAGATTAAAAATTCCAATATAGCTGCTACATTATTAAAATTACAGGAGAGAAAAACAGCTAAAGGAAATTCTTATGCTGTTTTGAAATTAACAGATTTATCAAGTGTATTTGAACTTTTTATATTTTCTGATGTTTTGGAACTAAATAGAGAGATTTTGAAAGAGGGTAATTCTTTGATATTAAATTTAGTTAAAAATATAACTGATGATGAAAACAGGTTTAAAAGAATTAATGTTCAAAAAATATCCTCATTAAAAGAATTGTTCAACAGTCCAATTAATGAAGTTTCTTTTGAAATTAGATCTGAAGATCAAGTGCAAGTAATATCAAATATTTTAAAAGAAAATGGCAAAACATTAGTTAATATTAATTTATTTACTGAAGATAATATTCTTCAATTTAAACTGAAAAATTCAAAAAATTTAGACAGAAAATCACTAAATTTATTAAGAAAACAACAAATAGAAGCCAATATTTTATAAATAAAACTTGTTAAATTCATAAAATATTTGTAAATACTGCATAAATTAAATTAACACGCACACAGTTGTTGGTTTTATACCTCCGGTCCTTAATTGGAAATTACTGTGGTGGCTTAACCGGGAATAAATATGAAAATACCTAACGTTACAATTCAACAATTATTAGAAGCAGGTGTACACCTTGGTCATAAGACCTTGAGGTGGAATCCTAAAATGAAGAAATACATATTTGGAAAAAGAGATTCAATTCACATTATAGATTTAACACAAACACTAGAGTTAACTAAAGTGGCTTTAGAAAAGGTCTATAATACAATAGCTAACAATGGAAATATTTTATTTGTCTCTACCAAAAAACAAGCTTCTGAAGCAATAGCAGAAGTTGCAAAAGAAACAGATCAATATTTTGTAAATTATAGATGGCTAGGTGGAATGCTAACTAATTGGGGAACAATTTCAAATTCAATTAAAAAATTGAAAAAATTAGAATTAGATATTTCAGCAGAAAATAGAGGGTTTACTAAAAAAGAACTTCTAAAAATGAGCGTTAAAAAAGATAAGCTTCAAAGATCTCTAGGTGGAATTGCTGAAATGAAGAAAGTTCCTGATCTTGTCTTTGTAATAGATACAAACTATGAGTCTTTGGCGATAGCTGAGTCTGCTAAACTTGGTATACCCATAATTGCAATTTTAGATAGTAATTCAAACCCTGAGAATATTGATTTCCCAATTCCTGGAAATGATGATGCCAGAAGAGCAATTGATCTATACTGCAATCTGATAAAGGAAACAATTAATAGTGCCAAAAACTCTATTCCAGCTCAAGAAACAAAACAAGATACAATTAAAGAGAATAAAAAAGATGAGGATAAATTAAAAACTATTCAACAACTTGATAGAGAAAAATTGGAACAGAAGTTCTCTAAAGAAACCAAGGAGACTTTAAATTAATATGAGCGACATTGAGAACGTAAAGAAATTAAGAGAGGCAACTGGAGCAGGTTTCAAAGATTGTAATTTAGCAATAAAAGAGTCCAATGGTGATATAGATAAGGCTATTGAAATCCTCAGAGTAAAAGGAATTTCTAAGGCTTCAAAAAAAATGTCTCGAGATGCTAAAGAAGGTGTTGTTGTTGTAAGTGGAAATGAAACTAAAACATCTATTATTGAAGTAAATTGTGAGACTGATTTTGTTGCTAAAAATGAGGACTTTATTAATTTTGTTAAAGAACTTAGTGAATTAAATAATCAAAAAAATTCTAATATTGAAATATTAAAAAACTCAAAGATGAGAAATGGCCAAACAGTTGACGAAAACTTAGTTGCTTTGATTGCAAAAATTGGAGAAAAAATAACAATTGGTAAATCCAAAACAATTGAAAACTCAAATGGTGTAAATAATCATTATCTTCACACTGTGGTTCGAGATAACGTGGCTAAGTTAGCTGTATTAGTTTCATTAGAAACAAATGAAAATTCTGAGGAAGTTAAAACTTTCAGTAAACAGTTGTCTATGCACATTGCCGCTTCAAACCCTTTAGCTTTAGAGTCTAATTTAATTGATCAAGCGATTATCGATAAAGAGCAAGAGCTTGTTACAGAGGAATTAAAAAATTCTGGAAAACCTGAGGAGATTGCAAATAAAATAAGTGTAGGTAAGATGAATAAGTTTAAAGAAGAAAATGCTCTTTTGACTCAAGCCTGGGTTATGGAACCAAAAAAAAAAGTGAAGGATATATTAAAAGAACTTTCTATAGCAGATCTTAAAATAAAAGAGTTTTATAGAATTAAAATCGGAGAATAAATGTTTGATGAAAAATCATACAGCCTTAAGATGGATAAAGCCATTGAGGTATTTTCTAAGGAACTGTCATCGTTAAGAACTGGCAGAGCTAATGCTGCCATGTTAGATCTAATTAAATTAGATGTTTACGGTCAACAAATGCCAATTAATCAAGTAGGAAGTATAACAACACCAGAACCAAGAATGATCAATATACAAGTTTGGGACACAAATAATGTTCCATTAGTTGATGCAGCTATAAAAAAATCAGACCTAGGACTAAATCCCCAAATAGATGGACAGCTAATCAGATTACCTGTACCAGAACTTAATGAGGAAAGAAGAACTGAAATAAAAAAAATAATCAAATCCGTTGGTGAAAAATGTAAAGTATCCATTAGAAATATTAGACGAGAAGCTAATGAGGATTTAAAAAAACTTTTAAAATCAAAAGATATCGGTGAAGATGAAGAAAAAAGCCATGAAAAGAAAGTTCAAATAATAACAGATGATCATATTAAGTTAGTTGAAGAAAAAGTTTCTTTAAAAGAAAAAGAAATAATGACAATATGAACCCATTAAAACATGTAGCCATTATCATGGATGGTAATGGAAGGTGGGGTTTAAAACACTATAAATCTAGAAATAAAGGACATAGAGCTGGATTAAAAACTATTGAAAAAATTATTAAGATATCAATTAAAAAAAAAATTAAATATTTAACACTCTTTGCGTTCTCTACTGAGAACTGGAAAAGACCAAAATCTGAAATCAAATATCTTTTTAAACTTTTAGAAACCTTTTTAACTAATAAGATAAATGAGTTTAATAAAGAAAATATTAAACTTACCGTTATAGGAGAAAAAAAATTTCCAAGAAAAATTAATAGTTTGTTAAAAAAAAGTGAAAAATTAACTAAAAATAACAATAAGTTACAAATTAATTTAGCACTTAACTATGGATCAAGAAAAGAAATTGTTAATACTATTAAATCATTAAATAGAAAAAATATTAAAATTAATGAGAAAAATATTAATAATCATTTATATACATCTAATATGCCTGATCCTGATCTTTTAATACGAACAGGCAATACCAACAGATTAAGTAATTTTTTATTATGGCAATTATCTTATTCAGAAATTTTCTTTTCAAGAAAATTTTGGCCTGAATTTACAGAAACAGACTATTTAAAAATAATAAATAAATTTAAAATTATAAAACGAAACTTTGGAGAAATTTCATGAAAAATGAATTTTTTAAAAGATTAGTTAGTTCTATAATTTTACTACCATTAATATTTCTAATTGTAATTTATGGCTCTTATTATTTTATTTTACTAATTACTATATGCTTTTTTTTATCCTGTTACGAGTGGCATTTAATGTCTTTTAAAAAACCTTATTATTTAATTGGTTTAATTTATTTGATGTTATCATTCATCACTGTTTATAAAATAAGAACTGAAATAAATGGTGAATATATAATTTTTTTATTTATTATTTCTATCTGTATTTTAACAGATATTGGAGGTTATATTTTTGGTAGAATTATTAAAGGGCCAAAATTAACAAAATATAGCCCAAATAAAACTTACGCTGGAGTATTAGGAGGCTATCTTTTTTCGCTATTCTCAATTTTATTGTTGTATTTTTATAAGATAATAAATCCTTCAATATTAATTAATATGTTTCTATTCATAATTTCAATTTCAACAATTAGCCAAATAGGTGATATTGTTATTTCGTACTTCAAAAGAATTTCAAAAATTAAAGATACAGGTAAAATTATTCCTGGACATGGAGGTTTATTGGATAGAATTGATGGAATGATTTTTGCATTTCCATTTGCATATTTAATAATGTTTAATGAATTTTTTAATAAATTTTAATGAAAAAAAAAATTGCTATACTTGGTTCAACAGGATCAATAGGTCAGTCACTATTAAATATAATTTCAAGAGATAAAAATAATTTTAAAATTGAGCTTGTAACAGCAAATAAAAATTATAAAAAAATACTAAAGCAAGCAAAAGCATACAATATTAAAAATATTATTATTACTGACAAAAAATATTTTCATATTGCCAAGTTAAAAAAAAATAGAAAAAAAATTAATATTTATAACAATTTTGATAGTTTAAAAAAAATATTTCCAAAAAAAATCGACTATGTTATGAGTTCAATAGTTGGTATAGAGGGATTATATCCAACCTTAGATATAATTAAATATACAAAAAAAATTGCCATAGCCAACAAAGAGTCAATTATATGTGCTTGGAATTTAATAAGTAGAAAATTAAAAAAGTTTAATACAGAATTTATTCCAGTTGACTCAGAACATTTTTCAATATGGTATGCACTAAAAGATAAAAACATTCACAATATAAATCAAATTTATTTAACTGCTTCTGGTGGATCATTGCTTAAAACACCTTATTCTAAATATAAAAATTTGAAATTAAATCAAATTCTTAAGCATCCTAATTGGCGTATGGGAAAAAAAATTACTATTGATTCATCCAATCTTATGAATAAGGTTTTTGAGATAATTGAGGCAAAAAAATTATTCAACTTAGATTATAATAAATTATCAATTCTAATACATCCAAAATCATATTTGCATGCAATTATAAAATTTGATGATGGTATGATCAAGTTAATTGCCCATGATACAACAATGGAAATTCCAATATTTAACACACTTTATTCTGATAATTATAAAGTTATAAAAACCAAAAAATTAAATCTTCAAAATCTAAATAATTTAAACTTACAAAAAGTTAATAAAATTAAATTTCCTTTGATTAATATATTGAAAAAATTACCAAAAAATAATTCTTTGTTTGAGACCGTTTTAGTTGCTTCTAATGATGAATTAGTAAAGCTTTTTTTGAAAAAAAAGATTAATTACTCTGATATTTCAAAAATAATGATTAAGTTTATATCTCAAAGAGAGTTTCAAAAATATAAGAAAATTCAACCTAAAAGTATCAAAGATATTATAAAGTTAAATGAATATGTTCGTTTTAAAATTAATTCAAAACATATATATATCTAGAATTATAATGATTAAAATCACTAAAATTTTGACAATTCTGTTTTTTTTTTATTTTAACTCCTATGCTTATTCTGAAACTATTGGGAAAATAATTATTGAGGGTAATGAAAGAATATCGGATGAAACCATATCGATGTTCGCTGATGTAAAGTTAAATGACAATATTGATAATGAAAAGTTAAATTTAATTTTAAAAAATTTGTATGCCTCAAATTTTTTCGATAATGTTTCTGTAAGTTTTAACAAAAATACTCTTAATATAAAAGTAATAGAGTCCCCAATAATTGAACAAATAACACTTACAGGTGTTAAATCAAATACAATGAAAGAAGAATTATTTAAAATTTTAAAATTAAAATCTAGATCATCACTTAACGAAACTATGTTATCAAATGATAGAAACACAATTATAGCATATCTTAAAAATAGCGGTTACTATTTTGCACAAGTTGAAACATCTGTGGAAAAACTTGAAAATAAATTAGTAAATGTCGATCATAAAATTGATATTGGAAATAAATCTAAGATTAAAAAAATATCTTTTATAGGAGATATTATCTATAAAAGCTCTAAATTAAGAAGCTTAATTGTAAGTGAGGAATACAAATTTTGGAAATTCATATCAGGTAGAAAATATTTAAATGAAAAAACAATTAAATTTGATGAAACTTTAATTAAAAATTTTTATCTAAATAAAGGTTATTATGATGTAGAGGTTAATACATCATTTGCAAAATTAATTAATGATGAAGAATTTGAACTTATTTTTAATATAAATCCAAAAAATAAAGTTTTTTTTAATAACTTAAATTTAACACTGCCAGATGATTTTTCAGAGAGTAATTTTACTAATTTAAAAAAATTATTTATAGAAGTTAAAGGTGAGCCTTATTCTATAACTATTGTAAATAAAATTTTAGAAGAGATAGATAAAATTACATTAAATGAAGAATATAAATCAATTAGTGCCAATGTTTCAGAAAGCATCTATGATGACAAATTAGATATAAATTTTGAGGTAAAAGAAACTGAAAAATTTTTTGTTGAGAGAATTAATATTTTTGGAAATAATATTACCAGAGAAAGTGTAATTAGAAATCAACTTGAAATTGACGAGGGAGACCCCTTTAATGAAATACTTCAAAAGAAATCAGAAAACAATCTAAAAAGCTTGAATTTTTTTAAAAATGTATCTTCAGAAATAGTAGACGGAAAAGAAAGTAGTTCTAAAATAATCAACATAAATGTTAAAGAGAAGCCAACAGGCGAAATCATGGCTGGTGCTGGTGTAGGCACTTCAGGTGGCACAATTATTTTTGGAGTGAAAGAAAATAATTATCTTGGCAAGGGTCTTTCTGTTGATACTAATGCAACATTCACATCTGAGACATTTAAGGGTCAATTTAAAGTTAATAATCCTAATTATAAAAACTCAGATAAGTCTTTATTTACAAGTATAGAAGCAACAGAAATTGACCGATTAAAAAAAAATGGATACAAAACAAACAAAACTGGTTTTGAAATTGGTACCAGATTTGAATATTATGATGATTTTAATTTAGGTTTATCAACAAGATCTTTCTATGAAAAAATTGACACTGACTCAACGGCATCTTCTAGACAACAATCACAAGAAGGGAATTATTGGGATACATTTATCAAATTCAATTTTGATTATGATAAGAGAAATCAAAAATTTAAGACAGATGACGGATTTAGATCTAGTTATAATCTAGATTTACCACTTGTAAGTGATACTTATACACTGACTAATACTTATAATTACAAATATTATACATCTCTTTATGATAATAATATTACGAGTTTATCTTTATTTCTACAAAGTGCAAATTCTATAAACAATAAAGATGTTAAACTTACAGAAAGACTATTTTTGCCATCAAGTAAGCTTAGAGGATTTGAAGCTGGAAAAGTTGGACCTAAAGATGGCGAAGATTTTATAGGTGGAAATTTTGCTACTTCAATAAATTTTAATACTACACTCCCTGTAATCTTTGACAATGTTCAAAATTTAGATGCAGTTTTGTTTTTAGACGTGGCAAATATTTGGGGTGTAGATTATGACTCATCAATAGATGAAAGCGACAAGGTTAGAAGTTCAATAGGTATAGGGATCGACTGGTTCTCAGTTATTGGTCCAATTAATTTTTCTTTGACAGAAAGTATATCAAAAGCTAACTCAGATGTGACTGAAAGTTTTAGATTTAATATAGGAACTACATTTTAGTGACTAATTTTAAAAACATTATATTTATCATCTGCTTTTTGTCTTTAAGCAATATTTCAGCATACGCAAGTCAAAACGTTAAATTTGCAGATATTGATATAATTGTTCAAAATAGTAAAATAGGAAAAAAAACTTTAAATAAAATTGAAAAAGCTAATAATTCTAATATTGAAAAACTAAATAATTTCCAAAAACAACTTAAAGATAGAGAAAATGAAATTAAAATTAAAAAGAATATTATTTCAGAGGAAGAATTTCAAAAAGAAGTAGAAAATCTAAAAATTAAATTAGCTGATTTTAAAAAAAAAAAAGATTTAATAGTTAAAGATTTTTCAGATCTAAAAAACAATGAACTCAAAGCCTTATTTGGCAAGATTAATCCAATAATTGAGAATTATATGAAAGAAAATTCAATAGACATTTTAATAAACAGTAAAAATATCTTCATAGGCAGTGTCAAATCAGATTTAACCCAAGCACTTATTGATGAAATTGACCGTAAATTTCAAAATTAATGAAAAAATTAAATAAAAAAGAAATTATAAAATTACTACCACATCGAGAGCCTATGTTATTAATTGATGAGCTATACGATATTGAAAAACTTCAATCAGCAAAAGCAATAGTTAATGTCAAAAAAGATAGTTTTTTTGTTCAAGGCCACTTTCCAGATAATCCAGTAATGCCTGGGGTTTTAATAGTTGAGTCATTTGGTCAAGCAGCCGCAGCTCTTACTGCTCATGGATTAGATAAATCTACCTATGAAAATAAATTAGTTTTTTTGATGGGTGTTGAAAAAGCAAGATTTAGAAATCCAGTAATACCCGATTGTAAACTAATCTTAAAAATCGAAGCTATAAGATCTCATGGTAGAGTTTGGAAATATAAGGGTGAGGCTTTTGTTGATGATGTAAAGATGGCTGATGCAATTTGGTCAGCTACAATTGTTGATAAGAAATAAATAGCAATAAATATTGATAACTCCATATTGAGTTGATTTGGTACAAGCTACCATAATGAATCCTTTCTTTAATAATCATGGTCCTTTTAGTATTTTTGAAATTATTAAATCACTTAAAATAAATTTACAATCTACCCATAAAGATGAAGTTAAAGATATAAATGATTTATTAAATGCTAATGTAAATGATATTACTTTTTTTCATTCAAAAAAATATAAGGATTTAGCCAATAAAACAAAAGCATCATATTGCATAACTACAAGCGCTCTAAAAAATGATCTTCCAAGAAATTGTGTTCCACTTATTGTTGATAATGTTTTGGTTTCGACATCAATAGTAACAGAAAAATTTTATCCTGATGCTGTGAATGATAATTTTGATTATACTGGTCAAGATATAGATAAAACAAAATTTAAAGGAAAAGTTAAATATGGAAAAAATGTTTTAATAGGTGAAAACGTTTCAATAGGCTCTAATTGTTTAATTGGTCATAATACAATTATAGAAAAAAATGTAATTATTGGTAATAACTGCTCTATAGGTTCAAATTCTATAATCAGAAATACTTTAGTAGGTAACAATATAAAAATTTTAGATAATTGTGTTATTGGAAAACATGGTTTTGGTTTTTTTCCAAATAATACTAAAAATATAAGATATCCTCATATTGGTATAGTCCAAATCAATGATAATTGTGAAATAGGTTGTGGTGCAACAATTGATAGAGGCTCAATGTCAAATACAATAATTGGTAAAAATACTTTTTTAGATAATCAAATTCATGTAGCACACAACGTTAAGATTGGTGAAAATACAATAATAGCGGGACAGGTAGGAATTGCAGGGAGTTCTGTTTTAGGAAAAAATGTTAAAATTGGAGGACAAACTGGAATTTCAGGCCATTTAAAAATAGGTGATAATGTTGAAATTGCAGGTGGCAGTGGAGTAATAAAAGATATTCCTGACAATTCAAAAGTTATGGGTTACCCAGCTAAAAATATCAGACAATTTTTAAGGGATAATAAATGATCCACCAAACTGCAATTATTGATCCTAAAGCAAAATTACATAGTAATGTAAAAGTTGGACCTTACTCAGTTATAGGAGCAAATGTCGTAATAGACGAAAATAGTGAGATTCAATCTCATGTAAGCATTGTAGGGAATACAAAAATCGGAAAAAATAATATAATTTATCCATTTGCGTCTATTGGAAATGATCCTCAAGATTTAAAATTCCAAGGTGAAGAAACTAGACTTGAAATAGGGAATCATAATAAGATCAGAGAATATGTAACCATTAACCCAGGAACAAATGGTGGTGGTGGAATAACAAAAGTAGGTAACAATTGTTTGTTCATGGTATCAGCTCATATCGCACATGATTGTTTTGTCGGTGATAATGTTATATTAGCCAATAATGTTCCTTTAGGTGGACATGCTCATATAGAAGACAATGTAATTATTGGAGGAAACTCAGCAGTACAGCAGTTTACTAGGGTGGGTAAATCAGCAATGATTGGAGGAATGTGTGGCGTTGTTAAAGATATAATTCCTTATGGCATAGCTCATGGAAACAGAAGTATACTTCAAGGACTTAATTTAATTGGATTGAGAAGAAAAAAAATTCCAAATCAAGACATAATTATATTAAGTGATGCATATAAAGAAATATTTAAAAATGAAAATTTAACTGAAAATTTGAATAATTTAAGCAAGGAATCAAAAAAACATGAATTAGTCAGTGAAATTGTTAGTTTTTTAGAGAAAGATAAGAAAAGACCTATATGCACACCATTTTCAAAATAAGATGATAGGGCTATTTTTAGGAGATACAGATTTTTCTGATGTTGTACTAAATAAAATTAAAAAATTAAAAAAAAAACATTTCATTATCGATTTTTCAAAAAACTCAAAATTTAAAAAAAATAAATACTCGCATCGTATCAGTATTGGAAAATTTGGTAAAATTCTAAACTTAATAAAAGAAAAAAAATCAAAAAAAGTTCTATTTGCTGGTAAAATAGCAAAACCAAAATTTTCATCACTAAAATTAGACCTAAAAGGTATTTATTATATGCCGAGCGTAATCAAAGCAGCAAAAAAAGGAGATGCAGCTATAATTAAAGTAATAATAAAAATTTTAAATAATGAAGGAATAAAAGTTATAAGTTCAATTAGTTTTAACCAAGATTTAGCTTTAAAATCAGGAAATTATACAAAACTAAAACCAAATAATAAAGATTTAGCATCAATTAAAACAGGAATTAAATATTTTAATAAATTGAATGACCTAGATCATGTGCAAGCTCTAATTGTTAACGACAGTAAAATTGTTGTAAAAGAAGGAAGAGAAGGAACAAGAAAAATGTTAGCTAAATTAAAGAAAAAAATACGGGGCATATTAATGAAATTTCCAAAAAAAAAACAGGATTTAAGAATGGATTTGCCCACAATTGGACTTCAAACACTTAAGGATTGTAAAAGATATGGTCTTAAAGGAATAATTTTAAAATCAAAAAAAAATATAATTCTAGAAAAAGCTAAATGTATTCACTTTGCAAATAAGAACAGGATATTTATTAAAGTTGTATGAAAAAAATATTTATACTCACAGGTGAACCTTCTGGTGATAAGTTAGCGTCAACAGTAATAGCAAACCTTGAAACTAAAAATTCTGAAATTAAATATTTATCCGTTGGTGGATCAAATTTGAAAAAGTTAGGTATTAACTCTATTTATGACCTGAAAGAAATTACATATCTTGGATTTACAAGTGTTATTTTTAATATTTTTAAAATAAGAAAGAAAATTAATCAAACTGTCGAGGAGATAATAAAATTTAATCCTGATGTTTTATTTAGTGTAGATAGCCCTGATTTCACATTGAGAGTAGCTGAAAAAGTAAAGAAGATTAAGAGAAATATAAAAACAATTCACTATGTTGCTCCGCAAGTGTGGATTTGGAGAAAAAATAGAGTTAAAAAAATTAAAAAGTTTATAGATCATATTCTTTTACTATTTGATTTTGAAAAAAAATATTTTGATAAAGAAAATATTAAAAATACTTTTGTAGGACATCCTCTAATAGAAACGAAAAATAATTCAAGAGCCATAATTGATAATTTGATACCAAATGATAAAAAAATTATATCTTTATTTCCAGGAAGTAGAAAATCTGAAACTTTAGTTTTATTACCAATCTTAATTAATTTTATTGAGTTAATGAATAAAAAACATAAAGATTATTTTTTTTATTTTCATGCGACAGAAGAAAATAAAAATTCAATTTTAGATATTGTAAAACAAAAAAATATTGAAAATATAGATGTTATATCTGATGAAAATATTAAATCAGATATTTTATCTAAATCTATTTTTGCTGTTTCAAAATCTGGCACAGTCTCTTTACAAATTTGTAATGCCAACATACCATCTATAATAATTTATAAATTGAGCTTTATTAATTTTATGATATTTAAAATATTGGTGAATGTTAAATTTGCAAATATCATTAATATTATAAATAACCGTGAAATAATTCCTGAACTTCTTCAAAATGAGTGTAATTCTCAAGAAATTTATAAAACTGTAATATATTTTTTGAAGAACCCTGACCTTATTAAAAAGCAATTAGCTGAATGTAATAAAACTTTAGATGGCATCAGATCAAAGACCTCATCATCAGATGAGTGCTCAAAAATTTTATCCAATTATCTTGTTTCTTAATCTTTGATCTACTTCTTCCTTGCCTAAAGAAACTAAAATATCATAGAGGCCTGGTCCAAATTTAGATCCTGTCAAAATTACTCTTAGAGGCTGTCCTACACCTTTAAAGTTAGTTTCATGTTTTTTAATTAAATTATTTACTATAGGCTCTAACATTTCTCTGTTTAAATTATCTAACAAAAAAATTTCAGTTTTAAATTCTTGAATTATTTTTTTTGCTTTATCATCAATTAACTCCAGATCATCTGGATTAAAATTGATTTTATCCAAGATTATATATTTTGCGTTATTAAATATATCTTCTAATGTTTTTGCTTTATTTTTCAAAAATGAAAGTGAATTTTTTATTTTTTCCTCTTTTTCAGGTTTAATTTTTTCTTTGTAAATCTCACAATATTCCAACAAGCTTTTGAAAAGCTCTTGTTCATCAATAGTTTTAATATAGTGTTCGTTCATTGATAAAATTCGACTCATATCAAGTTTTGAAGGTGATTTTCCAATTCCTTCTAAATTAAAGTATTTAATGCTTTCATCTAAAGTAAATATTTCTTTATCTTGATAAGACCAACCCAATCTTAATAAGTAGTTTCTTAGAGCATCCGGTATAATTCCAATTTTTGAGTAATCGTCTAATGTGGAGGCATTATCTCTTTTAGATAGTTTTTTGCCCTGAATTGTATGGATCAAAGGTATATGTGCAAAATTTGGTACCTTCCAACCCATAGCTAGATATATCTGTATTTGCTTAAAGGTATTTATTTTATGATCGTCACCTCTAATAATGTGTGTCATTCCCATTTGATGATCGTCCACAGTTGCTGAAAGGTTATATGTAGGAGTTCCATCATTTCTTAATATAATAAAATCCTCTATTGTATTATTTTCAATTTCAACATCACCTTGTACCAAGTCTTTTAATATAGAGCTTCCTTGAATTTTACTTTTAAATCTAATTACAGGCTTAATGTCTTCTGGAGTATCTTTTTCATCTGCATCTCTCCATTTTCTATTATAGATATAAGGTAGTTTTTTTTGACGAGCTCTTTTTTTTTGTTCTTCTATTTCTTCACTAGAGCAATAACACTTGTATGCATTACCATTTTTCAATAATTCATTTGCAACTTTAATGTGATCTTCAACTTTAGTTGATTGAATATATTCATCACCGTCATATTTGATTCCTATCCATTTTAAAGAATTAATAATTTGAATTTTATACTCTTCTTTAGATCTTTCCTTGTCAGTATCTTCAATTCTTAGGTGAAATGTACCTTTTTGATTTTTTGAGTAAAGCCAATTGAATAAAGCTGTTCTCACACCTCCAATGTGAAGAGCTCCAGTAGGCGAGGGAGCAAAACGAGTTGCTACTTTTGACATCAATGATTTTTAGACTATTTTTTTAGAAGTTTCTATATAAAGATACTAAAACACCTTGAACTTTAACTCTATCAGGTCCAAAAATTTTAGTTTCGTAGTTTCTATTTGCGCTTTCTAAAGCGACAACTTTACCTTTTTTACGAATTCTTTTAAGCATTGCTTCATGTTCATCAATTAATGCAACTACAATCTTTCCATTGTCTGCGGTATCTGTTCTTCTGATAATTACTGTATCTCCTTCATGGATACCAGCTTCTATCATAGAATCTCCTTGTACTTTTAAGCCAAAGTAATCTCCATTTTTTTCTAAATTATTTGGCAAAGGTATTCTAGCAACTTCGTTTTGGATTGCTTCAACAGGTGTTCCAGCAGCGATTTTACCAAGCACTGGTACTTCTACTTCATCAGATGGTACTTGCTCTTCGTCCAAACCACCTTTTATAACACTAGGGGAAAAGTTGTTGTAAATATCGTTTGCAGAAGCAGTTTCAGGAAGTTTTATTACCTCTAAGGCTCTAGCTTTATGAGCCAGTCTCTTTATAAAACCTCTCTCTTCTAAAGCACTTATCAATCTGTGTATTCCTGACTTAGATTTTAAATTTAGAGATTGTTTCATCTCTTCATAGGAAGGAGAAACACCAGAGCTTCTCAATTTCTTGTTGATAAATAAAAGCAGGTTTTTTTGTTTTTTTGTAAGCATAAGAACAAATATCGTACAAATAATGTTCTATAAAAGTTCTTTTGATTAAACAACATTAAAAAAACCAGTAAAAATGGGGTTTAATTGACTATAAAACTGAAAAAATAGAATTTTTCTCCAAATTCTTCAAAAGTGATTCACCAATTAAAAAAGTATTGATATATGTTTTGTTTTTAAAATCTAAAAGCTCTTCTTTAGTTTTAATTCCACTTTCTGAAATCAAAGGTCCATCATGATTAATTAATACATTATAGATATCATAAGTTGTATTTATGTCTGTTTTAAGAGTTTTTAAATCTCTGTTGTTTATTCCAATCAACGCCTCTTTAAAATTTAATGCTTTTTTAGCCTCCTCAACAGTATGAACTTCCACAATCACTGACATTTTATACTTTAATGCCTCATCGTATAAATCATTTGCTAGATTATCTGATACACCAGCTAAAATAATTAAAATTGCATCAGCTCCATAACTTTTAGCTAAGGGTATTTGAAACTTATCTATAAAGAAATCTTTACATAAAATAGGCAGGTTTATTTTTTCTTTTATCTTACTAATATGAATCAGGTTCCCTAAAAAATAATCTTCTTCAGTAAGAACAGATAAACAGGTTACATTATTAGAGTTGTATACTTTAGCAATTTCTACTGGATTATAATTTTGGATAATTATACCTGCAGAGGGGCTAGCTTTTTTTATTTCAGCAATAATTGAAGTTTTATTATTTAATAAATTCGATTGAATTTTTTCCTTAAAATTAATGAAAGAATTATTTTTATCAATAATATCTATTAGAGTATTTAAATTTGTTGATTTTTTTAAAATATCTATTTTTTCTATTTTTTTTTTAATTATTTCTTTAAGAATATTTTTAGACATTTTGTATTTTTTCTAAATGAATAAATGATTTTCCTGATAAAATAAATTCTCTGCTATAATTGTAAGCATCTAAAAATTTTGAATATTTTTCATTTACAAATAAACCTGCTGCTGCGTTTAAACAAACTGCTTTTGAAAAATCATTGTCTTTACCTTTAAAAATTTCAATCATTTTATTTGCGTTATATTTAGCATCATCACCAATTAAATTTTCAAATTTCTCTGCATTAATATTTAACTCTTTAGGATCAATAACAATTTCAGATATCTCCCCATTCTTTAATTGTATTACATTTGTCTTTGCATAAGGTGAAATTTCATCTAGTCCATCTTCGCTATTAACAATCCATGCAAATTTAATATTTAAATTTTTAAGCCCTTCAGCAAAAATCTTTAGTAATTTTTTATCAAAAACACCGACAACTTGTCTATCTACTAAAGCAGGGTTACTTAATGGACCAATCATATTAAATATTGTCCTTTTTCCTATTTTTTTTCTCACAGGCCCAACAAATCTCATTGCACTGTGATAATTAGGTGCAAACATAAAGCCAAAGTTGTTATCATTTATCTCTTTTTCTATATCACTTGGCTCAAGATCTATTTTAATATTAAGCGCTTCAAGAACATCTCCTGAACCGCACTTAGAAGAAACTGCTTTATTACCGTGTTTGGCAACCTTAGTGCCCATACTAGATAAAAGTAAAGCTGATGCCGTTGAAATATTTAAGGTATTCATGCCATCACCTCCGGTTCCACAAGTATCAACACAGTCTTTAACTTTTACTCTTTTTGACTTTTCCCGAAGCACATAAACACCGCCAGCAATTTCGTTTGATACTTCACCTTTGTCTGATAATAAGGTTAAAAAATCATAAATTTGATTTTCGTTAGCTTGTCCAGTCATAAGTAATTCAAAAGCAGATTTACTTTCCTCAAAAGAAAGATCTTTCTTATTTCTTAATTTTTCTAAAATTTGATCCATTTAATTAATAATTAACAAAATTTTTTAATATTTTTATTCCCAGTTTAGTTTTAATACTTTCTGGATGAAATTGTACACCATGAATATTATACACTTTATGTTGTACACCCATTATCAAACCTTCTTCAGTTTCTGCTGTAATTTTTAAATTTTTAGATAAAGTTTTCTTGTCAATTATAAGACTATGATATCGAGTAGCTTCAAAAGTTTTTGGTAGATTTTTCAAAATTCCAATTTTTTTTGATTTAATTCTACTTATTTTTCCATGCATAAGTTTTTTTGCTTGAATGATCCTTGACCCAAATACTTGTCCTATAATTTGATGACCTAGACATACTCCTAAAAAAGGTATTTCTTTATGAAGAGATTTTAAAATATTTATACAATTTCCTGATTGATTTGGATTTCCTGGTCCTGGGGATATAACAATTTTATTATATTTATTTTTTTTAATATCTTTAGCTGTGATTTTATCATTTCTTATAACATCTACCTTAACACCTATTGAAGATATGTAATGATACAAGTTAAATGTGAAACTATCATAATTATCTATCAACAATATTTTCATTATCTTAAAGCATTAATTAAAGCCTTAGCTTTATTAACAGTCTCCTCATATTCGTTTATTGGTTTACTATCAGCAACAATTCCTGCACCAGCTTGTACATAGAATTTTTTATTTTTGGCCACAGCTGTTCTTAAAGCAATACAAGTATCAAATTCACCGTTTGCAGAAAAATAACCTATGCCACCTGCGTAAACTTTTCTTCTTGTCGTTTCTAATTCATCAATAATTTCCATAGCTCTTATTTTCGGAGCACCAGACACTGTTCCAGCAGGAAATCCAGCTAGCAAAGATTTAAACTTAGAGAACTTTTTATTATAATCACCAATTACGTTAGATACTATATGCATAACATGTGAATATCTCTCTATAATGAAACTTTCAGTAACTTTGACAGAATTTACTTTTGATACCTTACCAGCATCATTTCTTCCTAAATCTAAAAGCATTAAATGTTCTGAAAGTTCTTTTTTATCTTTTAATAAATCTTTTTCGTAATAAAGATCTTCTTTTAATGTTTTACCCCTCGGTCTTGTTCCAGCAATTGGTCTTAGAGTAATTTTATTATCTCTTAATCTCACTAATATTTCTGGACTAGCACCAATTATTTGGAAATCATTAAAATTAAAGAAAAACATGAAAGGAGAAGGGTTAGTTACTCTTAATTTTTTATAAATATCTATTGGTTTTTTTGTTAATTTAGCCTCAAATCTTTGACTCAAAACCACCTGAAAAATATCACCAATTTTGATGTATTTTTTTGCTTTATTAACCATATTTAAAAATTTACTTTTAGAAGTGTTAGATTTAACTTTAATAGTATTTAATTTTTCTTTCTGTGGTTTATTTAAATTTTTTATTGCAGATTGAATTAATAATTTAAAAAGATCAGATTTAATCTCGTTAAACTTATTTTCATAGTTAGTTATTTTTTCATCTTTAAAGATATTACTTATATAAAATATTTCTTTTTTGAAATTATCATGAATAACTAATGTTCTAGGACGTAGAAGTCTTACGTCTGGTATATTTAAATCATTTTTGCAACTGTTTGGTATCTTTTCAATATATCTAATAGAGTCGTAAGAAAAGTATCCAGAAATTAATGAGCATATTTTTGGTAAATTTTTTGGTGTTTCAAATTTAAATTCCTCAATTATTTTCTCTATTAATTGATCTGGCCTATCTTTCAGTTTTATCTTTTTGTTATTTTTGATTAGATAAGAGCTTTGATTGTTAAATTCCCAAATTTTATCAGGGTTTTTCCCAAATATTGTATATCTTCCTTTGATTTTACCTTTTTCAACAGATTCAAATATAAAACTATTTTTTTCTTCTAAAAAATTATCAATTAAATTTAATATCTCATCGTCATTCTTAACTTTTTTTGACGTGTATATAATTTGATTTTTTTTGCTTCTATGTCGAAACTTGAAGTCCTTGAAGCTTCGATTAATGATCATTTGAAATAATTTTTTACTCTATCAACAGATTTTTGGTTAACTTTGACTTGGTATTTGTTGTTTAATAATTGATCATAGGATTGTAAAATACTTTTTCTTTTATCTGTATTTTGATTTTTAACAAATTGAACATAATCTTCATCAGATTTATTAAAAAAATTTTTCTTAGAATCGGTTATTTTTACTAAAAAAATGTTATTATCTTTATCATTAACCAATGTGAATGAATTTACAGGCAAAGTATAGAGCATTTTAACCGAATTTATATCAAACATTGCATCATCATTAATTGTTTTGATTTCTACATTTAATAAATTATTACTTCCTAAATTTTCAAATTTACTGTTATTGAATCCTTTACTTTGAATTTCTTCTAGAATTTTTCTATTAAAATCAAATTTACCTTTTTGGTAAATTAACTCTGCTAATTCGCTTTTAGTTTTGTCATCATTTAAATTTGGACTTTTACTGTATTCTTTATCGATGTTGTATAATAAGAAATCATCCCCATTTTCAATTAAGTTTAGTTTTGATGATTTGTTTTGATAGATTAAATTTTCACTTGTTTGAGCCTCTGAGTTTGGAGCGAATTCAATTATTTCGTTAACGTTGACCTTTAAACTCTCTAAAATAGTGCCAAAATCAGCTCCCTCTGAAATTTGATTTTCAATTTTATCTATCTCATCAAAAAATTCTTGATTAAATTCTTCAACTCCAATTAAATTTTTTGGATTTAAAACTACATATTTAAAATCTATATATTCTCTTTTTAGTTGATCTTCGTTCTCTTTGATAAATACTAATAGATCTTCATCTGTATATTCATCTTTATTCTTATAAAGTCCTTCCATATTAAAGTACTCAAGACTTAATGTTTTGTTATTTTCCTCATATTTTTTCTCAATCAAAAAATTAGGTGTTATTGTTCCAGCACCAATAATGTCGAATAGGTGTTTTTGTAATTCTCTATTTTTTAATTTCAATTCAAACATTGGCGCTGATAAATTACTTGATAATAAAAATTTTTCATATTTTACTCTTTGAAAAATACCATTTTCATCTTGGAAATTTTTGTTGTCTTTAATTGTTTTAAGTATTGTTCTCTCACTGATTGAAAGTGCGAAGTCTTTTACTTCTAAATCTATTAATGTGGTTGAAATTAATCCTGATAATAATTCTTCAATTATATTATTATCCAAATTGGTCCTTATAGCATCAAGTGATATGCCACTTTGGTTCACATAGTCCATAAAATCTTGGGTGGTTACATTTGTTTTATTTATTTTGGCTATATTGTTTTGATTATTTGTACTGAAGCCACCACCAAATCCACCAAAACCAAATGCAATAATAATTACTATGATTAGGATTAACCCACCTAATTTTTTTCCACCAAAATTTTTTAAAGTTTCTAACATAAAGCCAATAATATATTGATCTGTAAAAAACAAATCTATAGATTAAAAATTCGATTATGACAAATAAATATCAGTATTTTGTAGCTAATTGGAAAATGTATGGTGATTTAAAAGCACTTAAATCACTGGATAAAGTAATTAAATTTTCAAAAAGTATAAAACACAAAAAATTAAAGTTAATTTATTGTCCACCCAGCACACTTATTAATTCTTTATTTAATAAATTAAAAAATTCGAAAATTGAAGTTGGTGCTCAAAATTCCCATGAGAGCGATCACTACGGTGCATTTACTGGTCAGATAAATTCTAAAATGTTAAAAAATGTTGGAGCACGTTATGTTATATTGGGACACTCTGAAAGCAGACAGACAGGTGAGGATAATAAAAAAATAAATTCTAAAATTAAAAGTGCGTTAAAATCTGGTTTAAAAATTATTTATTGTATTGGCGAAACATTAAATGAGAAAAGAAACAAAAAAACAAATCAAGTTTTAAGCAAACAAATTAATATGGGTTTAAAATCAATTCGAAACAAATCAAATATAATAATTGCTTATGAGCCAGTCTGGTCGATTGGTACTGGTTTAATTCCAAAACCAAGTGACTTAATAAAATCAATTTCATTTATTAAAAAAAAATTAGGCAAAAAACCTTCTAAAATTTTGTATGGAGGCTCTGTAAATAGTGACAACATCAATCAATTGAAAAATATTAATACCATTGATGGTTTTTTGGTAGGTGGGGCCTCTCAAGATCCAAAGAAATTTATTGATATAATTAAAAAAACCATTAATTAGATCGCCATGGAAACTATATTATTAGTAATTAACATCATACTTGCAGTTATTTTGGTATTACTAGTTTTAATACAAAAATCTGAAGGTGGTGCATTAGGTATTGGTGTTTCACAAGAAAACTTCATGTTATCGAGATCAGCGGGAAGTTTCATGACTAAAGCTACGGCAATTGTTGCAACATTATTTATTATTTGCAGCTTAGCGCTTACAATTATCTCAAGAGCAGAACTTACACCAACTAGCTCAGTTTTAGATACGGTTGAGGAAAAAACAGAAGATACTCCCTCAATTCCTGAAAATAATTAATTAATACTTTTCAATCTCTTTTTTATTCGCTATAAGATAATTCCATGGCGCGATATATATTTGTCACGGGCGGCGTGGTTTCATCATTAGGTAAAGGTTTATCCTCAGCTTCACTAGCATATCTACTTCAATCAAGAGGTTTTAAAGTAAGGATCAGAAAACTTGATCCATATTTAAATGTAGACCCAGGAACAATGAGTCCATTTCAGCATGGTGAAGTTTATGTAACAGACGATGGTGCTGAAACAGATTTAGACCTTGGTCATTATGAAAGGTTTTCAGGTGTATCAGCAAAAAAATCAGACAATATCACTACAGGCAAAATATATAATGATGTTTTAAAAAAAGAACGTAAAGGAGAGTATCTTGGTAAAACTGTTCAAGTAATTCCACATATTACAGATCGCATAAAACAATTTATTAAACACGATTCATCCAAAGAGGACTTTGTAATTTGTGAAATTGGAGGGATAGTTGGAGATATAGAAAGTCTTCCATTTGTTGAAGCGATAAGACAATTTGCAAATGATGTTGGTAAGAAAAATGCTTTATTTATTCATTTAACTCTAGTTCCTTACTTAAAAGCATCGGATGAAATAAAAACAAAACCAACTCAACACTCTGTAAAAGAGTTAAGAAGCATAGGTATTCAGCCAGATATTATCATTTGTAGATCTGAAAGACCCATCCCATTAGAGCATAGAAAGAAGATTTCTTTGTTTTGTAATGTGGATATTAAAAATGTAATTGAAACTGTTGATGTTAAAACTATTTACGAGGCGCCAATAAGTTTTTTTAGAGAAAAATTAGATGTTCAAGTTTTAAATTATTTTAAATTAAAAACTAAGAGGCCTGCAAATTTAAATCCTTGGAAAAAAATAACAAAAATTATTTTACAAAATAAGAGACAAGTGAACATTGCTATTATTGGTAAATATGTTGAGCTTCAAGATGCCTACAAGTCATTAGACGAAGCCTTAACACATGGTGGAATAGATAATAAAATTAAAGTTAATTTAGTTAGGATTGACTCCGAGAAATTAAAAATTTCAGAAATAAAGAAAAAACTAAAAAATATTTCAGGAATATTGATACCTGGTGGATTTGGCAAAAGAGGTACAGATGGAAAAATAGAAGCCATAAAACACGCAAGAATGAACAAAATTCCTTTCCTTGGAATATGTTATGGAATGCAAATGGCAATTATTGAATTTGCTAGAAATCAACTCAATTTAAAAAATGCTACCTCAAGTGAATTTGATAAAAAAGGTCTTCCAATTATTGGTTTGCTAAATGAATGGTCTAAAGACGGTAAAACTATTAAGGGCACTGATAAAGATCTTGGCGGGACGATGAGACTGGGATCATATGATGCTAAATTACAAAACAATACAAAGATTAGAAAAATTTATAAGTCTAAGTTAATTAAAGAACGACATCGTCATAGATACGAGGTGAATATTGCTTATAGAGAAAAATTTGAAAAAAAAGGTATGATTTTTTCGGGTTTATCACCTGATAATCAATTACCTGAAATTATTGAGCTTAAAAATCACCCTTGGTTTATTGGTGTTCAGTTCCACCCAGAATTTAAATCTAGACCTTTATCTCCCCATCCTTTATTCTCTTCATTTATCAAGGCAGCAAAAAATCATAAA
Source organism: uncultured Pelagibacteraceae bacterium (assembly GCA_902583295.1). GTDB lineage: Bacteria > Pseudomonadota > Alphaproteobacteria > Pelagibacterales > Pelagibacteraceae > Pelagibacter. The sequence goes on along the minus strand of CACHUY010000013.1, from coordinate 5,631 downwards.
TGAATAGTATAAATGTAAATTGTGGAAATATAGAAATCTCAAATAATAATAAAATTTGCATCATTGCCGGACCTTGTCAGCTTGAAACTGAACAGCATGCAATGGATATGGCTGGCAAAATTCAGGAAATTACAAAAAAATTTGGACTTGGCTTTATTTACAAAACTTCTTTTGATAAAGCTAATCGAACTAGCCTTAAAGGAAAAAGGGGAGCTGGACTTGAAGCATCTTTACCTGTTTTTGATAAAATAAAGAAAGAATTAAACATTCCTATTTTAACAGACATTCATAGTATTGATCAATGTTCAGAAGTAGCTGATCATGTTGACATATTACAAATTCCTGCTTTCTTATGCAGACAGACTGATCTTTTGATAGCTGCCGCAAAAACAAATAAAATTATTAATGTTAAAAAAGGTCAATTCTTAGCACCATGGGATATGGTTAATGTTACTAAAAAAATTTCAGATTCTGGAAATACAAATATTTTAGTCACCGAAAGAGGTGCAAGTTTTGGTTACAATACTTTAGTTTCTGACATGAGGTCTTTACCAATAATGGCTAAGAATGGTTATCCAGTGATTTTTGATGCAACCCATTCAGTACAACAACCTGGAGGTCAAGGTGAGTCATCAGGAGGTCAAAGAGAGTTTGTCGAGTATTTAGCTAGAGCTGCTGTTGCAGTAGGTGTTGCTGGAGTTTTTATTGAAACTCATCAAGATCCAGATAATGCACCATCAGATGGTCCTAACATGGTCCCATTGGATAAGTTAGAAAATCTGTTACATCAATTATCAGATATAGATAAATTAATAAAAAAATAGTGAGTAAAATTTTAAAAGTAAAGGCCCGTCAAGTATTTGACAGTAGAGGAAATCCAACCATAGAGGCTGAGGTTTATACAAAAAATAATAGTGCAACTGCAATTTGTCCATCTGGAGCATCAACTGGAACGTATGAAGCTTTTGAGAAAAGAGATAAAAATAATAAACGTTATTTAGGTAAGAGTGTTTTAAACGCTGTTAATTTAGTTAACACAAAAATTTCAAATAAATTAAAAGGTCAAAGTGTTCACAATCAAGAACGTATTGATACTTTATTAATAAACTTAGATGGAACAAGACAAAAAACAAATCTTGGTGCAAACGCTATGCTTGCAGTTTCAATGGCTGTCAAAAAACTTTCGGCTAAAGTTAAAAAATTACCATTGTATAAAACTTTTTTTATAAAGAAAAATTTCCAATTACCTTATCCTTTAATGAATATTATTAATGGTGGAGCTCATGCAAACAATGGTCTTAGAATTCAAGAATTTATGATCAGACCTGATCGTGCTAAGAGTTTTTCTGAGGCAATGAGAATATGCTTTATAGTGATTAAAAATTTATCAAAATTAATAAAAGCTAAAGGATTATCTACTTCTGTTGGAGATGAAGGTGGTTTTGCACCCATGATAAGTAGCAATAACCAAGCTCTTGATTTAGTTGTGACAGCGATAAAAAAATCAGGATTTATCAATGGTAGAGATGTTTCAATTTGTTTGGATGTAGCTGCAAATGAATTATTTAAAAAAAATAAATATTCAATTCATTCTAAAACTTACATATCTGTTGAAAAATCTATTAAAGAATATCAAAAAATTATTAAAAAATATAAAATCAAATCCATCGAAGATCCTTTTGCTGAGAATGATTGGCTTGCATGGAATAAATTAATGAGATCAATTAAAAAAGTTCAAATAGTTGGTGATGATCTTTATGTGACAAATTTAGAAAGACTTAAGAAAGGGTTTTTAAACATTTCCTCAAATTCAATTTTGATTAAATTAAATCAAATTGGAACAGTTTCTGAAACGTTAGATGTAATCAAATTCGCCCAAACCATTGGTTATAAAACAATAATATCTCACCGATCTGGTGATAGTGAAGATACTTTTATTGCAGATCTTGCAGTTGGGACCAACTCAAATCAAATTAAAACTGGATCATTAGCAAGATCAGAAAGAGTAGCTAAATATAATCAATTAATTCGTATCGAAGAAGAACTTGGAAAAAAAGTGAGAATGAATAAAATCAATTAATGTTGAGGTTAATAAAAAGAAATTATTTTTTATTAATATCATTGTTTTTGATTCTATACTTTGGTTTTAATCTTGTTTCTGGTGAAAGAGGTCTTTTTTCGTACATTGAAAAAAAAGAGCTTTTGTCCAACTTGAAAAATGAGGAATTATCCTTAATTAGTAAAATAGAGGATATGGATCATAAAAATTCACTATTAAGTACTAATCTAGATTTAGACTATATTGAGACTTTAATTAGAGAACGATTTCTATTTGGCAAAGAAGGAGAGACGATCTATATAATTAAAAATGATGAAAACAAAAATTAGACATCCTGAAAAAGTAAATAAGCCTATTAATCCAATCAAAAAAAAACCTGATTGGATCAGATCTAAACTTTCAAATAGTAAAGAATTTTTTTTAACAAAAACTATTGTTAACCAAAATAATTTAGTCACTGTGTGTCAGGAAGCTAATTGTCCAAATATTACTGAATGTTGGAGTAAAAGACACGCAACATTCATGATAATGGGGGACACCTGTACAAGAGCTTGTGCTTTTTGTGATGTTAAAACTGGTAAGCCAGAAAAATTAGATCCATTTGAACCTTACAAAATTTCAAGTGCTGTAAGTAAATTAGATTTAAAACATGTTGTAATAACCTCAGTTGATAGAGATGATTTAGATGATGGTGGTTCAAATCATTTTTATGAAGTAATAAATGCAACTCGTAAAAAAAATCCTAAAACTTCAATAGAAGTTTTAACACCAGATTTCTTAAGAAAAGGGGACGCTTATAAAAAAATTTTAGAAGCAGACTTAGATGTATTTAATCACAATATTGAAACAGTGCCACGTCTTTATTTAAAAGTAAGACCAGGTGCAAGATATTTTGGATCTTTAGAACTTTTAAAAAATGTTAAAAAAATTAATAAAAAAGTTTTTACTAAATCTGGTTTAATGGTTGGACTTGGTGAAGAAAAGGATGAATTAATTCAAGTGATGGATGACTTAAGATCTGCTGATGTAGATTTTATTACTATAGGTCAATATTTACAACCTTCTCCAAAACATCATCCATTAAGTAGGTACTATCATCCAGACGAATTTAAAGAGTTAGAAAATATTGCAAAATCAAAAGGATTTTTATTAGTGTCATCATCCCCGCTTACAAGATCATCTTATCATGCAGACGAAGATTTTGCTAAACTTCAACAAAATAGATTAAAAAATAATTAATGCCTAAAGCCTCAGTCACAAGGCAAATAGAACGAGAAAAACAAAAATTAATAGATTTTGTTTTGGACATTGAAAAATACCCAGAATTTATTCCTTTTTGTATTGACTCTAAAGTTTATGAAAAAGAGGATAACGGTGAAGAAATAGCAATTGTTGCAGATTTAACTATTGGCAGAAAACCTTTTGTAGATACTTATAAAAGTGATGTTCGTTATAATAAAAAAAACGACGCTATACATGTAACAAATATTGGTGGTCCTTTGAAACATCTACAAAATAACTGGAAATTTACTCAAAAAGAAAATTATACTGAGGTTCAATTTGATGTTGATTTTGAAATTAAAAATAAGTTTTTAAATTTAATTATGGAAAAATCTTTCCAATTTGGTCTAAACAAAATAGCGGATGCTTTTCAAAAAAAAGCTGAAAATCTCTAGATTAAAGAATTCACAATATTTAAAGATCTTCTGACTGTAGCTTTTTGTATACCAACTCTGTTTTTGTTTTCAAATATATTTTTGGTAATTAATATTTTATTATTTTTTTTTACTCCAATATAAACTAATCCAACTGGTTTAAGTTTTGTTCCTCCATTAGGTCCTGCAATTCCTGTAATAGAGATATTAATTTTACTTTTAGAAATCTTTGCTAAGTTTTTAACCATTGCCTCACAAGTTTCTGGGCTTACAGCACCATATTTATCAATAATTTTTTTATTCACCTTCAAAATTTTAATTTTTGCATTGTTAGAGTAGGTAATTAATCCTATTTGAAAGTATTTAGATGCATTAGATAATTTTGTTAAATTATTAGATAAAAGACCTCCGGTGCAAGATTCAGCAACAGAAATAGTCAATTTCTTTTGAATTAATTTTTTATGCAGAAGTTTAATGTTCATTAAAATTTAAGGCTTATTAGGTAAATTACCAACATCGTATACAATCCAGCCATAATATCGTCCATGATGATACCAAAGTAATTTTTAAAATTTTTATCAAAATAACTTACTGGAAAAGGCTTAAAGATGTCAAAAAATCTAAAAACAAAGAAAGAAATTATATAATAAATTTCTATCTGCATGGATATTTGATTAGTTTGGTTCAAATACAATAGTAAGATTAACGGCATAGATTGACCTAAAACTTCGTCAATTACTATTTGTCGTGGATCTTTATTTACAAATTCACTCTCACTATCTTTCACTGCGTAAAAAGAATAAAAAAAAATAATAAAAAAAAAAATAATTGAAAATTTTAGATCAGTGTAGCCAAGATATTCATAAGCAATATAAATAAAAATTGTTGTTACTAAAGACGCTACAGTGCCAGGCATTTTAGTTAGATATCCGTACCCAAAGAAAGTAGATATTAAAACGTTAATTTTTTTCATTGAGAAATTGAGCAAATTACCTCGCAAGCAATTGCTTTTTCCTTTCCTATTAATCCTAATTTTTCAACAGTTTTGCCTTTTAGATTTATTAATGAACTATCAATGTTTAATAATTTAGATAAGGATTTAATTATTTTATCTCTGTATTTTGAGACCTTGGGTTGTTCACATATCAAATTAATGTCAACGTTATTGATATAGAAATCATTTTTATCCATCATCTCAATTACTGGTTTTAACATTTTAGGAGATCGTATATTTTTAAATTTCTTTTTATTATCAGGAAATAAAGTCCCTATGTCTTTTTTTCTCATTGCCCCAAGTAGAGCATCGATAATGGAATGAATTATAACATCTCCATCTGAATGACCTTTTAACCCTGAATGAAATGGTATTTTTAAACCACCTAAGTAAAGTTTTTTACCTTTAATTAATCGATGAATATCAAAACCTATTCCAATAAATGTTTTATTATTATAGATATCTTCTTTATAAGTAATTTTACTATTGGAATTTTCACCTTTTATAAATTTTACTTTTAAATTATTTTCAATAAATAACGTCGCTTCATCCTGAATTTTAATTTTTTGTTTTATTGATAAATTATAAAGATCATTAAATCTAAAGGCTTGCGGGGTCTGAGTTGAAAAAGAATGATCACGATTTAAATTAAATAACTGTTTTTTAACTTTATACTTAATAGAGTCTTTTGTGTTTACAGTTGGGATCACGGCCTTATTTTTCTTAAGTGATTTAACTAAATTTTTTAAAAGATGTAATGAAAAATTTGGTCTTGCCGCATCATGGATTAACACATTTGATGGTTTAAATTTTTTTATATATTTAAGTCCAATTAAAGAGGAGTCTGATCTTTCTTTCCCTCCTTTAATAATAACTACATTTTTAGAAAATTTTTTTTTGATTTGTTTTTTGTTGTTAACAAC
>CACHUY010000012.1 GCA_902583295.1 uncultured Pelagibacteraceae bacterium | reverse complement strand
TTTTAATCAAAATATTTGCACTAAATTTAATAGAAGAAAAAATATCTGTTGATGGTAAAAAAGTAATTGTAGTACCAGATTGCTTTGATTTTCCAATGGCTTTTAATGGTGCTTTTGCTTCACCATTTTCAAATTCTATAAAATATTTTTTACTATCTCTATTAATCTCTAGTTTTAATTTTTTAGATAATGCATTTACAACTGAAACACCAACCCCATGTAATCCACCAGATACTTTATATGAGTCATGGTCAAACTTTCCACCTGCATGAAGCTGAGTCATAATAACTTCTGCTGCAGATTTTTTTTCAGTTTTATGAATATCTACAGGGATTCCTCTACCATCATCGCTGACGGTGACTGTTCCATCTGAATTTATTTTTACATTAATATTTTTACAATGACCTGCTAAAGCTTCATCAATAGAATTATCTACAACTTCATAGACCATGTGGTGAAGTCCAGTACCGTCATCTGTATCACCAATATACATTCCTGGTCTTTTTCTTACTGCCTCTAAGCCCTTTAAAACTTTGATTGAGTCTGCCTGATATGTATTTTTATTTGTCATTTTTAGTATTTGGAAAAAATAAAATTATAACATTTTTTAAAAAAAATGCTGGTTTATCTTTGTAAAAAAATTAATAAAAGAACGAATCAGCATTGATAATTAAGGCTTATTTGTTGGCGGAGAGAATGGGATTCGAACCCATGAAAAGATTGCTCCTTTACACGCTTTCCAAGCGTGCGCCTTCAACCACTCGGCCACCTCTCCAAATCTTATAAAATTTTTTTTCCTAATTTAAAAATTTTGGAATTTGTTTTTTTTTCTTCAATTCTATCCCAACAATCTATTATTATTTTATCCTTATATTTAATTATTTCTCTTTCAATTTTTTGATTTGCATACATTAAAAATATTATTTTATTACTTTGAATAAAATCACGTAAATTTTTAAAATATATTAACTTTTTATTTTTTAAATATTTTTGACTTGGTTTAACATTTTCGTCATAAACATTAAATGTTTCTCTATAATTAAATCTTAAACTTTTGATTAAATCATAAGATTGACTATCTTTTATAATTGAGGTTTTATCTTTATAAGTTAATCCGTAAACACCTATTGCAAGTTTTTTTATTTTTTCTTTTTTTATAATTTCTTTTAGCATCTCTAATAATCTTTTTGTTTGTTCATTATTAATTTTATCAATAAAGTTCGGTAAGGAATTTTTTGTTTTGCCTTTAATAAAATAATGAAGAGCTTTATTGTCCCTTGGAAAACAAGGGCCAGAGTATTTCGTCCCTACACCTAGATAAGAATTTCCTATTCTGTGATCTTTACCTATGGTATTTAGTATGCTTGATGCATCAACATTTTTTGTATTCTGACATATTTCAGATATAAAATTTGAAAATGTAATTTTTGTTGTTATATAAGAATTTATTGCAATTTTTGCTATTTCAGCTTCCATAGTGTTGAGTAACGATATTTTAACTTTATTATTATATATTTTCTTATAATAAGAAGTTAATTTTTCACTTTTTTTATTGTCAGATCCTATTAAAATAAAATCTGGATTTTCTAAATTATATATAGTGGTTCCTTGAGCGATAAAATGAGGATTATATGTAATTAAAAAATCTTTGTTGTTTTTAAGATTTTTACTTTCCATTATTTTAGTAAAAATATTTTTACACGATCCTGGCATTACTGTACTTGTTATATTAATAATATGTTGAGTATTTCTTTTCTTTAATAAGGCAACAGATAGTTCTTCAAGACATTCAATTAAATATTTATTAGAAAAAGAATTATTTTTTAAACTTGGTGTTGGTAGGACTAGATGGGTTAAATTGGATCCATAAACTAGTTGATTTAAATCTTTAGTTACAAATATTTTTTTATTGTATTCTCTAAGATATTTTAAAGTTTTAGGTTCAATGTAGGGTGATCTTTTTTTCAACAATAAATCCAAAATTTTTTTGTTTTTATCAAAACAAATAACCTTTTGACCTCTAGAGGCTAAAAATAGTGCAAAAGGTAGACCAAGTTTGCCAAGACCTATAACCGATGATTTCATATCGTATTTTTTAATTTATTTGCATCTTTAATTCTTTCAGAAACAGAATTTTCCCATATTTCAATATCTTTTCCCATTTTATTATCTGCAATATTTCTTAAATAGGTATTGTCAAGTTCATCCTTATTAGCTTGTGCATTAAATTCTTTGAATTTAATTTTATTTGAAAAAATGAATTGATTGGACCTTTTTGCCAAATCACATATCCAGGTATCAAGATACCAAAAATTAAATAATTCACAGCCTACATACCCTAAAGCTTCATACCAAACACGATTTATAATTGGAAAATGACAAAATAAATAAGGGTATTTATTTCCTGAATTCACCCAAACACAAAATGGTTTATTTTCAAAATTTTTAGAAAATTCAAGGTCTAATAAATTATCCCAATCTTTAGTTAGAAATATCATATCATCATTTGCTGGAAATATTATTTCACCGGAACTCTTCTTTGCTAAAAAATTATTTCTTATTGCATGTGTTTTTAAATTTTCAGTATATATTTTAATATCCATCTTTTTTTTTAACTCTTCAAATAAATCAAAATATTTATTTTTTTCTGGGTCATCTTTATCTATCAAAACCAAAATTTCACATCTTTCTAAATTCCAAGTATTTTTAATTATACTGTCTACAAATCTAGTAAACTTCACAACTCTTTCTCTTGTAGGTATTAAAATAGAAATCTTTTTGCTTGTAATTTTTTTATTTAGAATGAAAAAAACAAAAGATTTATAAAAATAAAGAAAATAGAAGAAAAATTTCCAATAAATTTTTTTAGAAGTGGTTTTAATTTCTTTTTTAATACTTTTAAGTATATTTTTTTTATTTTTACTTACTTTCTGCCTATATATTAAATTTTGTTTTTTTATAATTTTTTCTTTTTCTTCATTACTTATTTTCATTGGTCTATTTAATTATTGATGAGTACTTCTGGTTACTATTTTCCAAATATAAAAAGTTTTCATCAGATTTATAATTTGTATAGTGCAATATATTTATTTTTCTTCTTGGAAATGAGGGTGTAAAAAAAGATTCATTTATTTTAATCAACGGTTCAGATTTGAATACAATCCAGTTATTTGTTGCATCTAAAATTGAAATCTTTTTAAAGTTTTGATAAATTATTTTATTTAATGATAATTGATCAGTCTTTATTCCGTAGCTTGTTTTTGCTTTATTTAAAGCAGCTTGATATTCTTTTTTCCACAATTCCCAAAAAAGTGAGTCTGATCTCATACAAAAAACACCATTATTAAATAATGGTTTAAAAAATAAATCTTCTCCTAAATCTTTGCTAAAATATTTCTTATAATTCTTAAAAGACCAACCTGAAATTTTGTAAAAAGATGAAAATATATTCTTAATACCAAATTTTGTATTTTTAAAAACATATGACTCGTTTATCTCGGTCGAAATTGCTAGATCTTTTTCTTCAGTTGCATCAATTAGGTTCTTAATACCTTGAGAGTCTAATACTTCAGTATCTGCATCTAACCAAATATATTTTTCATATCCTGGAAAATGATCTTTTAAAAATGGTCTTTCTGTTAAAAGTTTATGCCAATTTTTTTTTTCATTAAAGAATAATTTTAAATTAAAAGAAACTTTTTTCTTTTTATTTATAAAATTATCTATGTCAGCAATATAATTGTTCTCTGTATCAACCATCAAAATACATAGATCACATATTTCAAGAGCATTTGAATTATTTAAAGAAAGAACCAAGTTTTTTAAAAAAGGAAAATATTTATTATCTGCCCCGGTGACTATAGCAATTTTTTTTTTCATTTTTTTCCAAGTTTAAAAGCTATATAAGTATCACCAGAGTTAACGTATTTTGGATATTTTTTTTTCAAAACACCTCCGCCTGTTGCTACAACTATCAAATATTGCTCATTATCTCTAATATAAGTAGTTGGTGCTACAAAAGAATGGTTTGGTAGTAAAAATTCCCACAATACTTTTCCATCATGGCTTGAATAAGCTCTTATTTTTCTATCTAAAGAACCACTTGCGAACACAATATTACCTCTGGTCGCTAAAACACCAGCATAATTTTCAGTTCCAGTTGCAGGATATCCTTGCTTAGATAGTTCTTTAAATTCACCTAGAGGGACCTTCCATTTAATTTTCCCACTCCTTAAATCTACTGCATTCAGACTACCCCATGGTGGATTGGTAGCTGGATATCCGTTGCTTAAATTAAATTTTTCAAGGATATATTTTTCTGGATTTTCATCATTTAGTTTTATAGTGCCTGGGATTTTATTTGAATTTACATATAAAATATCCTTTTTATCATCATATGAACCTCCTGTCCAAGGAACACCACCATAGCCTGTCCAAGTTAGTAATTCATATTTATTACTAGGTTTAATATAAAATCCATATCTTTTATTTTTAATTTTTTCTTTTGCCTCTTTGTTAAATTTTGGACTTATATTTATTAAGTCTTTTTTTAAGAATTCGAATTTTTCTAATTGATCAGGTTTTTCTAAATCTAAATAATAGTTCTTTGAGTTAATATAATCATCACTTTTTCTAAACCTCATGTCATATATTGGATTTCCATTCATCCTATCTAGTAATATAATATTACCAGTTTTACTTAATCCAATAACAATATTAATTAATTTGTTTTCAATTTTTAAGTTTCCTAATATTGGTGGGGAAGCAATGTCTCTATTCCATACATCATGTGGAATTTCTTGAAAATCAAAGACTTTTTTTTTATTCTTTATATCTATGGCAATTATCGAATTACAATATTTATTATCACCAGTTCTCTTATTTCCATAATAATCAGGTTGTGCGTTACCAGTCGAAACATAAACAATTTTATTTTTAACATCAGCTGAAATACCTCCCCAAGGATTACATCCTCCAAGTCTTGAATTGCTATTAATATAAAACCCATTATTTTTTTTTTTTAGAAAAAATTTCCATTTTGTTTTTCCGGAATTGACATCAATAACGTCTATAGATGGAGCAAATGTAGAAATTATAATACTGTTATCTATTATAATCGGTGTGGTTTTTGATAAATTAGTTTTTATAAAACCCTTATCTCCAAACTTTTTATCTAAAGTTCCATCCATAACATTTAATTTATAGAGGCCTGAATGATCTGAAAAGAAAATACCTGGCTTGGATTCTTCATTACCTTTCCAATATATAAGGCCTCTTTGTGCTGGAAAATTTGATTTAGTTTTAAATCTCCAAATCTCTTGACCAGATTTACTATCTAAAGCAACTATAAAGTGACCAGGCGTAGGTACAATTATTTTATTTCCCACTATAATTGGGTTTGCTTGAATTTGTCCAACGTCATCGTTTGAATTATATACCCATGCTACCTCTAAGTTTTGCACATTAGTTTCATTGATTAAATTTAATTCAGAAAATCTTTGAGATAAGCTATTCTGATTTGATCTATGCCAATCTAAATTATTCATATTCTCTTCCTCAACATTTAATGAGTTTTTAATATTTGAATAAATAAATTTGTATTTTGGTAAGTTTTTCAAATCTTTTTGCAAATAAATATTATTTTTGGATTTAAAAAGATTAGTAATTAATAGTTCAGTTTTTAAAAATATTTTTTTTATAAAAGGAGTTCTGATTTTATTGAAATCAATTTGAATAGTAGCTCTATTAATATATTTTGGATCGTAACTTATCGATTGAAATGTTCCAATAAAAACTAATAAAATTATTAATACCAATGCAAATCTTAATAAATATTTTAAGTACACAATTTTATTTTTCTTTATTAATTTTTAAAACACCAATAAAAGCCTCTTGAGGTATTTCAACTCTGCCAAATTGTTTTGATCGTGCTTTTCCCTTTTTTTGTTTTTCTAATAGTTTTCTTTTTCTATCTGTAGCACCGCCACCATGAATTTTTGTCAAAACATCTTTTTTAAAACCTTTGATTGTTTCTCTTGCAATAATTTTACCTCCTATTGCTGCTTGCACGGGGATCATAAAATTATGTCTTGGTATTAGATCTTTCAATTTTTCGCAAACCTCTCTTCCAGTTTTTTGTGCAAAGTCTTTATGTATCATCATTGCTAAAGCATCAACAGGTTCCGCATTTACTAAAATACCTAATTTTACTAAATCTCCTTCTCTATGTTCTATTATTTCGTAATCAAAACTGGCATAACCGCTTGTCATTGATTTGAGACGATCATTAAAATCAAAAACTACCTCATTTAGAGGAAGCTCATAATTTACAACTGCTCTATTTCCTGAATAACTTAAATTGGTTTGTATTCCTCTTTTATCCTGACACATTTTAATTATAGATCCTAAATACTGATCTGGAGTTATGATTGTAGCTTTAATCCAAGGTTCCTCGATTATTTTTATTAATGTTGGATCTGGCAAACTGGATGGATTTTGTAAATCTACTATAGTTCCATTATTAAGATACACTTTGTATACAACTCCAGGCGTAGTGGTTAATAAGTTTACATCAAATTCTCGCTCTAATCTTTCGGTCACTATTTCAAGGTGTAGCAATCCCAAAAAACCACACCTGAAACCTAAACCTAGAGCTGAAGATGACTCAGGTTCAAATGAAAAACTCGCATCATTTAGTTGAAGTTTAGCCAACCCATCTTTAAGTTTTTGATATTCTGAACTATCAACAGGAAACAAGCCACAAAATACGACTGGCTTACTAGGTTTAAAGCCTGGTAGAGCATCCTTTAACGGTTTTGTTGCATCACAAATAGTATCACCAACTTTTGTCTCTGAGAGGACTTTAATTCCTGTTGTTATAAAGCCTATTTCACCCGTATTTAGTTTGTTAATATCTGTTGGTTTTGGTGTGAAAACCCCAACTTTTTCTACAATATATTCTTGGTCAGTTGACATCATTTTAATTTTCATATTTTTTGATAATTTTCCATCAATCACTCTTACTAAAATTACCACACCTAAATAAGTGTCATACCAACTATCAACAAGTAAACATTTTAAATCTGATGTAGTTTCTCCCTTAGGAGCAGGCAAGATAGTTATTATTTGCTCTAAAATGTCTTCAATACCTTCTCCTGTTTTACCAGAACATGGAATAGCATTTTCAGTATCAATACCAATTACATCTTCAATTTGTTTTTTGGTTTTGTCTAAATCGGATGCAGGTAAATCAACCTTATTTAATACTGGAACAATTTCATGGTTCGTATCTAAAGCCTGATAAACATTTGCTAAGGTCTGCGCTTCAACACCTTGAGTGCTATCAACTATAAGAATTGAACCTTCACATGCATATAGAGACCTACTAACCTCGTAGCTAAAATCTACGTGACCAGGTGTGTCTATGATGTTTAAAATATATTCTTTACCATTTTTTGCTTTATAATTTAATTTTACAGTTTGAGCCTTAATTGTAATCCCTCTTTCTCTTTCAATATCCATTGAGTCAAGAACTTGGGCTTTCATTTCTCGTTCTGTTAATCCTCCACAACTATGGATTATTCGATCAGCAATAGTAGATTTTCCGTGATCAATATGTGCAATAATTGCAAAATTTCTTATATTATCAATTTCACTGGACATTTATGACCTAATTTTTGCGCCTGATTTAGTCTCAACAGTTGAAATTATAAGTTTATTAATTTTTTCAAGATCACTTTCTTCTAATGTTTTTTCTGATGATTGAATAGTTACATTGAGAGCTATAGACTTTTTGTCTTTAGGAATATTTTCACCCTCATAAACATCAAAAATTTTAACTGACTTAATTAAACTTTGATCAATAGAAGATATTATATCTATTAAATCTTGAGCTTTAAAATATTTATCAACTACAAAAGCAAAGTCTCTATCTGATTTTTGATAGTCTGAGAATTTAAATTGAGATTTTAAGTCTTTAAGTTTAAGTTTTTTATCTTTTAGGTAATCTAGATAAATCTCAAAACCAACAAGTGCTTCAGTTTTTATATCAAGTTTTTTTATGATATTTGGATGAATTTCTCCAAAGTAAGCCACCAAATTAATATCATCTTTATCAAGATATACAGAGCCAGATTTTCCTGGATGATAATAAGAAGGTGATTTTTCTCTTACGAATAAATTTTGCCTATCATATCCTGCTTCTACTAAAGTCTGAATTACATCTTTTTTTGCATCAAATACATCAACCGATCTATTTTCTTCATTCCAGTTTAATCTTGATATCTTTCCTGATTTTATCGCACCTATCACCGTTAATTGTTCGCCAGGTTTGTTATCCTTAAAAATTGGCCCTATTTCAAAAAGAGAAACGTCTTTAAAACCTCTATCTAAATTTTTCTTGAGATAGGATGTCAAATTAGAAAATATTGAATTTCTTAAAACATCTAAGTCTGAGCTTATTGGATTTACTATTTTAATTTCTTTATAATTTTCTTTAAAAAAACTGTTTAATTTTGAATCTGTGAAGGACCAAGTTATAGTTTCAAAGTATCCTTTCGATGCCACAGAGCGCTGCAAAAAATGAAAAAGTTTTTGTTGTTTGTTGAGTGTAGCTTTAAATCTTGTTTTATCTGGTTCCAAAGTTCTTATATTATTGTAACCTTTAATTCTTACTATCTCTTCAACTATATCTATAGGTTGAGTTATGTCTGGTCTCCAAGTAGGAATTTTTAATTCTAATTCCAATTTCTTTTTAGAAACCTCAAATCCTAAATCTTTTAAGATTTTAATTATTTCATTATCTTTTACCTCAAAGCCTGCAATTCTCTCAAATAAAGGAATCTTGAATTTAATTTTATTTTTTTTTTCTTTCTTAGTTTTTTGAATATCAAACTTACTAACTTTACCACCACAAATTTCAGTAATTAATTGTGCAGCTTTTTTTAGACCAATTTCAATTGATTGAGGATCAATACCCCTTTCAAATCTAAATTTAGCATCAGTATCAATATTCAATAGTTTTGAGGTTTTTCTAATAGATCTGGGCAAAAAATATGCAGATTCTAACAAAATATTTTTAGTATTAAATTCAGTGCCTGAACGTGAACCTCCTATTATCCCACCTAAACCTAAAATACCACTTTTATCTGAGATAACACACATGTCATTATCTAATTTATAGACTTTGTTATCAAGAGCTTCGAAAGTTTCACCCTTAACTGAATTTCTAACGATAATTTCCTTATCAATTTTATCGACATCATATGCGTGAAGTGGTCTATTTAAATCCAACATTACATAATTAGTTATATCTACAATTGCTGAAATAGGTTTTTGACCTAATGACTCTATTTTATCTTTTAGCCATTTTGGACTTTCTTTGTTTGCAACATCTTTAATTAAGCAACTGCCAAAAATAGTGCAACCTTGATTTTTATCTTTTGTAATAGAAACTTTAATTTTTTGAGCCCCGTTTTTTTTAATATTTATATTTGAAGTATGTTTTAATTTCCCAGCTCCTGCTGCTGCAAGGTCTCTAGCTACTCCTCTTACCCCTAAACAATCAGGTCGATTAGGAGTGATTGACAAATCAATAACTTTTTCAGTACTATTTTTAAAAAAATTTTTTCCTAATTTGTCTGAGTACTTATTTGACTTTAGCTCTGTTATTCCATCACTTTCATCAGATAAATTTAATTCTGATTCTGAACATAGCATCCCATATGAGGTTACACCTCTTATTTTACTAACCGTGAGTTTCATGTTGTTTTTTGGAATTACTGATCCAGGACCAGCATAAACAGTAAGTAGGTTTTTTTTAGCATTGGGTGCTCCACAAACAACTTTTACTGTATTTTGTTCACCTATATCAACATCGCATACTTTAAGCTTGTCTGCATTTGGGTGTTGCTCAGCATTTATAATTTTTGCTACTTTAAAATTATCCAGGTCAGTACTTAACTTTTCAAAACTCTCAACTTCAAGTCCAACATCAGTCAACTTCTCAAGAATTTCATTATCCTTGAACTTTGTATCAAGGTGTTCTTTAAGCCAGCCTATCGTGAATTTCATCTACTAAGACCTCTATAATTTGAAGGTACATCTAATGGATCAAAACCAAAATGATTTAGCCACCTATAGTCAGTCTCAAAAAAAGCTCTTAGATCATTTATTCCATACTTAAGCATTGCTAACCTATCTATGCCAATCCCAAAAGCATAGCCTTGATACTTATCTGGATTTATTTTTACATTTTTAAGTACATTTGGGTGCACCATACCACAACCCAAAATCTCTAACCATTTATCTCCCTCTCCAATAACTATTTTGCTGTCCTTCAGCTCATAGCCAATGTCAACCTCTGCTGATGGCTCGGTAAAGGGAAAGTGACTTGGTCTAAATCTCATTTTAATTTTATCTACTTCAAAAAAGGATTTTATAAAATAATTTAGGCAACCTTTTAAATGTCCCATATTAATATTTTTATCAATATGAAGTCCCTCAACTTGATGAAACATTGGAGCATGAGTTTGATCACTGTCAGATCTATATGTTCTACCAGGAGCAATAATTTTAAAAGGAGGTTTACCTTTTAACATAGTTCGTACTTGTACTGGAGATGTATGAGTTCTTAAAAGTAATTCCTTTTTATCATCTAAATAAAAAGTGTCATGCATGTCTCTTGCTGGATGGTTATCTGGTGTGTTTAATGCAGTGAAGTTGTAATGTTCATTCTCAACATCTGGTCCTTCTTCAACACTAAAACCAATTTCAGAAAATATAGAGGATATTTCATCTATAACTTGAGAAACAGGATGTATCTTACCTTGAATAATATTTCTTTCAGGTAGAGTTATATCTACTTTTTCATTCTCTAGCTTAGAATTTATTTCTTTAATTTCTATTTCTTGAATTTTTTTATTAATTTTTTCTTGGAGTTCATCTTTTATAAAATTTAAATCTGATGCAAATTTTTTACGTTCTTCTGCGGGTAAAGATCCAAGGTTTTTAAAAGAATTAGAAATTTTACCATTCTTACCAAATAACTCCGACTTAATTTGATTTACACT
The DNA here is from genome assembly GCA_902583295.1 of uncultured Pelagibacteraceae bacterium. GTDB lineage: Bacteria > Pseudomonadota > Alphaproteobacteria > Pelagibacterales > Pelagibacteraceae > Pelagibacter. The sequence continues at coordinate 23,690 of CACHUY010000012.1, read as the reverse complement.
TTCAATATTTAAATCTGTACTTAGTTTATTTAAGAATTCATCTTTAATTTTTTTAATATCAGACATAACAGTAGAATATTTGTTAACCTTAGAAAAACAACAATGAAAATTAATTCAATGCTGATTGGGCTTTTTGTACAATTGTTTTGAATGCTTCTGGGCTATCATATGCAATTTCAGCAAGAATTTTTCTATCTATTGCAATACCACATTTGCTCAATCCGTTTATGAATTTAGAATATGTCAAACCCTCAGCTCTAACGCCCGCATTGATTCTTTGTATCCATAAAGATTTGAAATCTCTTTTTTTGTTTCTTCTGTCTCTATAAGCATATTGCATTGATTTTTCCATTGCCTGCTTTGCTACTCTTATAGTATTTTTTCTTCTACCCCATTGACCTTTTACAGCTTTTAAGACTTTTTTATGCTTAGCTTTACTTGTTACACCTCTTTTAACTCTCGCCATTTTTAACCTCTTAAACTGTAGGGCATGTATGATTTGACAATTTTTCCATCTTGCTTGGACATTGTTGTAGTGCCTCTTAATTTTCTAATTTGTGAATTTGTTCTTTTAATCATGCCGTGCCTCTTTCCAGCTTGGGCTGTCATTACTTTCCCCTTCGCTGATATCTTAAATCTTTTTTTTGCTGAGCTTTTTGTTTTTAATTTAGGCATAAATCTGCGGACTTATACAAAGAATGGTGTAATTTTACAACCTCTATTAAGCCCTATAAAGGTTGGATAACCATAATCATTTGCTTACCATCAAATTTTGGATGTAGCTCTACCTTACCAATATCTTTCATGTCTTCCTTGATTTTGCCCATTAACTCGTTTCCTAAGTGTGAGTGTTGTAGTTCTCTACCTTTAAATCTAATTGTGAATTTTACCTTATCCCCTTTTGCAATAAATTTTTTTGCATTTTTAACTTTAAAATCATAATCATGAGTTTCTGTTACAGGTCTCATTTTAATTTCTTTTAACAAAACTATTTTTTGTTTCTTTTTTGCAAGATTTGCTTTTTTTTGGGCATCATATTTGTACTTACCCATATCCATGATTTTACAAACTGGAGGGTTTGCATTTGGTGCTATTTCAATTAAATCAAGCCCTTGATTTTTTGCCATTGAGATAGCTTCATTGGTATTAAGTACTCCAAGGTTTTCACCATCGCTTGCTATTACCTGAACATCAGGTGAAGAAATTCTATTGTTAGATCTTGGGCCTCTATCCTTAGTTCTTCTTTGAAAATAATTTTGTTTAAAATCTGCCACTTAGTTTGAAGATGCTTTGTTTAAAGCAGAATAATTTTTTAAGAATTTTTTTATATCCATATTTTCTTGTTTATCAGAGTCTAATCTTCTAATCGTTACAGTATTGGAGTCAACTTCTTTTTTACCACAAATTAACAAAAGAGGTATTTTAGCTAACGAATGATCTCTTATTTTATAATTTAAATTTTGATTTTTTAAATCAACAGAAGTGCTTATACCTATATTTTTAATTTTCTTAGATATCTCAATAGCATAGTCATTAAATTCTTCTGAAATAGGAATTACCATTGTTTGCAAAGGTGATATCCAGAATGGAAATTTACCAGCATAATTTTCAATTAAGATTCCAATAAATCTCTCCAAAGATCCAAATAGTGCTCTGTGCAACATTACAGGAATTTTCTTAGTTCCATCTTTATCAACATAGGAAGCCCCTAATCTCTCTGGTAAATTTAAATCAACTTGTAAAGTTCCACACTGCCAATCTCTACCAATTGCATCTCTAAGTACAAACTCAATTTTGGGACCATAGAATGCTCCTTCTCCCTTGTTAATGCTATATTCTAACTTTGAAGCTTTTACTGCTTCGAGTAAAGATGCTTCAGCTTTATCCCAAACCGCATCATTCCCAACTCTTACCTCTGGTCTATCCGCATATTTTAGAATTACATTTTCAAACCCAAGGTCTTTATAAATATCCAAAATTAAATTAGTAACAATTAAACACTCACTCGTAATTTGTTCTTCTGAACAAAAAATATGTGCATCGTCTTGTGTAAAAGCTCTAACCCTAAGTAAACCATGTAATGCTCCTGATGGTTCATATCTGTGAACTTTTCCAAACTCTGCATAACGTAAAGGAAGATCTCGATAACTTTTTAGTCCTTGATTAAATACCTGAACGTGTCCTGGGCAATTCATAGGTTTTATTGCAAACACCTTCTCATCTGGAGTTTCGGATGTATACATGTTGTCACCATATTTCCCCCAATGTCCTGATTTCTCCCATAATTGTCTGTCCAATACCTCCGGTGTATTTATTTCTTTGTAACCAGCTGCATCCTGTCTATTTCTCATATAATTAATTAAATTTTGGAATAATGCCCAGCCTCTTTCGTGCCAAAAAACAGATCCTGGACTTTCTTCTCTAAAATGAAATAAATCCATTTCTTTTCCTAATTTTCTATGATCTCTCTTTTCTGCTTCTTCTATTCTTTTAAGATGTTCATCTAAATCTTTTTGAGTAGCCCAACTAGTACCATATATTCTTTGAAGCATTTCATTTTTTGAGTCACCTCTCCAATAAGCGCCTGAAACTTTTGTTAGTTTAAAATATTTTCCAATTTTGCCTGTTGAAGATAAATGAGGACCTCTACAAAGATCATGCCAATCACCATGAAAATAAATTGAGACATCTTCTTTCTCTGGGATAGCTTTAATTAATTCAGATTTATAAATTTCACCTTTTTTTTTAAAATGATCAATAGCTTTATTTCTGTCCCAAACTTCTCTCTTGGTAATTTCATCTCTGTCTACAATTTCTTTCATCTTATTTTCAATTTTGACTAAATCATCTTCAGTAAAAGGTTCTTTTCTGGCAAAATCATAATAAAATCCATTTTCAATAACTGGACCAATTGTTACCTGAGTGCCCGGAAATAATTCCTGAACAGCCATTGCCAAAATATGAGCTGTATCATGTCTAATTGTCTCCAACCCTTCTGGATTTTTTGAAGTAAAAATTTTTACTGAACAATCTTTATCTATTAAATAATCTAAATCTTTAAGTTCTCCATCAACGCTTATAACCATTGCTTGTTTTGCCAACGACTTACTTATTTTCTCAGCTACCTCAGTTCCTGTAACTTTTTTTGAAAAATTTAGATTATTTCCGTCTGGTAATGTTATTGTAGGCATTTAATTTAATAGTCTTTTATACTCTGAATAAGTAGAAAAACACATTTTTTCAACATTAAATCTTTCAGTAACGTTTTTTCTTGCCTCAATACCCATCATTTTTAAAGATGTTTCATCCATATTAAGAACTTTTAAAATCTGTTTACTTAAAGATTTGGCATTGTTTGACTCAAATAAAAAACCCGTTTTTTCATCAATAACTGTTTCTTTCGAACCGCCAATATTGCTAGCTATTATTGGTTTTCCCATTGATTGGGCTTCTACTGATACTCTTCCAAAAGCTTCAGGTTCAATTGAAGCTGAAACTATTATATCCGAAACTTTGTAAGCTAAAGCCATATTTTTGCAATGATCTATAAATCTTATTTGTTTTGTCATCCTGTATTGCTCTGAGAGTCTAATTAATTTTTTTTTATAGAGTTCACGACCTTGATCACTACCAAGAATGACAGTATAAAATGCTTCATATCCAAGTTCTATATTAATTAAATTGACTGCTTCAATAAATACTTCCTGACCCTTCCATGAAGTTAGTCTGCCTGGCAAAAGTATAATTTTTTTATCTTTGTCAATATCCCATTGTTTTAATAATTTTTTTTCATCATTTTCAAGAGTTGTAGATGAATCGAAATAATCAACATTAATACCTCTGAAAACTACTAAAAATTTTTTTTTATTATTTAAATAATTAGAATAATTTTCTTTGATATGAGAAAAAATAAAATTTGATCCTGCAATAATTAAATCAGATCTTACCATGACTGAATTATAAAATTTTTTAAAATTAGTTTTAAAATTGTAAGTACCATGAAAAGTTGTTACAAATTTTCTTCCTGTAATTTTTGATGCTATTAAACAGGACCATGCTGGTGCTCGGCTTCGAGCATGAACTATCGAAATATTTTTTAGTAAAATAATTCCAATTAAAATAATTGAATTTATGAAAATTAATAAAGGATTTTTACTTTGCACAGGAAGCTTAAAAATTTTTACCTTTTTTTTATCAACAAACTTAAGTAATTCACCGCCACTAGTTACAATGAACGACTCACAATTATTTTCAGGTAAATAATGGGCTATATCAAAGCATCCTGTTTCTGCTCCCCCATACCCTAATTTCGGAATGACTTGTAAAACTTTTAAATTAGTTGCCATCTGATAAGATTATATATTATTAGACAAAATATATAAACGAAATGTCGAATTTCAGATATCATAAGATCTCAAAAACTAAGAAAATTAGATTTATTTCTAAATTTTATAAAAATAGTTTATCGATTGTTTTTTTGCATGGATTTATGTCAGATCTAGAAGGAGAGAAACCTAAAGCATTATTAAATTTTGCAAAGAAAAATAAAATAAACTTTCTAGCACTTGAATATTCTGGACATGGCAAATCTTCAGGAGAATTTACAAAGAGTAATATTTCAAAATGGAGTGATGAAACTTCAAAATTAGTTAAAAAATATGTAAAAGATGACAAAATAATATTTATAGGTTCAAGTATGGGTGCTTGGATTTCTTTAAAACAATTTAAAATTTTTAAAAATCAAATCGTTGGTTTTTTAGGAATTGGTGCAGCTCCCGAATTTTTAGAACATATTATGTGGAAAAAATTTTCCAAAAAGATGAAAGAAGAAACAATTACAAAAGGGATTTATAATTTAAAACATGGAAATTATGAATATCCTATAACATATCAACTAATTAAAGATGGAAGAAAAAATAAAGTTTTAAATAAAAAAATTAATTTAAAAATTAAAGTTACTATGGTTCATGGAGAAAAAGATGAGGCCGTTAAGGTTTCTTATTCTAGAAAAGTTTTAAAACTTTTTCCAAATGCAAAGAAAAAGTTAAATATAGTCAAAAATGGTGATCATAGTTTGTCTAGTAAGAAAGGTCTAAAAATAATTCTTAAAGAGTTGAAACTATTAATCTAACTAACTTTTTTAATACCTTTAAGAGTAATTGGGTTATCTAGTTTATCTAACATTTCTTTAGGACAAACTTGAACAAAATTAATTAACTCCTCTTCATAATTTTTAATTATATTTCTTGAAAATTCAGATCCTGTTTCCTTAGAGTGTTCAGATATTAAATTCTTTAAAATTTCTTTCCAATAATCTGTTTCTACAGTTTGCCAAACAACCGATTCAGAATTTACTTTTTTGGTAAATTGGTTCGATTTATCGTAAATAAAAGCCATACCACCTGTCATTCCTGCTGCAAAATTATCTCCTACCTCTCCTAAAATTACTACCATTCCACCAGTCATATATTCACAACCATTTGAATCACATCCCTCAATTACTGTTGTAGCTCCAGAATTTCTTACAGCAAATCTTTCTCCTGCTTGACCTGCTGCAAAAAGTTTGCCTGAGGTAGCACCATAAAGAACTGTATTTCCTAAAATTGTATTTTCATTGGAAACTAAATTACTTTCCTCTGGCAATTTAATTGAAATTGTTGCACCTGATAAACCTTTTCCAACATAGTCGTTAGCATCTCCATTAAGAACTAGTTTTAACCCTTTGGAAGAAAATGCTCCAAAAGACTGTCCAGCAGAGCCTTTAAAACTTAAAGTTAAAAAACCATCATTAAGTTTTTCATATCCATATTTTTTATAGAGATGATGAGAGATTCTTGTTCCAACAGCTCTATGTGTATTTTGTATTGAATAAACCTTTTCAATTTTTTCTGAACTATCTAAAGACTTTTCTATTTCAGGCCAAATCTTTTGATCCAAAGTATCTGGTACACTGTTTATTTCTGGAATATCGCAATATCTTTTGTTATTTCCTTTATCAGCTTGAACAAATAATGGATTTAAATCTAAATCGTCTAATTTTGGAGATCCTTTGCTAACCTGTCTTAATAGATCAGTTCTGCCAATTATATCATTTAAAGATTTAAATCCTAGTTTTGCTAATATTTCTCGTACTTCAGTTCCAATAAATGTGAAAAGATTTACTACCTTTTCTGGTGTACCAGTAAATTTCTCTCTCAATTTTTTATCTTGAGTGCAAACACCAACAGGACAGGTGTTCGAATGACATTGTCTTACCATAATGCAGCCCATTGCTACCAAGGCCGTAGTAGCAACACCATATTCTTCAGCTCCCATCATCGCTGCAATAACAACGTCTCTTCCAGTTTTTATTCCTCCGTCAGTTCTCAAAGTAACTTTGTGTCTAAGATTATTTAAAGTTAAAACTTGATTAGCTTCAGTCAAACCCATTTCCCATGGTATTCCAACATATTTAACACTTGTTTGAGGTGTTGCTCCAGTTCCACCATTATGTCCCGATATTAAAATTATATCTGCTTTAGCTTTAGCAACACCAGCTGCAATTGTTCCAACACCTGAGGAAGCTACTAGTTTTACTCCTATTCTTGCTTTAGGATTAATTTGTTTCAAATCATAAATTAATTGCGCAAGATCTTCGATTGAATAAATGTCGTGATGTGGTGGAGGTGAGATTAATGTTACTCCTGGTGTAGAATGTCTAAGTCTTGCGATTTCCTTTGTAATCTTAAATCCTGGAAGCTGACCACCCTCTCCTGGTTTTGCACCTTGTGCAATTTTAATTTCAATTTCATTACAATTATTTAAGTAATTAACTGTTACTCCAAATCTTGCAGAAGCTATCTGTTTTACTCTAGAATTTGCGCTATCTCCATTTTCCAATACCTTAAATCTTTTTTCATCCTCTCCTCCTTCTCCGCTACAAGAGGCACCTTTAATTCTATTCATTCCAGTAGCTAATGTCTCATGAGCTTCTTTTGACAAAGCACCATGTGACATGCTCCCACTTCCAAATCTTTTTAATATATTTGATAGAGGTTCAACTTCCGAGATATCAATTGAACCTTTTAATTTTTTTGTTCTGAAATCAATTAAATCTCTTAAATTTATTGGTGGTAGATTATAAATACCTTCTGCATATCTTTTATAAGCATCATAAGAATTAGAACCGACAGCACTTTGAAGTAAATGAATTAATTTTCCTTGATACTGATGAGTTTCTCCATTTTTTCTATATCTATAAATTCCACCTATAGGCAGGATTGTGTCGCTACTTTCAAAAGCTTCTTTGTGTATTTCTTTAATTTTTTTTTCAATTCCTGTTAGTCCTATACCCGAAATTTTTGATACTACACCAGGAAAATAGTCCGCAACAATTGTTCTACTTAAACCAACTGTCTCAAAATTACATCCCCCTCTATAAGAACTTAAGACAGAAATGCCCATCTTAGACATTATTTTTAGAAGTCCTGCATTTACCGACTTGATGTACCTTTCAACACACTCATCAAAACTGAATTTTCCAAACAATTTCTTTTCATGCCTTTGATATAAGCTGTCAAAAGCTAGATATGGATTTACTGTAGTTGCACCAACTCCAATTAAAGTTGCAAAAGAGTGAGTATCCATTGCTTCTCCTGACTGGACATTGATAGAAACATATCCTCTCAATTTTTTTTCAATTAAAAATGAGTTGATCGCACCAACTGCGAGTAACATCGGAATTGGAAGCTTCACGTTTGAAAGCTCTTTGTCACTCAAAATTAATTGTGTAACTCCTTGTCTTACTGCTATTTCTGAGTCTTTTTGAATTCTTTTTATAGACTCGTGCAAATTTTCATTATCTGAGAAAGTACAATCAATTATGGAAGAATTTTTACCAAAAAAATTAATGAATTTCTCAAATTGTGAATTTGATAAAATTGGACTGTTTAAAACGTAAATATTTTGCTTTGTTAGATTGTCAAAATTAAGGATATTTCCAAGATTTCCAAATCTTGTTTTTAGACTCATCACTTTATTTTCTCTTAAAGAGTCTATCGGAGGGTTTGTTACTTGACTAAAGTTTTGTCTAAAAAAATGATATAGAGGTCTGTATCTGTCTGATAATACCGCAAGAGGAGTATCATCTCCCATCGATCCTATAGCTTCTTTAGCATCCTCTGCCATCGGATGTAATATCAATTCTAAATCTTCTAAACTAATTCCAAATGTATATTGTCTTCTTCTTAATTCGTCTCCAGAATAAGAATTTTTCTCATCAGAAATTGTTAATTTTTCATCTAAGTCAATAATTTGAGAATTAAAATGTTTGTACTCTTTTGCTAAATAATCTTTAATTTGCTTATTTTTAAAAACTTTTCCTTTTTCAATTCTTACACCAATGATTTCTCCTGGTCCTAATCTACCCTTAGAAAGTATTCTTTTTTCATTAAGTTCAATCATGCCAGTTTCTGATCCTGCAAATAATAATTTATCTTTTGTAATTGCATATCTTAATGGTCGTAATCCATTTCTGTCATTAGCAGCAATCACCCATTCGTTATCTGTTCCTGCAATAGCTGCCGGACCATCCCATGGTTCCATTGTACTGTTTAAAAAATTAAACAATTGTTGGTGATCTTTAGGTAAAGTTTCATTTTTTTTAGACCACGCATCTGGAACCAACATTAACTTAGCTAGAGGTGCAGGCTGACCAGAAATATTGAGCAATTCAAACACGTTATCCAGCGCAGCAGAATCTGAGGTACCTTGTTGAATTACTGGTTTTAAATTTTCTATATTTTCAAAAAGATTGCTATTCATTTCTTGTTCATGAACTTTCATCCAATTTTTATTTCCCCTGAATGTATTTATTTCACCATTATGAGCGATTGCTCTAAATGGTTGGGCTAAATTCCAACTTGGAGCCGTGTTAGTCGAAAATCTTTGATGAAAAATTGCAAATCTTGAAATAAATCTTTCATCTTTTAAATCTAAATAAAAATCTGAAATTGCCTCAGCTAAAAACATACCTTTGTAAATAATTGACTTAGAGCTTAATGAACAAATGTAAAAATGATTTAAGGATTTTTTAAATGCCTCATTTTCTATTTTTCTTCTAGTTTCATATATTTTTCTTTCTAGATCTTTATTTGTAAGTTCTGGATCATATGATTTAAACAAAACCTGAATAATTTCAGGCATAGTCTGTAGTGCCTTTTGGCCTAATACGTTTGGATTAATTGGAACTTGTCTCCAACCATAAATACTAAAACCATTTTTTGTTAATTCACTCTCCACTATTGTTTTGCAGCTTTCTTGAGCTTCATAATCATTTCTAGGTAAAAAAATCATACCAACTCCTATTTCAGAGTTATCATGGGTATGACCAGTCACCTCTATTTTTTCGACAAAAAAATCTTTTGGAATTTCAACATGAATACCTGCACCATCTCCTGTTTTTCCATCTGCATCTACTGCACCTCTGTGCCAAACAGCTTTTAAAGCTTCAATACCATACTCAACAACTTTACGAGATTTTTTACCTTCAGTGGATGCAATAATTCCAACTCCACACGCATCATGCTCCATATCGTCAGAGTACACATGATTTTGTTTTAATAATTCTTTATTCTTAATGTAGTTTTTCATTAAGCTACTCTTCTCTCTTTTAAAGACTTATTCTCTAAATAATTTTTAATTGATGTTGCAGCATCTCTTCCATCTTTAATCGCCCAAACCACTAAAGAAGCACCTCTAATTATATCACCAGCAGCAAATACACCTTTAATATTCGTCTCCATAGTATCAAAATCAGCTTTAATTGTTCCCCATTTTGTTACCTGTAACTCATTTGCTTCAAACATTTTTGGTAAATCTTCAGGGTCAAAACCCAAAGCCTTTATAACCATATCAGCATTGATTTCATAACTTGAACCCTCCTGAACTTGTGGTTTCCTTCTTCCACTTTCGTCAGGATCACCAAGTTTGATTTGATCTACAACTAATTTTTCAATTTTATTTGTACCTTTAAATTCTTTTGGACTTGATAGCCAAATAAATTGTACTCCTTCTTCCTCAGCATTAGCAACCTCTCTAGCTGAACCAGGCATATTTTCTTTATCTCTTCTATATAAACATTTTACAGATTTTGCTTTTTGTCTAACAGATGTCCTTACACAATCCATAGCAGTATCACCACCTCCAATTACAACAACGTCTTTACCTTCTGCATTTAAAATTCCTTTGTCAAATAATTCAACTTCATCTCCTAAACCTTTTTTATTTGATGCAGTTAAAAAATCCATGGCTGGAAAAATATTATCCAAATCATTTCCCTTTAATTCAACTTCTCTAGCTTTATAAACTCCAGTTGCGATCAAAATTGCATCATGTTTTTTACGTAATTGATCTAAAGTTGCATCTTTACCAACCTCAAAATTTTGAATAAACTCTATCCCTCCATCTTTTAGAAGTTTCGTTCTTCTTTCAACAATTTCTTTTTCTAATTTAAAATTTGGAATTCCATATATTAACAAGCCACCTGCTCGATCGTATCGATCATAAACAGTAATTTTATATCCAATTTTTCTTAATTGCTCTGCAGCTGCTAATCCTGCTGGACCTGCTCCAATAATGCCTACACTTTGATTTTTTTCTTGGTTAACTTGAATTGGTTTCACCCAGCCTTGTTCCCAAGCATTATCAGTAATATATTTTTCTACTGAACCAATCGTTACAGTTCCATGACCAGATTGTTCAATTACACAATTTCCTTCACACAATCTGTCTTGAGGACATATTCTCCCACAAACTTCAGGCATATTATTTGTACTTTGTGATAATTCATAGGCTTCTTTAAGTCTTCCTTCAGCAGTAAGCTTTAGCCAATCAGGTATATTGTTGCTTAAAGGGCAATGAACTTGACAAAAAGGAACTCCACATTGTGAGCATCTACTAGACTGCTCTTTAGCTTTTTCATTTATATATTCGTCGTAAATCTCGTTAAAATCCTGTTTTCTAGACCCAACTTCCCTTTTAGGTGGTGTTTGTTGACCTATTTTTACAAATTTTAACATTTTATCAGGCATAATAATTTCTTAATTTTTGGCAAGTTATACTTTGATTTTATTTAATAAAGTATAAAATAGGTCATAAACTATGACCTTAATTTGATGACTCGACCCTAATTTAAACAACTTTCTAATAAATGCATACCTAATATGATCAAATCGAATTGTTTTAAATCCATATTTTATAAGCTACGAAGAAGCGATGTTTCAAAATATAATAGAAGTATTTATCCTTTCATTAATACAAGGTGTTTCAGAGTTCTTGCCAGTAAGTTCGTCAGCACAATTAATTCTGGTTTCAAGCTTATATGAGTTTAAGTCTAGCTCGTTGTTAATAGATATTAGTCTTCATTTAGGATCTTTACTAGCAATAATTTATTTTTTTAGAGAAGAATTATTAGACATTAAAAATAACAAAAGATTATTAAGTTTAATTGTTCTTGGTTCTATTCCATTAATAATTGTTGGATATATTTTATACTCTACAAATTTTATTTATGCTCTAAGAGATATAAAAGTAATTGCATGGACCACCCTTGTGTTTGCAATAGTTTTATACATCGCAGATAAAAATAGATTTGATAAAAAAATTTCAACTAATTTAAATATTCAAACAATATTTTTCATTGGTCTTTTTCAAGTTTTATCGCTTGTGCCAGGTGTAAGTAGAGCAGGCATTACCATAACAGCTGCTAGAATTTTAAAATTTAATAGAGTTGACTCTAGTAAAATTTCTTTTTTACTTTCTATTCCCGCACTTAGTGGAGCAAGCTTTTTGGGGTTAAAGGATATTGTAAATCAACCTATTGAATTAAATTATTTGGTGTTTGTTGCAATAATATCATCTTTTACATTGTCTTTTGTGACAGTCAAATTTTTTTTAATTTATATAAATAAATTTTCTATGAATGCTTTTGTAATTTATAGAATAATAATAGCTTTAATTTTATTTAGCTTAATTTATTAAGCATATCCTTTTTTCATTAAAGGAAGTAACTGAGATAATAGCACTCCACACAAAATGAAAAAACAGCCAAGTAAGTTATTAATATCTAAAATCTGGCTCAATAGAAACCAAGCAGCTATTGTAGCAAACACTCCCTCAAGTGAAAAAATAATTGCTGCTGGCGCAGGTGAAATGTTTTTTTGCGCATAAATCTGTAATACAAATGCTAATCCTCCAGATAATATTCCAGCATATAGTATTGAGTCTAATTCTTTTAATATATTTACTAAAATAAATTCCTCGTACACTAAACCAATAGCAAATGAAAATATTGAGACTATTAATGTTTGTACAGCACCTATAGTAAGTGGTAGATTGTATTTTTTTACTATAATTCCAACAAAAATAATATGTGTACTCCAAAAAAGTGCCCCTAAAATAACTAAACCGTCTCCAAGCCTAATTGTAGCATCATAAAAATTTGTTAGTAAATACCCTCCTATTAAACATAAAATTACAGATGGCCATATACTCCAATGTATAGAAATTTTTCCAAACAAAAAAATTATAATCGGCACCATTGGCACATAAAAAATTGTAAAAAAAGCTGCATTAGCTACATCGGTATAAAGTAAAGCAACCTGTTGCAAACCAGACCCTAAAAAAAGAGACGAGCCAATCAAAAAAGAGAAAATTGCAAATGTTTTAAAATCAACCTTAAACTCAGATTTCATTTTTTTTACCTCAAATAGAAATACCAAGGGGATAATCGCTAAAAAACCAATAAAAAATCTGGCCGCATTAAATGTAAAGGGTCCTATATTATCCATCCCAGTATCTTGTGCTATAAATGTTGTTCCCCAAATAAAAGTACACAGTAAAGCACTGAGTAAAGATATAGATTTTGTCATAAATAATTATACGGCTAACTTATAAGCGAAATTATTTCCTAAATTTTCTTTTAAATCGTTATTAAACCGAGCAGCTTCTGCTCCGTCAATAATTCTATGATCATAAGAAAGTGAAATTGGCAACATTGTTCTTATTTGAAACTTTCCATTTAAAAAAACTTGTTTTTTTTCTGACCTTCCGACACCCAAAATGGCTACTTCAGGATAATTTATAATTGGTGTAAAGAAAGACCCGCCAATTCCTCCTAGACTTGTAATCGTCATTGATCCCCCAAATAATTCCTTCTTATCTATTTTTAGATTTCTACAAAGTTCACTGACTTGTTTTAACTCTTTACCGATTAATGAAATTTTTTTATTATTTGCATTTCTGATTTTTGGAACCATCAATCCATTTGGAGTATCAACTGCAATTCCAATATGATAGTATTTCTTTAAAGTCATTTTTCCGCTTTCAATCTCATCTATTGAAGAATTAAAACTTGGAAACTTTTTTAAAGAAGCAACTAATGCTTTAATGATAAATGCCAAAGGAGTAATTTTTATTTTTTCTCCAGTATAAACATCTTTCAAAGAAGTTCTAAAACTTTCCATTTCTGTTATATCTGCTTCATCATGATTAGTTACATGAGGAATGGTTGTCCAAGAATTTGTAAGATAAGTTGAAGCTAGTTTCTTTACTCTTGGTATATCTTTAATCTCAACTTTTCCAAAATCTGCATGTTCATACTCATTCTTAATTTTAATTGGTTTGATTTCTTTTGCTTGATAATTATTTGCTGTTTTTAAAGAAACAAATTTTTTAATATCATCCTCTATTACTCTTCCATCTTTTTCACTACCTACCACTTGGTTGATATTAACACCTAGCTCCCTTGCAAATTTTCTAGCTTTTGGACTTGCTGAGGAAATATCTTTAATTTTTTTTTCGGATATAGAAATTTGTTCTGTTGCTTGATTTATTTCTACAATCGGTTCGGATTGTTTTTCAATTTTTGTTTCTTCTTTAGTTTTACCTTCACTTGACAAACTTTCTAATATTAAAATTAAATCACCCTCTGAAACTTTATCGCCAACTTTTAATTTAAGAGATTTAACTTTTCCTTCAAAGTTTGACGGAATTTCAACGCTGGATTTATCGCTCTCAATTGTTATTAATGGATCATTTTTTAAAATATCTTGGCCTTCATTTACCAAAACCTCTATTACTTCAACGTTTGTGAAGTCACCAATATTTGGAACCTTAATATCAATCTCTTTCATTTTATAATTTAGTGGGCATTGGCTTGTTGCCATCAATGTTATATTTTTTCATTGCTTCTTTTGCATGTTTTGAGGCTATAAGTTGCTCTTTCGCTAAAATACTTAATCCATATGCAACTATGTGCTCTTTATCCACTTCAAAGAATTTTCTTAAATTTTTTCTTGTATCACTCCTACCAAAACCATCAGCCCCCAGAGAGTAGAAACTTTTATTAGTATAAGGTCTAATTTGATCTGAATTCATTCTCATATAATCTGAAGCAGCCATAATTGGACCCTCTGTTTTACCTAAACATTGCTCAACAAAAGATATTTTTGGTTCTTTGTCTGGATTTAACAAATTATATCTCTCAACCTCCATTCCATCTTTTCTAAGTTCATTAAAACTAGTAACGCTCCAGATCTCACTATCAATTTGATAATCTTTTTGCAAAATTTTAGCTGCCGAAATCATTTCTCGAAGTATTGTACCTGATCCAAGAAGTTGAATTTTAGTTTTTTTATGTTTGTCAAAATCTTTTATTTTGTACATCCCTTTTAATATTCCCTCCTCTGTATTTTTATCTTTTGGCATCTCCGGATGAGAGTAATTTTCATTCATTGTCGTAATATAATAAAAGACATTTTCTTTTTTCTCATGCATTCTTCTCAAACCTTCTCTAAAAATTACCGCTAGTTCATAATGAAATGTCGGATCATAAGTTACACAATTTGGAATTGTAGAAGCAATTAAATGACTATGACCATCCTGGTGTTGTAGACCTTCTCCAGCCAACGTTGTCCTTCCTGCAGTAGCACCAATCAAAAAACCTCTGGCTTGACTATCTCCAGCTGCCCAAGCAAGATCTCCAATTCTTTGAAAACCAAACATAGAATAAAAAGTGTAGATTGGAATCATTTCAATATCATGATTTGTGTAAGCTGTTGCTGCAGCAATCCATGAAGACATAGCACCTGCCTCATTAATTCCTTCCTCTAGAACTTGTCCACTTTTTTCTTCTCTATATGAGCTTAATTGTGCAGAGTCTTCTGGTTCATATTTTTGACCTTCATGAGCATAAATTCCAATTTTTTGAAAAAATCCTTCCATACCAAATGTTCTTGCTTCATCTGGAATTATAGGAACTAATCTCGGAGAAATATTTTTATCTCTCATTAAATTGGTTAACATTCTAACAAGAGCCATTGTTGTAGACATTTCTTTTTCACCAGTTGATACTTTCATAAAATCAAAAATATCTTTTGAAGGTGCTTTAATAGGTTTTGCAAAAGTCGACCTCTCAGGTAAAAATCCACCTAGTTTAATTCTTCTATCTTTTAAATATTTAATTTCTTGAGATTTTTCATCAGGTCTAAAATATTCAATATTTCTAACTTGTTCATCTGTCAAAGGTACATCAAAGCGGTCTCTGTAATACATTAGATCATCTACATCTAATTTTTTTGTTTGATGGGTTGTGTTCACACTTTCTCCAGATTTTCCCATACCATATCCTTTAATAGTTTTAGCAATAATAACAGTCGGGCTTCCTTGATGTTTGGTTGCTTTATCATATGCTGCATAAACTTTATGTGGATCATGGCCGCCTCTGTTTAATCTCCAGATATCTTTATCTGATAAACTTGAAACCATTTCTAAAGTTTGAGGATATTTTCCAAAGAACTTTTCTCTTACATAAGCACCATCCCTTGCTTTAGCTGCTTGGTATTCTCCATCAACTGTCTCGTTCATAAGCTTTACTAAATGGCCTTCTTTATCGTTAGCCAATAAAGAGTCCCAATAGGAACCCCAAATTACTTTAATTACGTTCCAACCAGACCCTCTAAAACTCCCCTCAAGTTCTTGAATTATTTTTCCATTACCTCTAACAGGTCCATCCAGTCTTTGAAGATTACAGTTAATAACAAAAATTAAATTATCTAAATTCTCTCTAGCAGCTAAACCAATTGCTCCCATAGACTCTGGTTCATCCATCTCTCCATCACCTAAGAAAGCCCATACTTTTCTTCCTTCATCTTTAATTAATCCTCTATTAATTAAATATTTCATGTATCTAGCTTGATAAATTGCAAGCATAGGACCAAGACCCATAGAGACTGTTGGAAATTGCCAAAACTTTGGCATTAACCACGGGTGTGGATAAGAGGATAGTCCTCCAGGTTTAACCTCTTGTCTAAAACTATCTAATTGTTTTTCGTTTAATCTTCCTTCTAAATATGCTCTTGCATACATTCCTGGAGCGCTATGACCTTGAAAGTAAATCAAATCTCCACCAAATTTATTATTTTTTGCTCTCCAAAAATGGTTCATCCCTACATCATACAGAGTTGCTGCTGACGCAAATGTACCAATATGTCCACCTAATTCAGGAAATTTTTTATTAGCCCTAACTACCATAGCAGCTGAATTCCATCTAATTAATGACCTTATTCTTCTCTCAATATTTTGATCTCCATTAGATTTTACCTCAGCTTCAGGGGGTATTGTATTAATGTATGGTGTATTTTGTGTATAAGGAATATTTGCACCTTCACGGTAAGCTTTGTTTATTAATTCTTTAATTAAAAAATGAGCTCTATGATTTCCATCTTTAGAAATTACAGCTGATAAAGATTCTAACCAATCTTTTGTTTCCAGAGGATCTATATCTGCACCATTGCTGACTTGAATAATTGATTGTTTTTTTTCAGGAATGATATTTTTTATTTCTTTTTCTTTCTCTTTATCTTTTTGGACAGCAATAACCTCTTCGGCTTGTTTAATTATATTTTCTGTATCCTTTGGAATTGTATCAGCAGTTGTAGTTATCGTTGAGGATAAATAATTTAAAATTAAATCTCCTTTTGAAACTTTATCACCAACTTTAAGCCCAATGCTTTCAACTTTTCCATCAACAGTTGAAGGAATTTCAACACTAGATTTATCGCTTTCGATAGTTATTAAAGGATCATTTTTTTTTATTTGATCTCCTGTTTTTACTAATATTTCAATTACTTCAACATTTTCAAATTCTCCAATATCAGGGACAAGTATTTTTTCGCTCATTATTTTTATTGTTTTATATACTCAAAAAAACTTTATTAAATTCTATTTTTATCACATTAATGAGTTTTTTGTTAATGTTGTTAAGGTATTGTACAAAAAATTCGCAAAAAAAACTTAATGTAGTGTGTTAATTTCTCTCAACACACATAGCTATACCCATACCTCCACCAATGCAGAGTGCCGCACAACCTTTCTTTTTCCCTTGTCTTTTAAGTTCGTGAATTAGTGTGACAAGTATTCTTGTTCCTGAGGCACCTATAGGATGACCTAAAGCTATTGCTCCACCGTTTACGTTAACCTTTTCCTCTGGAATTTTAAGTTCTCTTATAACTGCAATACACTGTGCTGCAAAAGCTTCATTGATTTCAAATAAATCTACATCTTCTATTTTCCACTGAGCTCTAAGAAGAGCCTCTTTAATTGAGGGTATCGGTCCAAGTCCCATAAGAGAAGGCTCCACTCCTGATGATGCCCAAGACACAATGTTTGCAAGTATCTCTAAGGATTTTAACTCGGCTCTTTCTCTAGTCATCAAAACAGTAGCGGCAGCACCATCGTTTAATCCAGATGAATTTCCAGGTGTAACAGTTCCATTTTCTTTAAATACTGTTTTAAGTTTTTCTAAATCATCCAGATTTAAGTTATTTCTCAAATATTCATCATGTTCAAAAATAAAATTTTCATTGTTAGTTTGGATTTGTAACTTTATTAATTCATTCTTAAACTTTTTTTCCTCATAAGCTTTTTTTGCTTTTTTTTGGGAACTTATTGAAAAAGTATCCTGCTCTTGTCGCGAAATATTATATTTTTCTGCAATATTTTCTGCTGTAATACCCATGTGATAATCGTTAAAAGAGTCCGTCAGTCCGTCCTTAATCATGGTATCTATCAAATTGTCCTCAATAAATTTTTTATCATCTCTTAAGAATATGGCATGTGTTGCTCTAGACATGCTCTCTTGTCCACCTGCAACAACAATCTCATTTTGCTCTAACTTTATTGATTGATAGGCAGATACGATGGATCTTAAACCAGACCCACATACTTGATTTACTATATGAGCTGGTTTTGAAACAGGAACGCCTGCATGAATTGAAGCTTGTCTTGCTGGATTTTGACCAAGACCTGCTGTGAGAACATGTCCCATAATAACCTCATCTACATCTTCTCCTTTAAGGCTTGATTTGAAAATTGCCTCTTTAATAACCAATGCACCAAGCTTATCTGCACTGATGTTTTTGAGAGATCCTTTGTATTTACCTATTGGTGTTCTTAATGCAGAGGTAATAACAACGTCTTTAGGAATTTTACTCATTAAATTGTCAACATATTATTTTTATAAGTTAAATTACATCAAAAACTTTGATATATGAAATATATAACTAATAAGGACCGCTGGCCAAATTGGATAAGGCGCTCGGCTACGAACCGGGAGATTCCAGATTCGACTTCTGGGCGGTCCACCAAAAGGAATTAAGATGTTTGATTGGCTTATAAAAGCTTCTTTACAAAAATCAGTTGTATATTTTTTTATTATTATTGTGATAATTTTATTAATTTTAACTTACATTTTATAAAAATGACTAAAGAATTTGAACAAATAAGTATCAAACCTGGGTTTATGAAACATAACGGTGGTGTTTTGTTTAGAACAATATCTGAAACGGAATATGAATTTAAATCTGTAATAAATAAAAATCACTTAAATGCTATAGGCATAACTCACGGTGGATATTTGTCAGCTCTAATTGACTCTGGTGCTGGAACTGCCGCTCATCGAGCTGCTGGCAGCGTTCCCTGTGTAACAATTTCTCTAGACATAAAATTTATCAGCACTTCAAAAGAAAGCGACGAAATAATTGGGCACGCTAGAATTTTAAAAAGAACTAAAACACTTATTTTTCTGTTTTGTGAACTCAGCTGTGATAAAAAAATTATAACTTCCGCTTCAGGTATTTGGAAAATTTTAAAAAAATAAAATGAGAACTTTTTACCCTACGATTCGGTCATGTTTTAGTCTATTTTTGTTCTATAGCTGCAACAATATCTGGTAGGTAAAAAAAAAATAACACCAAACATAGAAATGAAAAAAAATAAAATTACTGCTGTTCTCGGACCTACAAATACAGGAAAAACCCATCTTGCAATAGAAACTATGCTCTCGTTTGAAACTGGGATGATTGGTTTTCCTCTTAGATTATTAGCAAGAGAAGTATACGACAAAGTAATAAAAAAGATTAGCACTGACAAAGTTGCCTTAATCACCGGCGAAGAAAAAATTATTCCATCAAATGCAAAATATTTCTTATGCACAGTTGAGTCTATGCCAATCGATAAATATTTAGAATTTGTTGCAGTAGATGAAATACAAATGTGCGCAGATCATGAAAGAGGTCATATTTTTACTGATAGACTTTTAAATATGAGGGGTGAAAAACTTACAATGTTAATGGGATCTAATACTATAAAGAATATTATTACTAAGTTAGATGGCGATATAGAGTTTATAAATAGAGATAGACTGTCGAAACTTACATATTCAGGTCATAAAAAAATTTCTAGAATAAATAGAAAAACGGCAATCATAGCATTTTCTGCAGAAGAAGTTTATGCAATAGCTGAACTAATAAGAAGACAAAAGGGTGGGGCGGCTATAGTAATGGGTTCACTTAGTCCTAAAACAAGAAATGCTCAAGTAGAGTTATATCAGTCTGGAGATGTAGACTTTTTAGTAGCGACTGATGCTATTGGAATGGGTATTAATATGGATTTAGAACATGTTTATTTTTCCAATCTTAAAAAATTTGACGGAAAAAAATTAAGGAGACTTAATCTTTCTGAGATAGGTCAAATAGCCGGGAGAGCTGGAAGATATTTAAATGATGGAAGTTTTGGTATAACTGGAGAATGTAAAGAAATAACTGCTGAAGATGTGGATCTCCTAGAGAATCATAAATTTGAGGAAATAAGAACTTTATTTTGGAGGAATTCAAATCTAAATTTTAATAACTCTTCTAGTTTAATTAAAAGTTTAGATGAAAAACCTCACATGGAATGGTTAAGAAAAATACATGAATGTGAAGATGAAAAAGCCCTTAAATATTTTTTAAAAGATACCAATTTTATTAATTTAAAATTTAATGAGAAAACGTTAAGTTTGCTATGGGAGTGCTGTCAAATTCCTGATTTTGTAAAAAAAACTTATGGCAATCATTATGAGGTTATTGGAAGTGTATTTAAGTTTTTAAATAGTGATAAAAGAGTGATTTCTAACGATTATATGAGATTACAGCTCTTGAAACTTGACAAATTAGATGGAAATGTTGACTCTTTATCAAATAGAATTGCAAATGTTAGGACTTGGTCATATGTTTCAAACAAAAATAATTGGGTAGAAAATCAAGATTATTGGATTGAGAAAACTAAACACTTAGAAGATAGACTTTCAGATAGACTTCATGAAGAACTTACTAAAACTTTTATTGATAAAAGAGCAAGCGTTCTTGCAAGAGGATTAAAACAAGACATGGAATTTAAAACAGAAATCTTGGAAAACAATGACGTAATGATCGATGAACAATTTATTGGAAAAATCAATGGGTTAAAATTAGAATTAGACCTTAAAAAAGGTGCTCTAGAGACAGATATAAAATCCTTAAAAAAAGCAGCGAGACAGACCATTGGCCCAGAACTAGAGAGAAGAATTCAGGCGATTATTGATACGGGTTTAATTAAACTCCATGAAGATTTCAAAATTTATTGGAATAAATTTCCCATTGCAAAACTTTCTACGGGTACCGATTATCTAAATCCTAATTTTAATTTATTAATAGATGACATAATTGACCAAGGTCCTAAACAAAAATTAAATGAATATATTTACGGGTGGATTCAAACAAAAATTAATGAGGTATTAAAAAGTCTTATTGACCTAAAAAATATTAAAGAAAATAACTCTTCTATAAAAGCTTTGGCCTATCAACTTTATGAAAATAATGGTGTCTTAAAGAGAGATCAGGTATCCGAATATTTAAAAAATTTAGGTCAAAATGAAAGAAAAATTCTTAGAGAATTAGGTGTAAAATTTGGACGGTATCACGTATTTCTGCATCAACTAATTAAGCCTGAGGCTGTTTCTTTAAGAACTTTATTATGGAAAAATTTTCATCAAAAATATTATAATTTAAAACCCCCCACATTTGGTCTTAATTTTGTAGACAATAAAGACTTAAAAAATCAAAACTTCATGCTTTTATGTGGATTTGAGAAATTTGACGCATTCTTTGTTAGGATAGATATTCTAGAAAGACTATTTATGTTAATCATTAATTCAAATTCAAAAGAAAAAAGTGACATTAAAGTAGTTCCTGAAATGTTAAATTTATTAGGATGCAGTAAAGAAAACTTTAAAAGACTCTTGACGAAGATGAATTATAAAGTATTTGAAAAAGAAAAAGAAATATATTTTAAATACAATCCAATTAAAAAATTCAAAAAAGCTCCAATTAAAAAAGTTTCGAAAGAAAATCCATTTGAAGTTTTAAAAAATTTAAACCTAAGCTAGTCATTATGTTTTTTAAGAAAGACGATAAAAAAATTGAAGATAGCTTTCTAACTAAAGTCGGTGCTTTGTTAATCCATACTGCTAAGATTGATGAAAATTATACTGATAGTGAAGAAGAAATAATTAAAAAAACGCTTTTAGAATTGGGAGTTAAAAAAGAAAATCTTTCTTCCACAATTAAAGAAGCAAAAATTATTGAAGAAAATTCAAATCAAATCCTTGAATTTACAAGAGAAGTAAAAAATTTATCTGAGAATGAAAAAATCAAAATAATAGAGGCACTCTGGGCTATAATATACTCAAATAAAGATGCTGATTTATACGAAACTAATTTAATGAGAAGACTTGCTGGGCTTCTTTATATAGATAGCAAAGTAATGGGAGATATTAAAAACAAAATTAAAATGAAAATTTGAAATGACATATCTTGTTAATGACAAATGCATCAAATGTAAATTGACTGATTGTGTTGATGTATGTCCGGTAGATTGCTTTTATGAAGGGAAAAATATGCTTGTAATTAAACCGGATGAGTGTATAGATTGTGGCGTTTGTGAGCCAGAATGTCCAGTTGATGCCATTAAAGCTGACACCGAACCTGGAAGTGAAAAATGGTTAGAGATTAATACAAAATATTCTGAGATCTGGCCTAACATAAGTGAAAAAAAAGATCCTCCACCGGATCATGAGAAGTTTAAGGATGAGCAAAATAAGTACGAAAAATATTTTAAAGAAAATCTTTAACAGAAAAGCCGAAAAAAAAGTGAAAAAAAAAGTTACAAAGAAAAAAGTTACTAAGAATAAAGTTGCAAAAAGTAAAATAAAAAAAACAAAAAAAATAATTTCAAAAAAAATTAAAAAAGTTTCAAAAAAAACTCCTACAAAATCTATAAAAACAAAAACAAATAAAAAGACATTTCCCGCTCCAGTAGATCCGAAAGTTAACAATCTAAGAATCTCTAAAACTAACGAAGTAAAACCAGAGATAAAGAAAGTTAAAAAACAGGAAACTGAAAAAAGAGAGTACAAAATTAAAGATTATGTTGTTTATCCTAAACATGGTGTTGGACAAATTACGGAGTTTAAAAAAATAAATATAGGTGGAATAGACGTTGAGACTTATGTCATTAAATTTGAAAAAGACAAAGCAAATGGAATGGTTCCGGTTAACAAGCAGTCCCATTTAAGACCCTTGGCAACTATTAATCAGGTCAACAAATGTATTTCAATTCTTAAAAGTAAGCCAAAAATAAAAAGGTCAATGTGGAGTAGACGAGCACAAGAATATGAGGCAAAAATTTCCTCTGGAAAAATTTATGAATTAGCAGAAGTAGTCAGAGATTTAAATAAAGGTGATGATCTAATGGTTGATCAATCTTATAGTGAAAGACAACTCTTTGAAAAAGCTTATGAAAGAATTTTATCAGAGTTTCAGATTATTTTGAATTTATCACTAGAAGATACTCAAAAGAAATTAGATAAAGCCTTAAAAAGAAATATAGGTAGTCAAGTACAAGCTACGCCTATTGCAACTAAAGCAGCTACTACTGAACTACCTGTAGAAGAACCAATTGCTGATACCGAGGAACCTATTGAGGAATAAAAAAAAACGCCTCTCACACAAAAACTGTAATGAGAAGCGTTTTTTTGTAAAGAATACTAAGTTACTATTTTCTTCTTCTTTTTTTTGCTTTTTTCTTAGCTTTTTTCTTAGCTTTTTTCTTAGTTTTCTTTGCCGCTTTTTTTCTTTTCTTAGGCATCTTTAGCTCCCTTTTTTAGTTAAACGAATCAAAATGATTCGCTGTTTCTATATTTTTATTTTTTTCTATAAGTTATGTCAAACCTTTAATTGAAACTTAAAATTTGAAAAATTATTTTTTATTTTTTATTTTTTTTTTAATTTTAATCT
>CACHUY010000011.1 GCA_902583295.1 uncultured Pelagibacteraceae bacterium | reverse complement strand
CTTGTTAGTTAATCTGAGGCCCCGAAAGGGGCCTTTTATTTTGTAATACTTTCAAGGGTTTTTAAGACTTCTTTAGCATGGTCATTAACTTTGACGTTTGTCCAAGTTTTTAACACTTTCCCCTTTTTATCAATTAAGTAAGTAGACCGAACTGTTCCCATAAATTCTCGTCCCATGAATTTTTTTTTACCCCAAACTTTGTATTTTTTGAGAAGTTTTAATTCTTCGTCTGCTAGTAAATCGAATTTTATCTTATATTTATTTTTAAATTTATCATGACTAGCCAAATTATCCTTTGAAATACCATAAACTTCACAATTTAATTTTTTAAATCTTGATAGAAGTTTATTAAAATCTTTAGTTTCTGTAGTGCACCCCGGAGTGTCGTCTTTAGGATAGAAATACAAAATAACGTATTTTCCAATAGAATCTTTTAAAGAATAATTTTTTTTAGATGTTGATTGAGAAGTGAAAGCTGGAGCTTTGGAGTTTAATTTTAACATATTTTAATAGAATTATATTTATTTTAGGATAATTTAAATAAAATTATGAAAATAAAATCAGCGCAGTCTTTAGTTGCAGAGGCATTGAAAGAAATAAAAACAATTGATACTGATCAAGCATTTATAATGGTTCAGGAAAATAGTTGTAATTTAATCGACATTAGGGACGTTCGTGAATTAGAAAAAGAAGGTCGTATAGAAAACTCTCATCATATACCAAGGGGAATGATGGAATTTTGGTTGGATCCAAATAGTCCTTACTTTCAACAAGGTAAACTAGATCAATCAAAAGAAATGGTATTGTTTTGTGCTGGAGGGTTACGGTCAGCTCTTGCTGCAAAAACATTAAAAGATATGGGTTTTGAAAAAGTTTCACACATAGATGGTGGATTTGGAGCTTTAAGAAATAGTAAATTTAAAATAGTTTAATTATTATTTAATTCTTCTATAGCATATTCTAATCTGTCTTGTCCCCAGAATATTTTATTATTCACGACAAATGTCGGTGCTCCAAAAATATCTTTTTTGAAGGCATCATTTGTAATATTTTTTAATTCATCTTTAATTTCTTGTTTCTTAATGCCTTCAAAAAATTGTTTGTGATCTATATTTAATTTATCTAATAATTTAGTGATATTTTCTAAAATAGTTAAATCTATATTATCTTGCCAATAAGCATTAAAAAAAGTTTTCAAATATTCTTTTTTTTTATTCTCTTTTACAAATAAGTAGCCCCTCATAATGTTAAGTGAATTGACTGGAAATTTTGAATTCCAATTAAAATTTATTTTATTTTTTTTTGAAATTAATTCACAGTCATTTTTCATATTTTTTAATTTAAATTTATTGAAAGCTGGAGCGGTTATCTCTACTAAATTATGCAATCCACCTAATAAAATAGGTTTATAATTAAATTTAATGCTTTCAATTTTAGTAATATTTTTATAAGCGATGAAGGCATAAGGGCTTATAATATCAAAGTAAAAATCAATATGATTACTCATACAGATTTATTCTTTTTGCATAAAAAATTCTGATTATCCAATAAACAAAAATACCAAGAGGGCCGATCAAATAGGTAATTATCAATGGAATTGCCAATAAAATTTTATTAATAGAAAATTTTTGAGAGTCTTTTACTATCCATCCACCAACAAATAAATTGATAGAAATAAAATGAGTCCAGAAGATCATCAAGTATAAAGAGTCTTCAAACAATCTTGATAATTCATTCAGCCCTAAATATAGATTGAAATTCCCGCTAAAATCATAACCAATTAAGAATGATTTATAAAGAATAAAAATATAAATACC
The DNA here is from genome assembly GCA_902583295.1 of uncultured Pelagibacteraceae bacterium. Classification (GTDB taxonomy): domain Bacteria; phylum Pseudomonadota; class Alphaproteobacteria; order Pelagibacterales; family Pelagibacteraceae; genus Pelagibacter. The sequence goes on along the minus strand of CACHUY010000011.1, from coordinate 34,797 downwards.
ACTCAACAATATAAAAGGAAAAATTGAAGTCACAAAAAACCTACTTAGGTAAGATTGAGGAAAAAAAATTAATATAAGCCAGAAGGGCAGAACTCCTAAATTAATCCACATATAAAGTGTTTCAATTGTAAAATAAGTAAAAATTTGTTCGATCATTTAATATATTATATTCAATCTCACGATGATTCCTATAAGAAATAAAAAAAAAACACTTCAAGTCACAGTAGATGAGATGAGAAGTTTTGCATTTGCATATGTTGAAAAATATGCTCCTTCTAAGCAACAACTTAAAACATATTTATTAAAAAAATATATGAAACTTTCTGCAGCAGATTCAAGAAAAAAAGATGTTAATAAATTAATTGATATTGTTTTGTCTGACCTTGAAAAAAATAAATTTATTAATGATCAATTCTATTCTGAAAGCAAAGCAAAAAGTATGGTTCAAAGAGGACATTCACTAAATAAAATTCGTAATTACCTAATGGGTAAAGGAATTGATAGTGAGTTTATTAAAGATACTGTAGAAAAAATTAAAGAGGATAACAGTGATCAAGATTTTTTTTCTGCAATAAAAATTTGTAAAAAAAAAAGAATAGGCCCAGCAAGAGCTGAAGATAATAGAACTTTATTTTATAAAAAGGATATTTCACTATTGGCAAGAAATGGTTTTGATTTTGAAACGTCAAAAAAAGTTATGGATATAGAGAAAGATGAATTTTTAAAGATTATCAATTTACTTTAATTTTTTTTTTTCTTCGTCTTCTAAAAGACCGTTAATTTTATTTTTAATATAATTTTTCACAAATACAAAAACTAATAAACCGAAAATAGAAACTGATACTATTATTATTAATATAATTTTTAGTTGTTCATCCATTATATTATAGTTTTGCTTTTTAATATAAGACTTGTATTTTTTAAATCAGGTTTACCATATAAAATTTCATTTCCGTTAAAATCAGTAACCTGCCCGCCTGCATGATTTAAAATTGCATGTCCAGCTGCTATATCCCATTCATAGGCTCTTGGTTCCGCCACATAACCATCATATTCCCCTGTTGCAACCACACAAAATTTAAGAGAACTTTTCATTCTAATATTTTCCTTTACTCCTAATTCATCATATATTTTTTGTATCTCAGGTTTAATTTTATTTGAGTAAGATATAAACTTAATTGGTCCATTTTTTTTTGTTATTGAGTTACTAAGATTTGATGTCTTTCCATTACAAAGTTCATAAGCATTATCTTCTCCATAAGAATAAAACATTCTCTTCTTAGCAGGAGCATTAATTAAACCTGCCACTGGTTTGTTGTCTATTATCAATCCAGCATTAATTGTGAATTCTTCTAAATTATTTATGTAATCATACGTTCCATCAATTGGATCTATAAGCCAAAAATTTTTCAAATTTGATTTGTCTTTATTCTCTAAACTTTCCTCAGAAATAATTGGAATTTCAGGAGTTACTTTACAAATTACTTTTGAAATAAGATTGTTTACTTCTAAATCACCATTGCTAACAGGCGTATTGTCTGATTTGATTTTTTTTATTAAACCTTTTTCTCTTAATTCGATTGCTAAATCTCCAGCCGTTAAAAAACATTCAATCAAATCCTTAACAATCTTTCTTAAATCCATTAAATTATTTACCTAACTTTCTAAGTTCGATATTTTTTGCATTAATTACTTTTTTTCCAGCATTTTCAAAATTTACAGTCACTTTTTCATTAATTACAGATTGCACCTGTCCTATACCCCATTCTTTGTTGTTAGGATTAGTGACTTTGTCACCTGGTTCATAATCTAAAATCATTTAATTTAACTTATATTGTAAATCAGTATAAATACCACCTTATGAGCAAAGAATTAAACTCTTTAGGTTTTAACAAAAAACCGTCAGATACTACTGTAGTTGTAGCTATGTCCGGCGGTGTAGATTCTTCCACTGTTGCAGGCATGATGAAAAAAGAGGGTTATAAAGTTATAGGTATTACATTAAAATTATACGATGATGGCAAGGAAGTTGCAGCTTCTAAACAATGTTGTTCTGGTCAAGATATTATGGATGCAAAACGTGTGGCTAATAAATTAGATATCGAACACAAAATTTTATATTATCAGGATAAATTTAAACAAGGAGTAATAAATAATTTTGTTGAGAGTTATTTAAAAGGTGAGACCCCTATTCCATGCGTGCAATGTAATCAGACTGTAAAATTTAAAGATTTATTTGAAGCATCAAAAGAGCTTAATGCTGATGCATTAGTAACAGGTCATTATGTAAAAAGTATTACAGAGAGAAATACAACAAATATGTATAGAGCAATTGATGAGAACAGGGATCAAAGTTATTTTTTATTTAATACAACTAGAGAGCAATTAGATTATTTAAGGTTTCCACTGGGTGGAATGTTGAAAGATAAAACTAGAGAGATAGCAAAAAATTTAGATTTGAATGTTGCTGATAAACCAGACAGCCAAGATATTTGTTTTGTTCCAAATGGAGATTATGCATCAGTTATACAAAAATTTAGACCTGACTCTTTTCAGAAAGGAAATATAAAGAATTTAAATGGAGAGGTTATAGGTGTGCATGATGGAATTATTAATTTTACAATAGGTCAACGAAAAGGAATAAAGGTTTCAGATACAGATCCTCTTTATGTGCTTAAGATTAATTCTGATCGGAATGAAATAATTGTTGGACCAAAAGACAAACTAGGAAAAAAAACAATTTCTTTAAAAGATATAAATTTATTAGCACCAAATATAGAATTAGAAAAAAAAATTTTTGTTAAAGTGCGATCGACTGGTAATTTATTAGAAGCAAATGTATTTTTAAACAATAATAAAACAGGGACTGTAAATCTTAGCTTACCAGAGGATGGTATTTCACCAGGACAAGCTTGTGTTTTTTACAACAAAGACCAATTTGGGTATAAAGTTCTTGGCGGTGGGTGGATTAAAGAATAAAAGCTAATTTACTTCTTTTTGTTTTTTCTTTTAGCTCTTCTTTTTTTTGAGCCTTGTTTTCTTCGACCTCTATGTTTTTTTGGGTAACTCATTCAATCCTATTTTAATTATATTGACGTTTTTCATGGGATATAGCATTGTCTTTTAAACATATCAAATTTTATTATGAGTAGCTCTTTTAAGACTTTTCTTAAGCACACAGCTAAAGATTTTCATAATCAGTCAGTAAACCCACCAGTTGTTAGAGCGTCTACAATAATTTTTAAATCAATGAAAGATATAAGAAAAACTCAAGATAAAGCTGAAAAAAATCCAACCGGTGGACATTATGATTATGCGAGGCAAGGTACATCAACTACTTATATTTTACAAAAAATTTTAACAAAGCTTGAAGAAAGTCACCATGTTTTTACAACACCAACAGGTTTTGGAGCAGTTTTTTTAGCTATTTTTAGTGTCACTAGACCTGGAGATGAAATTATTGCAGCTGATCCTGTCTATAGTCCAACAAGAATATTAACCGAAAATTTTTTAAAAGATTTTAATATCAAAACAACTTTTTATAATCCTCATGATCTTAAAACTTTAGAAAAAAATATCACAAAAAAAACAAAGTTAATTTTTGTAGAAAATCCTGGAAGTAATTCTTTTGACTTCCAAGATTTAGGAAAAATAATTTCAATTGCCAAAAAATACAAAATTTTAACTGCTATGGATAATACCTGGGGGACTCCATACTTTTTGAAACCAATAAAAATTGGATTTGATATGTCTATTGTATCTGCGACAAAATATTATTCTGGTCACTCAGATGTTATGGGAGGATCTTTGGCAGTAAATAAAAAAGTATTTTCTAAAGTACATGCTGCAGAGAGGATCACTGGTTTAAGACTTGGTCCTGATGATGCTTATTTGATTACTAGAGGCTTAAGAACCTTAGATGTCAGATTAGACAGGCACAGAGAAAACGCTAAGAAAGTAGCTAAATTTCTTTCAAAATTTAAAAATATAAAACTTCTTTATCCATATAAAAAAGGTTCTTACAATTTCAAAATGTGGAAGAAATATTATTCAGGGGCTTCTGGTTTGATGGGTTTAAAAATAAAATGTCAAAATATTAATTCGGTTAGAAAATTTGTTAATTCATTAAAATTATTTGGCTATGGTTATAGTTGGGGTGGTTTTGAAAGTTTAGTTTTACATCAAGAGTATAGAGAAACAGGAAGTCGAAAATTTTTAAAATTACCAAAAGATGAACACTTAGTGAGATTACACATTGGATTAGAGGATCCTAGCGACCTTATCACAGATATTAAGCAAGCTCTTAAGCATTTAAAATAATTAGATATGGCTAATGATAAATTCTTTAGAAATAAAACAGCTTTAATAACTTTAATTGCTGCTTGTCTAGTAGTTCTAATTTCACTAGGTGTTAGACAAACTTTTGGTTTGTTCTTTATGGATTTTAAAGAAGATTTAGGAATTTCATTAACAGAGGCTGGACTTTCAATAGGATTACAAATGTTAATGTGGGGACTTACCGGACCTATATTTGGAGCAATAGCTGATAAATATGGAGGGCACAAGGCTATAGCTTTAGCCTTTGTTTTTTTTATTGCAGGAATTTATTTTCTTTACGCAGGTCCAAATACAGGAATATTTTTTCAAATAGATATGGGCATTTTAGTTGGAATTGGTTTAGGTGGAACTGCTATCAGTATTCCCATGGCTATAGTTGGTAAACATTTTCCATTATCAAACAGAACAATTGCAATGAGTCTAGTAACAGCAATAGGCTCATTTGGATATTTTTTGTCTCCGCTTTTAACAACCTATTCATTAAGTGAAAATGGATGGCAAATTACATTAATTGCTTTTCTTGTTGCTTTATTTATAGGATTAATAGTTTCTTATTTTGTAAGGTCTCCTTCATTAGAACAGAGTATTGAGACACCAAATTCTCAAAGTACTTTAGAGGCAATTAAAGAGGCATTTGCCTCAAAAAGTTATATTCTTTTAGTTTCTGGTTTTTTTGTTTGTGGTTTTCACATTACACTAGTAGGAACTCATGTTCCAACTTATGTAATCGATAGAGGCCTAGAAAGCTGGACTGCAGCTGCAATTTTATCTTTGATTGGATTATTTAATATCTTTGGCTCACTTTTGAGTGGTTATTTATCAACTAAGATTAGTAAAAAAATAATTTTAAGTTTTATTTATGCTTTAAGAGGTTTATCAATCATTTTGTTTATTTTTTTACCACCCAGTAATATTAATGCCTTTATCTTTGGTGCTAGCTTTGGTTTTTTGTGGTTGTCAACGGTACCAGCTACAAGCGGAATAGTTGCTCATATGTTTGGAACAAAATATTTAGGACTACTTTATGGAATTGTCTTTTTAAGTCATCAAATAGGTTCATTTTTTGGAGCATATCTAGGTGGATTATTTCATGATTTATATGGCTCCTATGATTATGCGTGGTATTTAGCAATTGCATTGTCAGTTTTCGCTGCAATAATTCATCTTCCAATAAAAGAAGAAGCAGTATTAAGATTAAAAACAAGTTAAATTGAATACTATTAAAATTTTAAACGATATAAATTCGTCAGATAAACCTTACGTTATTTACAAAACAACAAAAGGGTTTGATTTATTTACAGATTTTTCAAAAAAAATAATCTTATCTAATAAAAATATAATTAATTTTTTTAAATCAATTTATTCAAATAAAAAAAAAATCAAAAAAACAGATCTTTATATTGGTTTTTTTGGTTATGAATTATTAAATAACCTAATTGGAATTAAATTTCCTAAGCAAAAAACTAACTTTTTTCCTAAGGGAATTTTTTATAAACCTGAAACTTTGGTAAGTTTAAATGAAAATTTATCTTTTAAAGCTCCATTAATCAAAAACAAAAACAAAAACAAAAAATTTAAAATAAATATTAATAGAAAAAATTACACAAAAATTTTTAATAAGTTTAAAAAAAAAATTAGACAAGGTGAAACATATCAAATTAAAATTTGTACTAAATATAAGAATAAATCAAAAATTGATCCTTTAGATTTTTTCTGTAGATTATCCAAATCCAATCTTGCGCCAGAGGCTTTTTTGATTAAAGACAAAAATTATTCAGTAATTAGCTGCTCTCCAGAAACTTTAATTGAAAAAAAAGGAAGATCAATAATAACTAAACCAATTGCAGGCACCCTAAAGAAAAATAAAAGTTTAAATAAAAGCAAAGCTCGTCAATATTTTAGAAAAAATATCAAGGAGACTAAAGAGCATAATATGATTGTTGATATGGAACGAAGCGATTTATCGCGAATTTGTGTTCCTGGATCAGTCAAAATTAAAAAAGAAAAGACTGTAGAAGAGTACAAGGACCTTTTTCATTATGTGAGCTTGATAAAAGGTAAATTGAATGAAAAAGTTAAAACTATTGATATAGTTAAATCAATGATGCCTGGTGGGTCAGTAATAGGGTGTCCTAAAATAAGCACACTTAATCTTCTAAATAATCAAGAAAAAGAAAATAGAAACATTTATACTGGCAGTTTTGGTTATATTAAATTTAATGGAGATATGAGGTTTAATATTATTATCCGGTCAATACTAAATTTTAAAAATATTTCAGAAATTTCAGTCGCCTCGGGTGTTGTAATTGATAGCAGCGCCAATCAAGAGTTTAATGAAAACTATATAAAAGCAAAAGCTCTAATAGATTTGTTTAAATGATATATGTGATTGATCATAAAGACTCTTTTACTCATAACGTAGTCCATCAATTATCTTTGTTTGACAAAGTTAAATGCACAAATTATGACGAGATTAATAATCAATATTTAAAAAGAGCATCAACAATTATTTTATCTCCAGGACCTGGCTCACCTAAAGATTATCCAATCACTAGCGAAATTTATAAAAATTATAAAGGAAGAAAAAGAATAGTAGGTATCTGCTTAGGATTTCAACAGATATTATATTGTGAAGGAGCCAAAATAATACAACAAAAACAAATTTATCATGGTTTTCAGTCTGAAATAAAAGTTGTAAGCAGAAATTCTATTTTTCAACATAATGATAAATACAAAGTAGGTCGTTACCATTCTTTAAAGTTGAAAGAACCTTTTTACTCACAAAATTTTGACATAACAATGAGATGTGCTATTTCAGGATCAGCAATGGCATTAGAAAACAACACTGATAAAATTTATGGATTTCAATTTCACCCTGAGTCTTTTTTAACTGAAAATGGTAACTTACTTATTAAAAAAATCTTATCAGCTTAAAGATCTTAAAGAAATTCAATTTCAAGATCTTTGGGGAGATCATGGAGTATTCACAACAATGTGGATTTATAACTCACCTCCAAAGATACTTTTTTTTAAAGAGCATATTCAAAACTTATTAAAATCAATAAAAAAATATAAAATTTATAAATCTTCAATTGAAAAAGATATCAACAAATTAATTAAAAATAATATAGATCTTAATAAAAATTATAACCATCTATTGAGAGTAGCATTAAACAAAAAGATAATTTCAATTTCTTTAAGAAAAAGAGTTAAACCAAAACTAGATTTTAATTTAAAACTTGTAAAATTAAAAAGAGAAAAACCAGAATTTAAAAACTTAAAATATAAAGAGATTTTAAAATATCTATCCAAAATGGATAATTCCAGATCCGATATTGGATTATGTTCAGATAAAAAAATTTTTGAAACAGGAACATCAAATATATTTTTTATAAAAAAAAATAAAATATATTCTCCTGTTATCAACTGTTATAAAGGAATTACTTACAAATTTTTTAAGTCTAAAATTAAAAGTGTGATTGAAAAAGAAATATTTATTAAATCATTAAGCGAATACGACGAAATTATTTTGATAGGATCTGGCAAAGGTGTGGCTTCTGTAAAGTCTGTTGATAAAATTAAATGGAAAAGAAAAAGTTTAAAGATATTTAATTTGCTAAACAATCATTATTTACGAGCAGTAAGAAAATACCCAAGGTATAAATAAATGGTTAAAGATCCAAATAACCCCTGTCTTTTTTTTAATTCTAAAATAAGCGGTATTGCTCATGAAAATGAACTAGCATATGCAAGTTATGACACATATCCTGTATCCAATCTTCATTGTTTGATCATACCAAAAAGGCATCTTGGTGATTATTTTGATTTAACTAATGAAGAACTAGTTGCATGTAACGATCTCATTAAAGTTATTAAAAAAGATATCTTAGAAAAAGATAAAACTGTTAAAGGTTTTAATATTGGAACAAATGCAGGAAAAATTTCAGGCCAATCTATTATGCATTGTCATATTCATCTTATACCAAGAAGACAAGGCGATGTAGAGAATCCCCAAGGGGGCGTAAGGTCAGTAATTCCTAAAAATCAACACTACAAACGAAAATATAAATTGTGAGTTGTTATTAAGGACAAAATAACCAATAGTTTAGGTTGATTAGAAGATTTAACTAGATTAGAAAATCTTTTAAATTAGATCAAAATAATTTAATTTAAGGGTAGAATGTTAAATACAAATCCATTTGCAATTTTAGCAGAAACTGTATCACCCCTTGCAATGCAAGGCTTTATCATTGCTATGATAGTTCTGATTGCAGCTGGAACAATTATCCAAATGATTTCACATAGAAATTTAACTTATTTTTTTGATAACGCAAAAAAAGCAAAACTTAATGCAACTAAAGAATTAAGTGTTGGAGAAAAAGTATCTATCGTTGCAAAAACAACAGTATACGATATCGGCACTACATCAGAACTAGGATTTGGCAAAAGAAGATTGGCACATGTTCTGGGTATGTATGGTACTATTTTATTTTGGGTTGCATCTGCTGTACTAGTTTTTTGTTACACTGGTGCTAACAAACCAACCTCAACTACTTGGTCAACGATATGGCATGTGGGTGCAATACTGACTTGTGTTGGAGGATACTGGTTTTGGTTTTTTTTAAGAGTAGACGTTTCAGCAGAAGCGCATCCATGGTATAGAATAATAAAAGCAGATTTATTTGTGTTGGCTTTGTTAGCCTGTGCCACATTTGGTTTAGTATGGTCCTATACTCAATTTAACGGACAAACTGGATTATCATATTTATTTTTAACATTATATGTTGTTGCTAATTTAATTTTATTTGGAGGGATTTATTGGTCCAAATTTGCACATATGTTTTATAAACCTGGAGCAGCAATTCAGAAAAATTTAGCAGAAGCTGACGGATCAAGAGATAATCTACCACCCCCAGCTGATGTACCTGAACAATTCGGTTTAGGGATAAAAAGAGAGCAACCTAAACATTATTAATTATGATAAATTTAAATAAGGAGAAAAAATAATATGTCAACTTTTGTATACATGACGAGATGCGATGGCTGTGGTCATTGTGTAGATATTTGCCCATCAGATATAATGCACATAGATGAAAATATTAGACGTGCCAAAAATATAGAACCTAATTTTTGTTGGGAATGTTATTCATGTGTGAAAGCTTGTCCTAATCACGCTATTGATGTTAGAGGTTATGCTGACTTTGCTCCAATGGGTCATAGCGTAAGAGTTAGAAGAGAAGAAGAAAAAGGGACTATCTCTTGGAAAATTAAATTTAGGAATGGAACTACTAAAGACTTCGTTTCTCCTATAACAACTAAGCCTTGGGGTAAATTTATACCTAAGTTAGCAGAGGGTGATAAACCTAATCAAGGAGAGATTAATTCTCAAAGATTATATACTGAGCCAGAGGGACTTAACATTGACGGTGAACTGCCTAGCGTTCCAAAAGATTCTTTTAAAAAAGGAGTTTACTATTAATGGCTAAGCATAAAACACATTACGAAGATTGTGATATTTTAGTCGTTGGTGGAGGAATGGCAGGTACAGGTGCTACTTTTGAAGCAAGACACTGGGGTAGAGATATGAAAATTGTTTGTGTTGAAAAAGCTAACATAGATAGAAGTGGTGCTGTTGCTCAAGGTCTTTATGCAATCAATTGTTATATGGGAATGCAATGGGGCGAAAATCAACCCGAAGATCATGTTCGATATGCAAGAAATGATTTAATGGGAATGGTAAGAGAAGATTTAGGTTACGACATGGCTCGTCACGTAGACTCCACTGTTCATATGTTTGATGAATGGGGTCTTCCTATGATGAAGAACGAAGAAACTGGAAGATATTTAAGAGAAGGAAAATGGCAGATCATGATACATGGTGAAAGTTATAAACCAATTGTTGCAGAGGCAGCAAAAAAATCTGCAGATAAAATTTATAATAGAATTATGATTACTCATCTTTTGATGGATGAAGCTCAAGAAAATAGAGTAGGTGGTGCTGTTGGATTTAATATGAGAACTGGAGATTTTCACGTTTTTAGAGCGAAAGCAGTAATTGTTTCAGCAGGTGGCGCTTCACATATATTCAAACCTAGAGCCGTTGGCGAGGGAATGGGTAGAACATGGTATGCTCCGTGGAGTAATGGTTCAGCTTATGCATTACCTATTGCTGCTGGAGCTAAAATGACACAAATGGAAAATAGAATTGTTTTATGCAGATTTAAAGATGGTTATGGTCCTGTTGGAGCATACTTCTTGCATTTAAAAACTTATACACAAAATGCTAATGGCGAAAATTATGAGAAGAAATGGTATGACCAAACTAAAGAATTAGTTGGTGAATACATTGATCATCATCCAACTCCAACTTGTCTAAGAAATCATGCGTTTATTCAAGAAACTATGGCAGGTGGCGGACCAATTCAAATGGTTACAACAGAGGCATTCCAAGATCCACATTTAGAAACTGTAGGCTGGGAGAATTTTTTAGGAATGACTGTAGGTCAAGCCGTAGTTTGGGCATCCCAAAATATTGATCCAAAATATACTAATCCAGAGTTAACTACTTCAGAACCATATGTAATGGGTTCTCATGCTACTTGTTCAGGAGCTTGGGTTAGTGGGCCTGAGGATTTATCTCCTCCAGAATATTTTTGGGGATACAACAGAATGCTTACAATCGATGGTCTATTTGGTGCGGGAGACACTGTAGGTGGAAGCGCACATAAATTCTCTTCTGGCTCATTTACAGAAGGTAGATTGGCTGCAAAAGCTGCTGTTAAATATATCGAGGATAAAAAAGCTGAGGGATTAAAGGTATCAGATAAACAATGTGATGATTTTAAAGCTAAAGTTTACAAACCACTAGAAACTTACAAAGTTGCCCAAAATGAAATAACTGGTGGAACAGTATCCCCGAGTTATATTTCTCCTATTCAAGGATTACAGCGTTTACAACGAATTATGGATGAATACGTTGGTGGTATAGCTACCAATTACATGACTAATGCTAATATGTTAAAAAGAGGTTTAGAACTTTTGACATGGTTGGAAGAAGATCTAGAAAAAGTAGGGGCTGAAGATTATCATCAACTTATGAGAGCCTGGGAGCTTAAACATAGAGCTCTAACATCTCAATGTGTAACAGAACACACTATGTTTAGAGAAGAAACAAGATGGCCAGGTTATTATTATAGAGGAGATCATATGAAACTTGATGATGAAAACTGGCATTGCCTAACAGTTTCAAGAAGAGATCCTAAAACAGGAAAATTTAGTCTTGAGAAAGTTCCTGTTTACCATATGGTTGATGAGAACGAGAAGAAAAAAGCCTCTTAAATTCAATACTAATTAATTATTATGGATATTTTATCAAAATCGGATGATGAAATATACGAATTAGCCAAACCAATTTGGGATAACTTAGTAAAGTCATCTAATCTTAAAGATTATGGTGGATTTACAAGAGACTTCTCTACTCAGATGCTTTTTGGAGCTAATGAAGTTGAATTAGGTAAACAGTGGGCAAATAATAAGCTAATTGTCAATTTACAGGAAACGTTTGAACCTTTTGGATGTTTAAGAAGAGGTGAACACGTCACTGTTTTGATCAAACAGACAAACAAAGAACTTCCAGGAGAGTTCTTAGGGAGACTGGTTCTAGGTGTAGAAGACAATCTGATAAAAGTTTTTGGTGCAACAATTTACTAATCAAAAAAAATTATTATAATTTAAATAATTATTTGACAAATTATTTACTGGGTGTATGGACTTGTTAAATGCATCCTTCAGAAATAAAAAATTTTAATAAACTCCCTAGATTAAAAACATCATATATTAAAGCAGGTATTTTAGTGAGTTTGCTTGCATACTGGGGTGTAATTTTAGTTGGAACTTTTGTTACTTTTAACTAAGTTGTTTTTTAACAGCATTTTAAGTTTATATGGACGTTTTTTTACCAATAGCACAAGTATTTGTTAATCCGATAGAAATACTTTTATTGAGTGCAATTGTTGGAGTCCTTTCAGGATTATTTGGAGTTGGAGGTGGTTTTTTAATGACCCCTTTTTTAATTTTTTTAGGTATTCCTCCTGCTTATGCAGTTGCAAATGAAGCTAATAATATTTTAGCAACATCTGTTTCTGGATCCACTACACATTATTTAAAAAATACACTTGATTACAAGATGGGACTTATGATTGTAATTGGTGGTGCGATCGGAACTTCATTGGGAATTTTTACATTCTCTTATTTCAAAGGTATTGGAAAAATAGATACTGTCATTTCTCTAGCCTATATGTATATTTTAGCAATTATAGGAACATTAATGCTTGTAGAAAGTCTTAGAGAAATTGACCAAGCTAAAAGAAATGTTCTTTTAAAAAAAAAAGCACATGTTCATTATTGGATTCATGGACTTCCACTAAGAATGAGATTTCCAAAATCTAAATTATATGAAAGTATTTTTACGCCCATAATTATTGGATTAATTGTTGGTTTTATTGCTGCAATTATGGGAATAGGTGGTGCTTTTATATTGGTTCCAGCAATGATTTATATAATCAAAATGCCAACTAAATTAGTTCCTGGAACTTCTTTATTTGTAACAATTTTTGTAAGCGTAATTGTAACTTTCTTACACTCCTTTAATTATGGATCGATAGATTTACTTCTAGTGCTTATGTTGGTCATTGGTTCAATAATTGGAGTTCAAATTGGTCAAAAACTAGGGGAAAGAATTGATAGCTCTGGTCTACGAGCCTTGTTAGCAATTTTATTATTAGTTGTTGGAATAGCGATTGCTTATGACACATTTTTTGCAGAACAAGTTCAAGTTAAAATTCAATCATCAGTAAATACAGAACTTAATTTTTTCTCATCATTCATAATTGATTTTTCAAAAGAGATGCCTTTCTTTTATGGTTTGTTTACAATCATGTTTGCTATTATTTTAGGAGTGTGTGCAGCTTTAATAAGACGTTTTGCATCAAATTTAAAAAGTAAAATTTTTATTAAGTCTTAATTAAAAAAATTTATATAAACTTCTATTGTGGTAATTGATATTAATCCCACTGTAGCCATAGCTGCAAAACCGACTACGAAAGGTTTGTAGCCCATATTTTTGATATCTCTTAAGTTTGTTGAAAGACCAATTGCAGCCATTGCCATAGTTAAAAATATTTTAGATAAGAATTTTATATTTAATATTGTGGTTGCCCAAATCTCATTTTGAGAGGCAATAAATACATTGTCTCCTACATTTCTAATGATTATCATTCCAACAAAACCCAATACAAAATATGGAAAAATACTAATTATAGAGTATTTTTTTTCTTTAACTTGCCCTCGATTGTACAAAAAAGCAAATAAGGGGATCATGATGATTAAAAATGTATTTCTTATCAATTTAGTAACTGTTGCAATATTCAAAGTTTCTGGACTATTAAATTGCTGGTCATAAATAAGTCCTGCAGCGGCAACTTGAGCAGTTTCATGTATGGATGTCCCTAGAAACAACCCAATTAATAAAGACTCTCCATTAAAATAAAAATTTGCAAAGTAAGGGTAAATAAGCATTGAAAGAATTCCAAATATAGTAATATTTGCTACCGCATAAGAAATTTCATTTTTTTTTGCACCTATAACAGGAGCTGTTGCCATTATTGCTGTAGTCCCACAAACTGTACTTCCAATCGAAATTAGATAAGACATTCGTCTTGGTATTTTTAATTTGTTTGCTAAAACTTTTATTACTATTAAAACGGTGACTATACAGATAATTATTAATGGGATCGCAATTGCACCAAATTCTAAAAATTCAAACGGTTTAAGTTGAATTCCTAAACAAATAATTCCTAATTTAAGTATGTTTGACTGTGTAAAATTTAAACCTTTAAGAAATATATTTCTTATTTGAAATATATTTCCAAATAGAATTCCAAGTAATATAGCAATCATGGCTGTTGATATTGGGCTTTTTTCGTATCCTAGTAGCTCAATTCCAATAATATTATTAATTCCTTGAGATAATGTATAAAGTACAAAAGCTAAAATTATACCTGGTAAAAATACCAGGTACTTTTTATAACTCATTAAATTATGCTAACTAGGCACTTCGATAAAGTTTAGTCATTACAAATTCTTTATGACCCAAAGCTTCAGCGCACGTTAATCTTCCATTGGCTACTCTAAGAGTAGTTTTAATTAATTCATCTCCAGCTTCAGATAAATTCATTTCTCTTGAAAGAATTTTTGATACATCACAATCAATATGTTCACCCATCCCTTTAACTGTTAGAGGGTTGGCTGTTAATTTAACAACAGGTTCAATTGGATTTCCAACAATATTACCTTGACCAGTTGGAAATAAATGAATATTGAAACCAGCTGCTGCTTGCAGAGTCACACATTCAGCTGCAGCTGATGAAGTATCCATAAAATATAAACCTTTTCCTTTAGTTGGTTCTTCCGCTGGTTCAAGTACATCAATAAATTTACAGTTTCCAATCTTTTGAAAATTTCCAAATGCTTTTTCTTCAATAGTTGTAAGTCCGCCAGCTATATTTCCTGCAGTAGGTTGACTTTCAGAAAGATCATCTGTTGCCTCTTTCAAAATAAAATCATTATAATTATTCCAAGTATTCATAAACTTATCTGAAGCTTCTTTCGTTGCACCTCTTGTAGCACAAACTTTCTCAGCACCGGTTAATTCAGAAGTTTCACCAAAACACAAATGAACACCCATTGGTTCTAATTTATCCATTAAATTTCCAACTGTTGGGTTCGCAGCTAAACCAGATGTAGTGTCAGATTCTCCGCATTTAACTGATATCCATAAATCACTCAAAGGACATTCTTCTCTCTGTTTTTCAGAAGCCCACATCACAAATTCTTGTGCTTTTTTTGATGCTTTCATTGTCGTACCAATGTCTCCAGTTCTCTCGATATGAAATCCTTCAACTGGTTTTCCAGTTTTAGCTATTCCATCAACTATTTTTTTTGTCCATTTAGGTTCAATTCCTATAACAATCACAGCTGCAACATTTGGGTTACAACCAGTGCCAATCATTGTTCTAAAGTGAAGTTCCAGGTCAGCACCAAACTGAAGTCTTCCATAAGAATGAGGAAGTGCAATGGTCCCCTTAATATTATTTGCAACAGCTTCAGCACATGCATTTGAAATATCGTCAACAGGAAGAATAATAACATGATTCCTTGTACCTGCTCTGCCGTTCTCCCTTTTATAACCTAAAAAACTTTTAGGAATTTCCATAAATTACCACTTTTTAGTTTTTACATTGTGAACATGAACATGCTCACCTTTTTTTGTTAATTTCACAACTTTACCAATATCATGACCATATTTTAAAACTGTATCACCCTCATTAAGATCAGTCATAGCAATTTTATGACCTAAGGGTATTTCGTCTAATGATTGTATATTTACTGTGCTATCATCTTCCATTATCCAGCAAGAACAGTCTTGGTTTGGAATGATTTTTTCTATTACCACTACTCCCACATTATCTTTTTTGTCGTGTATTATAATGTCTGTGGTCATATATAGTGTCGATTTGTTTGTTTGAATTTTTCAAAATCTTATATATTAATCGCTAAAATTAACAAATGAATTTTAATAGTATTAAATTTACACATTAGAGAGGTTCGAATTTTATGACAAAAATGACAACAGAAGAAGCTTTTGTAAAAGTTTTGCAAATGCATGGAATTGAACACGCCTTTGGAATTATTGGTTCAGCCTTTATGCCAATTTCAGATATTTTTCCAGATGCTGGTATTACATTCTGGGATGTTGCTCATGAAACTAATGGTGGATTAATTGCAGATGGTTACACAAGGGCCACAGGAAAAATGTCTATGGTAATTGCTCAAAATGGTCCTGGTATTACAGGATTGGTAACACCAATTAAAACTGCTTATTGGAATCATACGCCTCTTTTATTAGTTACACCTCAAGCAGCTAATAAAACTATGGGTCAAGGTGGTTTTCAAGAAGTTGAACAAATGAATTTATTTAAAGACATGGTTTGTTATCAAGAGGAAGTTAGAGACCCATCAAGAATGGCCGAGGTACTAAACAGAGTTATAGAAAAAGCAATTAGAGGATCAGCTCCAGCACAAATAAACGTACCAAGAGATTATTGGACTCAAGTTATTGATATCGACCTTCCTCCAATTGTTAGGTTAGAAAGACAAGCTGGTGGTGTGGATGCAATTAAAAAAGCTGCAGACTTATTATCTAATGCAAAATTTCCAGTAATTTTATCTGGAGCAGGTGTTGTTATTGGAGGTGCTATTGAAGATTGTAAAAAACTTGCAGAAAAATTAGATGCTCCAGTTTGTTCAGGATACCAACATAATGATAGTTTTCCAGGAAGTCATCCTTTAGCAGCGGGACCTTTAGGTTATAATGGTTCAAAAGCTGGGATGGAATTGATTAAACAAGCTGATGTTGTATTGGCATTGGGAACTAGATTAAATCCTTTTTCAACTTTACCAGGTTATGGCATGGATTATTGGCCAAAAGATGCAAGTATTATCCAAGTTGATATGAATTCAGATCGTATTGGTTTAACTAAAAAAGTTTCAGTAGGTATTTGTGGAGATGCAAAACTAGTTGCACAACAATTACTTGCTCAACTTTCACCCACTGCAGGTGATACAGATAGACAAAAAAGAAAAGATATTATTCATCAAACTAAATCTGCATGGTTACAAAAATTATCTAGTTTAGATCATGAAGAAGACGATGAAGGAACAGTTTGGAACAAAGAGGCAAGGGAAAGAGACTCAGATAGAATGTCTCCAAGACAAGCATGGAGAGCAATACAAGCTGGTATGCCTGATGATGTAATTATTTCAAGTGACATTGGAAACAATTGTGCAATTGGAAATGCTTATCCAACGTTTGAAAAAGGTAGAAAGTATTTAGCTCCAGGACTGTTTGGTCCTTGTGGATATGGATTTCCATCGATTTTGGGTGCAAAAATTGGATGTCCAGATACACCCGTAATTGGTTTTGCAGGTGATGGAGCATTTGGTATTAGCATGAACGAAATGAGTTCATGTGCTAGAGAAGAATGGCCTTCGATAACAATGGTTATTTTTAGAAATTATCAATGGGGAGCAGAAAAACGAAATTCTATTTTATGGTTTGATGATAATTTTGTTGGTACTGAACTTGATCCAGAACTAAGTTATGCAAAAGTAGCTGATGCTTGCGGCTTAAAAGGAGTAACAGTCAAAACAATGGAAGAAACCACTAATGCTATCAAGCAATCTTGTGAAGACCAAAAAAAGGGAATTACTTCATTTATTGAGATAATTTTAAACCAAGAACTCGGTGAACCATTTAGAAGAGATGCAATGAAGAAACCAGTTAAAGTTGCCGGTATTAACAAAGCTGATATGAAGAAACAACCTTCTTTAAACTCTTAAAATATTTAAAAATTGTCAATTATCTTAAAATTAAATCATGTAGGTGACTAGAACAAATTAATATGAATTTGCTTGGTAATTTCATAAAAACCTCTTTCTGTATAATGATCCCAACGACCATCTATTTTTTTAAATATATTTGAAATATTATCCTCATTATATTTATTAATAATGTATTGATTAAAATCAAAATAAGAAATTTCCTTACTTTTTAAAAAATCTTTTAATATTTCTAATTTTTCATTTAATAGTAAATTTTTCAATTTTTTAGCATTTTCTGATTTAGGATATAGTATATCGGGGCTTACTGAATTAAAAACAACATAAAATTTTTTTTCTTCATTTCTCAAAGTACTAATAAATTCATCGAGTATTTTAATAAAAAATTTATCTAGTTTTTTATCATAAAGATAATCATAATTGATTTTGGAAATTTTTTTGTTTTTAATCAAATCTTCAATTGAATTTACTAATGATTTTAAGTTAAAATGATAAACACTAAAAACATCATTAAAAAATCTTTTTGTTTTATTGCCAAAAAACGAATTTAAAATCAAAATTTTTAATTTTTTATTATCTTCGTCTTTAAGATTTTGATTGAAATTTTTATTATTAAGATAATTCAATAATATCTCATTTTTAATTTCTTTACTAAGATCTAAGTAATCATTACTTGGAGTTATAAATAATATTATATTGTTATAATCATACTGGTTTTTATACTCTTTAAATGTAGCTAATTCCAATAATGGACCATTACCTCCAACTCCTAGGCTATTAGTATTATGAGAAAATTTTTTAAATTGAGAATTAAGATTATCTTTATTGTGAACACACATTCCTTGAACATAGGAGTCTCCAATTAATAAAAAATCATTATTTTCATTTATTGAATTATTAAAACCATAATTATCTGAAGAAAAAATTACAGGCTGATTATATTCATCTAAGCATAGAATTATGGTTGAATTTTCATATCCAGACAAAGGAAGAATCTTTTGTTTTTTATCAAGTAGTTTATAAACGCCAAAATTTAGGTATATTTTATTTTCTGGATTTTTATCTTGAAGTGTATTTAAATAATACAATCTTTTATTTTTAAATAATTTATTTTTTTTAAAATTTATTCCTAATTCAATTAAATATAATAATGTGTAAAGAATAACTAAATTGATTAATGCTATTTTAAAATAATTTTTATTTTTCTTATGAATCATTTACATAAGATAACTTAAAGCAATACTTATAAAAAACTTAATTTAATCCAGTATTCAATTATTGTAATTTTTTAAAATATTACTTATTTTAATACAGACATAGGATCAAGTCTAGTTTGAAACCAATTCACTCTAAAATCTAGATGTGGACCAGTTGATCTTCCGGTAGATCCAACTGTTCCAATTATATCTCCTTGATTTATTTGATCACCAACTGAGACAAGAACATTTTCTAGATGAGAATATATTGAGGAAATACCATGTCCATGATCTATAATAACAGTTCCTCCCGTATAATATAAATCATCTTCTGCCATGGTAACAATTCCAGAGGCTGTGGATTTAATCAATGTTCCTTTTTTAGCAGCAATATCAATTCCATAATGAGGCCATCTAGGTTTACCATTTAAAATTCTTTGACTACCGTATACACCACTTATAATTCCTTCAACAGGCATAATAAATTTTTGTTTAAAGAATTGTAAATTGGAATTAATTGCCCTTGCTTTTCCAATAGCATTATTTTCTTTTTTAATTCTTTTATACACAGACTCAGGTGGAGTGACCTTATTTTCTGCGAGTCCATCAATTCTTTGAATATTATATTTTCTCTTAAGGACTTTTCTAGTAATTATTGTTTTTTCTTCTTCTACGATTTTTGTAAAAGTAAGATCGTATTTTTGATCTCTATCAATTCCAAAAACGAAATCCCCATCTTTTGAAACTTTTACCTCTTTTTTTCCAACAAATATTGTTGCTTTAGGGTTAGTTTTTCCAAGTATGTAATGACCTTGTAAAAATTTTCCCTGAAACTCGATTGTATAAGCAGGTGAAATTAAGAATAAAAAGATTAATGAAATTCTATAAATTATTGAGCTGTCCATCCACCATCTATTATTATTGATGTACCTGTAATCATTGAAGCTGCTGATGAAGCCAAAAAGCATACTGAAGTAGCTACATCACTTTCTGTAGCAACTTTTCCTATTGGAATTTTTCCTAAAACTAGTTTTTTAAACTTATTATTTTTAAAAAATTTTTTTACCATTGGGGTTTCAACAAACGTTGGAGCAACCGAGTTTACTCTTATATTTTTTTTTGCCAACTCTACACCCATGCCTTTTGTTAAACCTTCAATTCCAAATTTAGTCATATTGTAAACATTTCTTCCGATCATACCTACGTGACCAAGTTGAGAAGACATATTAATAATTGAACCAGGTCTTTTTTTATTTTTAAGCATTATTTTTACAACTAATTGAGCAACATTGAACGCAGCTTTGAGATTTAAATCTACTAAATAGTTCATACTAGTTTGTTTTATTTTTTCAAAAGGTTCGGGAATATTTGTTCCAGCATTGTTTACTAAAATATCAATAATTTTAATTTTATTTAATTTTTCTTTTAAATCTCGATAGTTCATTACATCACATTGAATCTTTATGATCTTACCTCTAACCTTTTTGATATCTTTTTCTAATTTATTTAAATCAGATTGAGTTCTACTTAACGCAATTACAGTTGCTCCTGCCTCTGCTAATGCAATAGAGCAGGCTCTTCCAAGACCTTTTCCGGCACCAGTTACTAGAGCAAACTTATTGTTAAGATTTATTTTTTGAAGATACATTATAAGAACAATATTTTAATATCTGTATAAATCAACTCAACTGCAACTAATAATATGGCTAATAACCCTATCCAAGCTATCCATCTGTATTTTTTTATCCATCCAGAAATTAAAGTTGCTGCAGTTGCCATCAATATAATCGACAAAACTAAACCAAATACAAGAAGGCCATAATGGTCTCCAGCTGCACCAGCCACACCTAAAACATTATCTAGACTCATTGTAAAATCAGCTAAAAGCACTGTCCAAATCGCTTTTAAAAAACTTGAATTATCTACTTTAATGTTCTCATCGTTCTCAGATCCTTTAATTACATCTACATAAAGTTTGTAAACTATATAAAGTAGTAATAGTCCACCAATTAGTCTTAAACCCGTGATCTGTAAAAGATAAGCTGTAAGAAGTGTTAATATTATTCTTAAGATTACAGCACCTCCAATTCCCCAGAAAATAACTTTCTTTCTTTGTTCTGGTGGAAATTTAGACGCAACCATACCAATGATAATTGCGTTATCTCCAGCTAAAACTAGATCAATAAAAATTATTTGTGTTAAGATTGCTATTTGTTCAGGAGCAAATAATTCAGCAAACATTATTGCTGTAGTATCATGTCTGCACCTTTTTCTGCAATCATTATTGTTGGAGCATTAGTATTACCAGAAGTTATATTTGGCATTATGGAGGCATCTATTACTCTAAGATTATCCACACCTCTAACTCTTAGTTTTTCGTCAACTACTGACATTTCATCTTGGCCCATTTTACAAGTTCCAACAGGGTGAAAAATTGTCTGAGTAAAATTTGATCCTTCTTTTACTAATTCCTCATCATCAGTTATATGAACTCCAGGTCTATATTCTTCGGGTTCATATTTTTTGAAAGTTTCTGTCTCTAGCATTATTTTACGAATTATTTTTAAACCTTCTGCAGCAACTTTTCTATCTTCGTTAGTTGATAGGTAGTTCATTTTAATTTTTGGATAAATTCTGCTATCAGCACTAACAATATTAATTTCACCCCTGCTTGTAGGTCTAACATTTGCAACAGTAGGAGTTATACCCTCAAAATCATGCATAGGTGTTACCCCTAAAATATCCGTACTTACTGGAGAAACATGAAACTGTAAATTTGGAGTTGCTCTAGAAGGATCACTTTTAACAAAACCACAAACCTGACTTGCACCCATTGTAACAGGTCCACTTTGGTTTAAAACATATTCAAGTCCCATCATAAACCTTCCAAAAATACTCTCAACTTTTCTATTTAAAGATTTCAAATTTTTTACTTTGTAAACAGGTCTAAACATTAAATGATCCTGTAAGTTTAAACCTACCCCATTAGACTCATGAACTATGTCAATACCAAGTTTTTTTAGTTTCTCTTTATTTCCTATGCCTGATACTTGAAGTATATGAGGGGAACCAATTGATCCTGAAGATAAAATTACTTCTTTATTGGCTTTAACTTCAATAAGTTTATCACCATTATAATAGCTTGCACCAATAGCCTTTTTTCCCTCAAAATTTATTTTTTGAACGTGAGCTTTTACCACAATCTTTAAATTATTCCTTTTTTTTGCTGGCTTTAAGTATCCTTTTGCTGCACTACATCTTAACTTTAAACCAGGTTTATTAAAACTAGTTGTAAATTGAAAAAAACCTATGCCAGTATTATCTCCAGTATTAAAATCATTTGTCTTGGGTATTCCATATTCTTCAGCAGCATTTTGAAATTCATCAAGTAGCTTTAAATTTATCTTTTTATTTGCAACTGTAATTGGTCCACTATTATTATGAAACTCACTTTTGCCTAGTTCATTATTTTCTGATTTTAAAAAATAAGGTAGAACATCATTCCAACCCCAACCTGTGTTTCCTAACTGCCGCCAAATATTATAATCCTCACTTTGCCCTCTTACCCATAAAAGACCATTAATAGAAGAACTTCCCCCTAGGGTTTTGCCTCTAGGATATCTTATGGATCTATTATTCATTGTTTCATCTGGTTCAGTTCTAAAACACCAATCGACTTTTGGATTATGCATCGTTTTAAAATAACCAACTGGAATATGGATCCATGGATAATTATCCTTACCACCAGCTTCAAGAAGTAAAACTTTATTTTTAGGATCCGCAGAAAGTCTATTAGCCAAAACACAACCAGCTGATCCAGCACCAAGTATTATATAATCAAAAGACTCCATTTAAATGTTTTATAGATTAAAAAATTTAAATAATCTAGGCAACTAGTGTATTATTTGACATTAAAATAAATATTTTATACGTTTAATTATGCTATCTGTTAGTCAAATAAAAACTTTCAACACTGATGGATTAGTAAAAAGTTCTACTCAATTGTCTTCAGATAAAGTAAATAATTTAAATTCGGCTTTAGATAATTATCTTGAAGATCACAAAGATGAAAACAATGAATTTGTAAGTGGATTATATGAAAGGGATAGTAAATTTTTAGAATTTGCGCTTTATCCAGAAATTATAGAGGAAGTTAAACAATTACTAGGAAAGGATATAATTCTCTGGGGTTCCTCATTATTTTGTAAAAAAGAAAACAATGGAAAAGAAACTCCTTGGCATCAAGATGGTGAATACTGGCCCATTAAACCACTGGAGTCTGTAACTGTATGGCTTTCAATTGACGAGGTTACAGAAGAAAATGGACCATTACAATACATACCAGGGTCTCATTTAGATAGAAAGTTGGCCGAGCACAATACGTTAGAGTCTACAAACGTAACTTTAAATCAAACTTTGAAAAACGTTGATGAAATCAAAGATCAAGCAAAATCAGTTCATTTAAATCCAGGAATGTTTTCATTACATGATGTTTATTTATTTCATGGATCAAGAGCTAATAATTCTGGAAAGAGAAGGGCTGGACTTACTTACAGGTACATGCCTGCCACATCTTTTTTTGACCATGTAGGAGCTAAAAGTATTGAAGATAAAGTTGGATATTCACTTCAAAGAGAGCTTCATTTAATTAGTGGTGAAAACAAAGGTGGAAGTAAAATTTTCAAAAATCATACTACCTAATTAGAAAATTGTATTTTGACGCAATAATTATAGGAGCTGGATTTTCTGGTTTATACCAATTGCATCAATGTAGAGACCAGATAGGCCTTAAAACTCTTGTAATTGAGGAAGGTAAAGAAGTTGGAGGTACTTGGTATTGGAATAAATACCCAGGTTCAAGGTGTGATACTGAAAGCCACATTTATTGTTACACTTTTTCAAAGGAAATTTATCAAAATTGGAAATGGAAAGAAAGATATCCCAAGCAAAAAGAAATTTTAAGGTATCTAAAATATGTAGAAAAAAAACTTAGCCTAAAAAGGGATATAATTTTTAACAACAGAGTTAATTCAGCTTTTTACTTAGATAAAAAAAATTTATGGAGAGTTAAAACAAATAAGAACAAAACATTTTATTGTAAATATTTAATAAGTGCTGTTGGATCACTATCTGCAACAAATGTACCTAATATTAGAGGTCTTAAAAACTTTAAAGGGGGATGGTATCATACTGGAAGATGGCCAAACAAAAAAATAAGTTTTAAGAGTCAAAAAGTTGCACAAATTGGAACAGGTTCAAGTGGAATACAAATTGCTCCAGTATTAGCAAAGTCGGTAAAATCATTGACAGTTTTTCAAAGAACACCTAACTTCAGTGTTCCTGCAAGAAACAAAAAGCTTACAAAAACTTTTATAAAAAATACTATAGACAAATATAATCATATTAAAAATTTACTTAAAATAACACCTGGAGGACATGGGTTTCACTTTTCAAAAAAGTCTATTTTTGAATTTACTGAAAGTAAAAGATTAAAAATTTTAGAGAAGGCATGGTTAAATGGTGGTTTATCATTTAGGGCATGTTTTAGTGATATTACTAAAAAAATAAGTGCTAATAAAATAGTATCAAATTATATAAGAGATAAAATTAAAGAAATAGTTAAGGATAAAAATATTGCTAAAATACTTACTGATTTTGGACATCCATTTACTACAAAAAGACCAACTTTAAATACAAATTATTTTGAAACATTTAATAGAAAAAATGTTCAATTGGTTGATTTAAAAACAAATCCAATAATAAAGATTACAAAAAAAGGAATAAAGACAAAAAATGAAGAATTGAAGTTTGATAAAATAATTTTTGCAACAGGTTATGATGCGTTGACAGGCCCCATCTTGTCTTTAAATTTGACTGGAAGAAAAAACATTAAATTAAAAAAATATTGGAAAAATGGTCCAAAAACTTTTTTAGGAATTATGATACCCAATTTCCCAAATTTTTTTATTATCTCTGGACCAGGTAGCCCTTCTGTACTAACTAACGTGCCTGCCCAGATTGAGCAACATGTAGAATGGATATCAAAGTTTATTAAATATTTAGAAAAAGTAGAATGCAGAACAGTAGAACCTGGCAGAAAGGAAACTGAAAACTGGGGAAATGAAATAAATAGACTTGCAAACAAATCTTTGTTTATGAAAGCAAAAAATTCTTGGTATAAAGGCGATAATATTCCAGGTAAGCCAAAAAAATTTATACCATATCCAGCAGGATTGCCTCAGTATCGAGAAATCTGTAATAAAGTTCAAAAAAAAATGTATAAGGGATTTAAAATCTCTCTAAAATGAAAAAAATATTTCTTCTAACTTTTTTATTTTTATTTAACAGTATAAATTTATTTGCAGAGAATATTGAAATCATTAGTGATGAAAAAGGTGAAGGTTTAAAGGTTATAAATCATTCTTGGGTAAAAATTGAGTACACTGGTTTTTTTGAAGATGGAAAAATTTTCGATACAAATGTTGGTAAAGATAAACCTTTAGTATTTCAAATAGGAATGAAGGAAGTTATTCCAGGATTTGAACAAGGAATATTAGGTGAAAATAAAGGATCTAAAAGAAAAATTAAAATACCTTCAAAATTAGCTTACGGAGAAAAGGGAGCAGGTGAATTGATACCACCAAATTCAAATTTGATTTTTGAATTTGTTATTTTAGATGTTTTAAATCCAAATTATAAAAAAATTGATAGTGAAAAATTAGAAAAATTAGTTAAAGAGAACGCAGTAGCGCTAGATATTAGACTGGATAATCAGTGGAAAAAAACTGGAGTAATCAAAGGTTCATTTCAGGAAACAGCATTTGATATTAATGGAAAATTTAATGTTTATTTAATGGATAAAATAAGAGCGTTAGCGGGAGCAGAGTCTCAAGAGATTGAGTTAATTTTCATAAGTCATGACGGAAAAACAGCTGAAATTTTAGGAAATGCTTTTGCAGAAGATTTAGGCTTTACAAATGTATATGTCCTTGATGGTGGAATACAATCTTGGATAGACAGTAATAAACCTCTTGAAAAATATAATTAGCATTTATTAATAATTTTTTTTGTATTTGATCTAGAAATAATATTTATTATTACTTATGAAATTAAAAAATAAAGTTGCAATTGTTACTGGTGGAGGAAAGGGAATAGGAGAAGAAATTTGTTTAGGACTTGTAAAAGAGGGAGCTAAAATTGTTATTGCAGATTTAGATAAAGAAAATTCC
Organism: uncultured Pelagibacteraceae bacterium; assembly: GCA_902583295.1. Taxonomy (GTDB): domain Bacteria; phylum Pseudomonadota; class Alphaproteobacteria; order Pelagibacterales; family Pelagibacteraceae; genus Pelagibacter. Next base: position 8,576 of record CACHUY010000011.1, on the reverse strand, counting down.
TCAAATGTTATTAAAACTATAATTCAAAATGGTGGTGATGCAATTTATGTAGAAACAAATGTTTCAAATGAACAGAGTGTTAAACATTTGATATCAGAAACAATTAAAAAATTTAAGCAAATAGATATATTAATTAATAATGCTGGCATAAGACATGTTAAGAAACTTGAGGATCATAGTTTAAACGATTGGAATGATATGATTTCTGTAAATTTAACTGGACCATATATTTGTTGCCAAGCAGTAATTCCTCAAATGAAAAAAATTGGCAAAGGTAAAATTATAAACTTTGGTTCGATAGCTAGTTTTATGGGAAGACCTGATCGTGTGGGTTATGTTGCGGCGAAAAGTGGAATATTGGGATTAACAAGAGCTTTAGCAATCGATTTGAAGGGAACCAATATAAATGTTAATACAATTTGCCCTGGCCTAATATCTACCCCGTTTAATAAAAAATATGCTGAAGATCCAACTCATGGTGAAAAATGGGGAAAAGAAACAATAGTTGGAAGATGGGGACGGCCATCTGACATAGTTGGTGCAGCAGTTTTTTTGTCTTCCAGTGAGTCTGATTTTATTAATGGATCAGAGATTAAAATTGATGGCGGTTGGTTAGCGGCCAAAACAAGGGAAGGTGAAATATAATTGTGAGTAATTTTTTGAGTAATTTTGAAAAAGCGAACAAAAATGCAAAAAGATTATCAAATAAAATTTTAATAGATGGTAAATTAATTTCTCCATCAACGGATAGCAAAATTAAAGTAGTAAACCCTAGCACAGGAGAAAGTATTGGTGATGCTCCTCAATGTAATAAAGTTGATGTTGATCATGCAGTAAAATCTTCTCTGAGTGCTTTTAAAAAATGGAAAAAAATTCCTGCACGAGAAAGAGGAAGATTGGTAGAGCAGGGTGCCAGAAAACTTGAAGAAAGAAGAGATGAGATTGAAACTTTACTTGCCTTGGACACTGGGAATGCTTTAAGAACACAAGCAAAACCTGAAACGGCAGCATCAATTGAATTAACGAAAATGTTTGCAGGTTTATCAGGAGAGATAAAAGGTGAAAATTATCCTCCTAACATTATAAATACTTTGCATTTTACAACAAGAGACCCAATAGGTGTAGTATGCGCTATTGTACCGTGGAATGCTCCTTTATTTTTAACTGTTGCAAAGATAGCTCCAGCTATTGTAGCAGGTAACACCGTAGTTTTGAAAACTGCTGAACAAGCACCTTTTTGTGCTTTATTATTAGCTGAAATTTTTCAGCAGGAGCTTCCTCCTGGAGTTTTAAATGTCATTTCTGGATATGGAGAGGAGTGTGGAGAGCCATTATTATCTCATCCTGATGTAAGAAAAATTACTTTCACTGGTTCATTTAGTGTTGGAAAAATTATAGCTCAAAAAGCTGCTCCTAAACTTTGTCCTGTAACTTTAGAACTTGGAGGAAAAAATCCTAATATAATTATGAGTGATGCAGATCTAGATATTGCTATACCTGGTGTAATTGATGGTATGAGATACACAAGACAAGGACAAGCATGCACTGCCGGATCTAGGGTTTACATACAGGAAAAAATTTATGAAAAAGTTTTAGAAGGTGTAGTAAATAAGTTAACAAACCTTAAAATGGGAAATGCTTTAGATGAAAAATCAGATATTGGGGCAATTATTTCAGAGGAGCAATTAAATCGAACTTTACATTATATGAAAATTGCTAAGGAGAATTCATCAACTAAAGTTTTACATGGAGGCAATCAAAAAAAGGGTGGTGACCATAAAGAAGGTTTCTTTTACGAACCAACCTTGCTGTCTGGTGTTCCAGTAGAATCACCTGTATGCCAAGAAGAAATATTTGGTCCGGTTGCTTGTGCCATTCCATTTAAGTCATTTGATGAAGTATTAGAAAGTGCAAACAATACTCCCTTTGGATTATCGGCAGTTTTATGGACACAAAATTTATCAAGAGCTCTTCAATTTGTTGAAGAAATTGAAGCAGGTTTTGTTCAAGTAAATCAATGTGTGGCTCCAAGAGCGAATGTATCTTATGGTGGATTAAAGATGAGTGGTTTAGGTAAAGAATATGCATTTGATAGTATGATAAATCATTTTACTCAAAGCAAAACAGTTCTAATTAATAGAGGAAATTCAAATATAGATGAGTAAGCATATAGCATTCATTGGAGTTGGAAACATGGGCAATCCTATGGCGCAGCAATTAGTAAATGCAGGAAAGCAAGTTAAAGTTTTTGATGTTTCAGAACAAGCAATTAAAATTGCAAAAGAAACTGGTTTGAATGTTGTAAACTCTTTGCATGAACTATTATCAAATTCATCAACAGTAATATCTATGTTACCTGAAGGAAAACATGTTCAAGAACTGTATCTTGGTGAAAATGGAATTTTAACAAAAATTTCTCATGATAGTTTAATTATTGAATGTTCAACAATTGATATTGAAACTTCATTAAAGATAGGAGATCACGCAAAATCTTTAGGTATTAAAATGATTGACGCTCCCGTTACTGGTGGAGTGATGGGAGCAAGAGTGGGTAAGTTAAATTTTTTAGTCGGTGGTAGCCAGGAAGCTGTAAAATTAGCTACGCCACTTTTAGAGATAATGGGACAAAAAATACTCCATGCAGGAGAACAAGGAAGTGGAGTAGGAGTTAAAATATGTAATAACATGTCACTTGGAATATCAATGATAGCAGCATCAGAAACTTTAATGTTAGCAAAGAGATTAAAAATGGATTTAAAAAAAGTTCATCAAATTGTAAAAGAGGCATCAGGTAACAACTGGGCACTAACCAATTATACTCCCATACCCGATTTAACCGATGGAGTTCCATCAAATAATAAATATAGACCAGGTTTTACAGCCGCGATGATGAAAAAAGATTTAAAATTAGCAATTGATGCTGCCACTTCTGTTAATGCAAATACACCTTTAGGCAAAGCTGCTTTAAAAATATTTTCAGATTTTTGTGAGGAAGGTGATGCAGATACTGATTATTCAGGTATATCCAAAAAAATTGGTGCTGATGCTTGGGATTATCCTTTTGATCCAAAAGGCAAAGACTAAACTATAATTAATACTAATTTTTAGTAATTATAAAAGTTATACATTTATTATAAACACTTTACTTTTTTATTTCAATAATGTTTACTTGAGACTTATTAAGTCTTAATAACAAAAAAGAGAGAGGGAAATAAATGAAAAAAATCACTTCAATGATTTTAGCTTTAGTTTTTGCGGTTTCTTTAATAGGTACCGCTTCAGCTAAAACTTTAAAAATCCAACTTACTTTTCCTAAAACTTCTTATGATGGTCAAATCGTTAAGATGTGGACTGATAGAGTTACACAATTAACTCGAGGAGAGTTAAAGTTTGAACTTTTATCAAAAGGTGAAGTTGTTGGTATGAAAGAAACTTTAGAAGCTGTTGACAAAGGTCTAGTTGATGGTGGTGCTGCATGGACTCACTACTGGTCTAATTATCACCCGGCTGCTATGTTATTTGGATCACCTGTTGCAGGTGGTGGAATAGGATTATCAACTAAATCATGGTTAGCATGGTATTTTGATAATGGTGGAAAAGAGTTGTACGACAGACTTTGGAATGAAATGGGAATGAATGTTAAAGGTTTCGTGATGGCATCATCAGGACCTGAGGCATTAGGTTGGTTCAAAGAGCCAATTAAAAACATGGATGATTTCAGAAAATACAGATTCAGAACTCCTCCAGGAATTCCAGGACAAACATACAAAGATATCGGAATTGCATCAGTATCTTTATCAGGTGGGGATATATTACCAGCGCTTGAAAAAGGAACAATTGATGCTGCGGAGTGGTGTTGTCCAAAGCCAGACTCAGTTTTTGGTTTCCAAAAAGTTCTAAAAAACTATTACCTACAAGGTTTACACCAAAACGTAGTTAATGGTGATATTTACATCAATGGTGATGTTTATAATTCTCTAACTGATCATCAAAAATATGCAATGGAAATTGCATCTGAAGCGATGATTACTAGAAACATTACTAATAGAGCTGTAGAAAATGGAAAAGCATTAATTGATCTTACTGAAAATCATGGTGTAAAATTATGGGATACGCCAGCTGATTATTTCACTGAGTACATGAATGCTGCTCAAGCAACTTTAAAAAAGAATGCTGCAGATAATGCTTTCTTCAAAGAAGTTTATGAGCACATGACTGCACATGCAAAAATTGTAGTACCTTTTATTGCGCAAATGGAAACATCTGATGCATCAATTGGAACTGCTTTTGCAAAACAACAGTAAATCTTAATTTAAAACGGGGATAAATATTATTTATTCCCGTTTTTTAATAACCACAATTAATTAATTTCTCGATGGTTGATAAAAAGTCTCAAGAAAATATAAGTGAAAATCTAGACATAACTGATGAACTTATAGCTGAACGTCGAACAAGCACAAAAATGCCAAAGGACATGGATCCTTGGATGGCAAAAACAATAGAATTTATTGACAGAAATATGCTCATTACTGGCAAAATTGTTTGCTGGATCACAATTCCTTTAATATTTGCTATGGTATATGAGGTTATTGGAAGACATTTCTTTAATCGTCCTACCTTATGGTCTTTTGATATTAGCAGGATGTTAGCTGGCGCTTTATTTATGTTAGGTGCTGCATACACTTTATCGAAAGGAATACACATAAGAGCAGATTTTTTATATCGAAATTGGAAAGTGAGAAATCAAGCCAAAGTTGACTTATTTTTATATTTATTATTTTTCTTCCCAGGTTTCTTGGTATTTTTCTGGGTAAGCTTTGATTACGCCTATACATCAATTTGTGGGAGATCTGATTTGATGGAATGTTTGGGTGGTAAAGTAAGAATTCAAAGGGCGATGGACACAACATGGATGCCTATAATGTGGCCACTTAAAAGCTGCATGCCTATAGGTGCCTTTTTACTTTTAATACAAGGAATTTCTGAAGTACTTAAAAGCTACTATGCTTTTGTTAAAGGAAGATGGCCATAATGGAGTTTTTTACACCTGAAATTATTGGTGCGTTAATGATTGGTTGCATGTTATTTGCAATCTTCATTGGTTTTCCAATATCTTTCACTCTAATATTTTTAGGTCTTGTATTTGGTTATTGGGGTTTTGGAAAATTGGTTTTCTATCTAATGACTTTGCAATTCAACATGATAATGACCGAAAATACCCTTGCGGCAGTTCCACTCTTTATTTTTATGGGGATCTTGATGGAACAAGCTGGTTTAATGGAAAGATTATTTAATGCTGTTCAGTTAATGCTATCTAAAACTAGAGGAGCATTATTTTATGCAGTGATGTTTGTATCTACAATCTTTGCCGCAGCAACTGGTATTGTAGGAGCTTCTGTTACAATTTTAGGAATTATGGCAGGTAAAACTATGATTAGATCTGGTTATGATACAAGGTTATCAGCTGGGTTGATTTGTGCAGGTGGAACACTTGGTATTCTAATTCCTCCAAGTATCATGTTAGTAGTAATGGGTCCAGTTTTAGAAATTCCAGTAACAGATTTATTTGCTGCAGCTATTATTCCAGGAATTATGTTAGCATGTTTATACGCTGGGTATACTACACTAAGATGTTTTCTAAATCCAAAATTGGGACCAGTGCTGCCAGCTAGTGAAAGACCTACTAATATGGGTAAAGTATGGATTGAATTTTTTTTGGGCTTAGTCCCACCAGCAGCGTTAGTATTTTTTGCTTTAGGAAGTATATTATTTGGTCTAGCAACTCCAACAGAAGGAGCAGGGATGGGTGCTTTTGGATCTATTGTTTTGGCATTAGCATATAAAAAATTCACTTACAGAGGTTTAAAAGAAGCTTTAATTAAAACACTAGAAATTACTGCTTTAATTATGTTCTTAGTTGCGGCATCAAATTTCTTTGGCGCTGTTTTTTCAAAGTTAGGAACTCCATCTCTTTTAACTGATTATTTACTAAACTTGGAAGTTAATAAATATTGGATTTTGGCAATAATGATGGCAGCAATCTTTTTATTAGGATGGCCATTAGAGTGGGTCCCTATAGTGTTAATTGTGTTGCCTATCCTGTTACCTTTAGTTCAAGAACTAGGATTTAATTTAACTTGGTTTGCAATTCTAGTTGCTGTTAATTTACAAACCGCATGGCTTTCTCCGCCTGTTGCTTTGTCTGCATATTTTTTAAAAGGGGTTGTTCCTGATTGGGACTTAAAAGATATATATCTAGGAATGATGCAATTTATGGTGATACAAGTAATAGGATTAGTATTAATAATAATATTTCCTCAAATTGCACTTTGGTTACCGGAAGTAATGTATCCCTCTCCTTAGTTAAGATTTTTTATTGATATATGGTATTATTGTACCAATTAAAATTATTATAAGAGATAAAAATATTTTAAAATTAATTTCAGCATCAACTACTATCCATGCCGAAGTTGCTCCGATTGGACCTGTGAGGGGATACATTAAACTAATACGACCTAAAGGAAGCCTTCTTAGTGCGTAGTTGTAAAATAAATATGAGGCAAAAGTAATAAAAGATAAAGTTAAAGCAGCCATTACTGATGGCGTAAAGTCTAAATGAAAAGTATATTGAAAGCTTGAATTTGGCCAAATAATAAAAAGAATTAAAAAAGAAAGCACAAATCCTGTAAAATATTGAAAAGTATTTACAGATAGCTGATTAACTTTTGTTTGCATGTACTTTCTTCCAATAACTTCATTTATTGAAGCGCAAAGCATTCCTAAAAAAATAATTAAGTCACCAAGATAATTACCTGCACCTGAATTGAATTGATTTGTAAGTAATAAATAAGTTCCCGCAAGAGTTATCAATACTCCTATAATTACTTTAAGCTCAATTTTTTCATTTAAAAAAATTTTTGCTACAAATGGCTGTATAAGCGGAAGTGTACTTATTATAGCCACTCCATTAATTGGACTAGTCAATAACAACCCTACGTGAAAAGACAATGTTACAAGAAATGGATTAAGTAATCCCATTAAAAAGGGTTTTAGACCTACTTGCTTTACAGAAATATCAACCCTCATCAAAATACAAAATAAAAGCATAAGTACAAATGCGATTAAAAATCTTACAGCTAATAGATCTATTATAAAAAATTCTTTTAAAGCTAAAGTTACAAATGGTGGACCAGACCCAAAACCAATTACTGCCATTAACATTGCAAAATAACCTAAGTTATTTTTAATTAAATTTTTCATATGTAAAAAGTTTAAATATCTAAAAAAAGATATTGTATCACACTTAATTAGTTTATTATTTAAATATGAGTCGTAAAAAAGTTAAATACTCACTATCTAATTGGGATCTTGTTAGTGTAAATCCTAATTACAAAGTTTGGAATTGGAAAGATTTATTTTGTTATTGGGCAGTAAACATTCAAAGTGTAATAGCATTTTCGTTAATAGCTTCTTTATACATTGTTTATGATTTAAATACTTTTGTTGTTTTTTTTGGCACTCTTATTGGATCTTTATTGGTATATTTTTTATCAAATTTAATTGGAAAACCTTCTCAAAAGTATGGTTTGCCATTTGCTGTTTTTCTTCGATCATCTTTAGGTTTTAAAGGAGCAAAGTATTTCGGTTTTTTAAGAAGTGTAATTGGTATCTTTATGTTTGGAGTTCAAACATATTTTTTATCAAAAGCCTTTACCTATTTAATTAGAATTTTTTTATTTAGTATAGATAGTTCAATACTTGAAAATAATATATTTTTAACTTTTGTTTTAGGTTTAAATATAATTGATTGGACATCAATAATTATTGCCATTTCATTTCAAAGTTTCTTATTTAGTATAGGAATAAATTTTAACAAAAAAATTATTAATTATTCAGCAACAATAGTTTATTTAGGAATATTATTATTTTTTTTCATCTTACTACTTAGTGATGTTAAAACAACATCCCAAGCTTTTGTTGAAGTTTTCAATTATAAAAATTTAATTGATAAAAATAACATTTTGCCTCTGATCACAATTGCAGGAACTATGTTCGCATATTTTTCAATTTTATTAGTAAATTTTGGAGATTTTTCAAGATATGTTCAAAGTGAAAAAGAATTAAAAAAAGGAAATATAAGTTTAATATTTAACTTAGTTATTTTTTCTTTTTTTTCAGTTTTTATAGTAATCGGATCTGATGTTTTTCTTAATTTAAAATTCTTAGATTTAACTTCGATCTTAACTAGTCCTAACGATATTATCGGAAAGTTTGATAATTTGGCAATTACAATAACTGCTTTACTTTTTATTATAGTAGCTTCTATTTCTACTAATTTAGTTTCAAATTTTATTCCATCACAATACTCTTTAATTAACTTTATTCCCAGTAAATTAAATTTGAAATTTTCTAGTTTAATTATTGGACTTTTAGGATTTATTATATCGATATTTTGGTTTTCAGTGCTAAGTCAAATCGGTATTTTATCTTTTGTTGACACTATCTCTTCTTTTTTTGGTCCTTTGTTTGGTATTATGATTGCAGATTACTATTTAATTAAAAATAAAGAATTAAGT
>CACHUY010000010.1 GCA_902583295.1 uncultured Pelagibacteraceae bacterium | reverse complement strand
ATCATATGCCGAAATCTAATTCTAAATAGAATTTTCTACAACAAAAATATATTTTAAATCTAATTATAAAATCAGTGATATATATGAAATAAAATTAAAAGTTTATATGGATTTAAAAATTTTAGAGATTGCTTCAGATACAGAAAATAACAAAAATATCAAAAACTACACTCATGCTGCAAAATCTAAAAACCCTTTATGTGGTGATGAAATTCAAATTAAGTTAATCATTAAAAATGAAAAACTTGTTGATTTTGGCTACCAGGGAAAATCATGTGTTTATTGTCAGGCTTCTGCAAGTCTATTGTCAAAAAATTTGATAAACTCCAAAAAAAACAAAATTAAAGAGCTGTGTGATTATGCAAGATCTTTTTTTAATAAAGAGCAGGAAAGTATTGAAAAAAAATGGTCTTTTTTAAGTAAATTATTTGATCAAAAAAATATATCAAGAAAAGAATGTATTCTTCTTCCGTTCAATGCTTTAAAAAAGATTGTATCAAATTAAATTATGGGAAATTTAAAGCAATCATTCTACGCAGGACTCTTTTCGATTATTACAATTGGAATACTTACTCTTTTAACTTACAAAACTGAGTATGGAATATTTTTAATTGCTTCTTTTGGATCTTCTATGGTGCTACTCTACGGATATCCAGAAAGTCCTTTCGCACAACCTAAAAATGTTTTCTTTGGTCACGTCCTTACAACAATTGTAGGAATGATTGTTTTATACTTTATCCCTTTATCTTTATATTTAACGATACCTTTAGCTGTAGGTTTTGGTGTTGGATTAATGATTTTATTTAATGTAACTCATCCGCCAGCTGGTGGTAATCCCATTATAGTCATAATGGGTAGCGTATCGGTAGACTACTTATTGACCCCTGTGATTTCTGGTTCAATAATCATTCTAATTTTTGCAATAATTCTCAATCGATTTATCTTAAAAAAAAATTACCCCTCTAAGAAATAATTTGTTTGCTAGCCCATTAAAAATGAGGTTAGATGGCCAAAAATGAATTAATATTTATTACATACAGGAGAGTAAATGAAGATATTGTGCGTATTATATGATGATCCTAAAGGTGGAATGCCAAAGTCATACCCACTTAGCGATCTTCCTAAATTAGAAAAGTATCCAGATGGAATGACTTTACCAAGTCCAAAAGGTAGAGACTTCACACCAGGTGAATTATTAGGATGTGTTTCAGGAGGATTAGGATTAAAAAAATATTTAGAGTCTAACGGTCATGAATTTATTGTTACAAATAGTAAAGATGGAGAAGGATGTGAAGCTGATAAGCACATCGTTGATGCTGATATAGTTATATCTCAACCATTTTTTCCTTACTATTTAACAAAAGAAAGAATTGCAAAAGCTAAAAATTTAAAAATGGCTATTACTGCAGGAATAGGATCAGACCATGTTGATTTACAAGCAGCAATGGATAACAAAATTGATGTTGTAGAAGTCACATTTTGTAATTCAAGATCAGTTGCCGAACATATTGTTATGATGATTGTTTCAATGGTAAGAGATTATCATAATCAACATAGAATTGTTAATGAGGGTGGTTGGAATATTGCTGACGCAGTTCAAAGATCTTACGATGTTGAGGGTATGCATATTGGAACAGTTGCTGCAGGTCGTATCGGTTTAGATGCACTTAGAAAGATGAAACCTTTTGATGTACATTTACATTACTTTGACAGACATAAATTACCTGACAGTGTTGAAAAGGAATTAAATTTAACTTTTCACGAGTCTGTAGAATCTATGGTCAAAGTCTGTGATGTAGTCACAATAAATTGTCCTCTCCATCCAGAAACTGAAAACTTATTTGATGATGCAATGATAAGTAAAATGAAAAAAGGTGCTTATATTGTAAATACTGCTAGAGGAAAAATCTGTAACCGTGAGGCTATTGCAAAAGCTTTAGAAAGTGGACAGTTAAGTGGTTATGCAGGAGATGTTTGGTTTCCACAACCAGCTCCAAATGATCATGTCTGGAGAACTATGCCAAATCATGGAATGACACCACATACTTCTGGAACTTCATTATCGGCTCAAACAAGATATGCTGATGGAGTAAGAGAAATTTTGGAATGTTTCTTTGAAGGTAGTGAAATTAGAGATCAATATCTTATTGTAAAAGACGGCCAATTAGCTGGAATGGGTGCTCACTCATACAGTAAAGGATCAGCTACAGGTGGATCTGAAGAAGCGGCTAAATATAAGAAAAAATAATCAAAAGAATACTTATTAAAGGTAGTTTACTAAAAGTAGCTACCTTTAATATCATAGACTTAATTCAAGTTTTTTGTTTATGATAGTTAATGAAATTTATTACTATCATATTTTTTATTATCTCATTTATTACTGCAGCTGAAGCTAATCAAAAGGGTAAGGCATATTTTGCTGGTGGATGTTTTTGGTGTATGGAAGAAGTTTATGAAAAATTAAGTGGAGTAGAAGAAGTGATATCAGGTTACTCTGGGGGTACTACAGAAAACCCGACCTACAGAGAGGTGACTTATGGTAAAACTGGTCATTTTGAGGTTGTTGAAATTGTCTATGACAAAGAAATCATTTCTTTTAAAGAATTACTTAATATTTTTTGGAAAAATATAGATCCCTTTGATCCTTATGGGCAATTTTGCGATAAAGGATATAGCTACAGATCAGTCGCGTTTTATCAAAATGATGAAGAAAAAAAACTGATAGAAAATAGTGTAAAAGAATTAGAAAACAAATTTAACAAAGAGATTGTTACTTACGTAAGAAGTTTTGATAAATTTTACGAAGCTGAAGTTTACCACCAAGATTTTTATGTTAAAAAGTTTCAGAGATATTTGGAATATAAAACAGCATGTAGAAGAGAAGAGATTTTAAATAATATTTGGAACTTATAAATTTGTGAAAAACTATATTAATTGGAATTTTGATAATTCTTATTCAAAATTACCAGAAGCTTTTAAGGAAATTATTAAACCTGTTTCAGTTTTAAATCCTGAGTTGGTTATCTTAAATGAAGACTTAGCAAAGGAATTAGGGCTTGATTTTTCTAAAATAGATAAAAATGAATTATCTGCTCTATTTGCAGGAAATATTCTGCCTGAAGGAACTAATTCTATAGCCCAAGCTTATGCTGGACATCAATTTGGACATTTTACAATGTTAGGTGATGGAAGAGCAGTTTTAATTGGTGAACATGTAACTAATCAAAAAAAGCGATACGATATTCAATTCAAAGGATCTGGCAGAACTTCTTTTTCGAGAGGTGGAGATGGTCGAGCTGCATTAGGACCAATGCTAAGAGAGTATATTATAAGTGAGGCTATTCATTCATTAAACATACCAACAACGAGAAGTCTTGCGGTGACTAAAACTGGAGAAAAGGTGGTAAGGGAAAATTTATTAGAAGGTGCAATACTAACACGAGTTGCCTCAAGTCATATCCGAGTTGGAACATTTCAATACATTGCTGCAAAACAAAATATTGATGAATTGAAAATGTTAGTTGATTACACAGTTGATAGACATTATCCAGAAATTAAATTATCGAGAACAAAGGCTGTAGATTTATTGAATCTAGTAATTGAAAAACAATGTCAGCTAATAGTTAATTGGATGAGGGTTGGATTTATTCATGGAGTGATGAATACAGATAACATGGCGATTTCAGGTGAAACTATAGATTATGGTCCCTGTGCTTTTATGGATCACTATGATCCGAAAACTGTTTTTAGTTCAATTGATAAATTTGGAAGATACGCATTTTCTAATCAACCACCCATTGCTAAATGGAATTTAGCTAGATTTGCTGAGTGTCTTATTCCTCTTATCGATAAAAATGAAGACCAGGCTATTAAGACTGCAACTCAAATTATAGATAACTTTCAAACTATTTATGAACAAAAATGGTTGGATATGATGATATCTAAACTTGGTTTAATTGGTGATAATAAAGATGATTTAAAACTTGTTAATTCCTTATTGAATTGGATGGAAGAAAGTAAAGCAGATTATACAAATACTTTTTGTTATTTAATGGATATGCCAATTAAGGATGAAATTTATAATGATAAAAGATTTATGGAATGGGTACAAGCATGGAACAATCGATCAAATTTAAACAATTCTAATAAAGAAAATCAATTTCAATTGATGAAAAAAGTTAATCCAGTCATTATTCCAAGGAACCATAAGGTAGAGGAAGCATTATCTAATGCAAATAAAAATAATTATGAAACACTATATAAATTATTATCAGTGATACAAAATCCCTATAGCCCTAAAATTGATATTTTGGAGTTTCAATCTCCAGCACCAATATCAAAAGAGAAATATCAAACATTTTGTGGAACCTGATTATTTCTCAATTTTTGATAGAAAAAAATAATTGATGATAATAAAAATATTAAAATTATTGTAATTAAATAAAAATCAAAACTATGCTTAATAAATATGAGGATTGGTTTTATTAAAAGGAAATATTCATTTCTAATAATATAAGTTATTATAAAACTAATAACAAACTTGGTACAAAGAATATAATAATAAAAATTTATAAAGTTCTTATTTGAGTTAACTTCTCTTTCCTTAAGTATCCAAGGTATTAATCCTAAAAAGAAAATTTCTCTATAAATATAGTTAGAAAATAAAAAATAGCAGCTTAATATTACAACCGAGGATAAAAGATAAAGTCTATTTTCATAGATATTTTCAGTCAATTTATCTTTAATAATATAATTTTTAAAAATAAATCTTATTTGGAACCTTAAAGTGATTAATATTGGTATTATTAAGAAAACAAAAATACACAAGTATTTTATCCAATTTAAATTTTTATTATCAATTATAATATTTAGACTAGTTATATATAAAGCTAGACCATTGAATGAGAAGTTATATATTCCTCCTCCTATAAATTGTTTAGAATTGTTAAAAATTTTCACTAAGTCATCATATTGTAGATACAACAACGATATTATTAAAATAAAAAATACTATAAAATTTAAAATTATTTTTGAAAATTTTTTTTCAAATAAGAAGATAGTGGCTAAAGATATTGGATAAAATTTTGATAATGTTACAAAAAGTAAAGGAATATAATTAAATAATAATTTTTTGTTAAAAGAAATAAAAACTACAATTAAGAAAATAATTATATCTATATTTGCTCTTTCTATTGAAAGTATTATTGATGGGCTTAGCATAAACGGAAAAATCATAAAATATTCGATGTAATTTTTGAACTTAAAGAAATTAATAGTTACGTATAAAAATAATAAATTAAATAATATTGGAAATATAAAAAAATAAAAATTTTTAAAACTTTGAATAAAAGGGATATTTAATAATATATTCCCATATACATGTTTTCTGCCCCATTGATCACATGGATTATTAGAATAAACGTCAAATCCTTTATCAAAACATATATTTGCATTAATTAAAACTGACCAATCAGCAAAAATATTAACTCCTCCATTATAAATCATGGGTATTATTGTTGGATAAATAATTTGATGTTTAATTAAAAAATAAATTATAAAAACAAATAAAATAAATATAAAAAAATTTATATTTAATTTTTGTTTTAATTTCACAATAAATTTATAAATAATTGTCTTTTACAAAACATAAGGTTCTGGTCTAGCTTTATTTCCAAGAACCCTCTCAACTGAAAAATCAGTTATATCTATTGTTTGATAAGATCCTGTAGTAATTAATTCTGTTAGGGCTCTTCCAATACCAGGTGCTTGCATTAATCCTCTTCCCGTAAAACCTGATGCCATATAAACATTTTCATACTTTGGGTGCTTTCCAACAACTGCATTATTGTCTAATTTGTTGCAATCATAATATCCAGCCCATCCCCCAGTTAATTTAAGTTCTTCAAAAGCTGGAATTCTTTTTGCTAATGCTGGCCATACCAACTCTTCAAAATCATTCCATGCTGGTTCTAAGTCATCAGCATCAAACACAGAAATAGGTGATCCAGCGAGGTATTCACCGCCCTCTGGTCTCCAATAAACTCCTGTTGTTAGGTCTCCTGTTAGAGGCATTTCTTTTATATATTTTGGACATTTAACTCTAAATACTGTGTGCTTTTGTGGTACTACAGGAATATCTTCAAGTAATTTTTTTGTCCAACAACCTGCAGCAGAAACAATAGTTTTAGCCTTGACTTCAGAAATGTTTTTAATTTCTCCTTTAATGAATTCAGCTCCAAGCTCAATTGCTTTGCTTTTTAAAGCTGTATGAAAAAGAAAAGGGTCAATCCAACCTTCAGTTTGGTTATCTGTATAAGTTGCTGTTTCTATTCCCTCATTACTTATATAAGGAAATATATCTGATAATTCTGAACCTTTAATATTTTTTGTTCCTGCCTCACACTTCTTATGATTTTCTAATGCTCGGTATTGTTCTTCGGCATGTTCGGGTCCAAACATTAACAAATAACCATTTGTTACCATACTAGCAGTAGGGTTTGGATTTTTTTCAGTTTTTAATAATTGTGGGATTTGATTAATAAATTCTCTAGCAAATTTTCCTAATAGAATATTTTCTTTTTGGAAAAATTGTCTTCTAAACCCACCTAAAGATAAAGGGAATGATGCAGTTTTGTATGTGGGATCTCTCTCGATTACTTTAACTTTTCTGCCCTCTTTAGATAAAAAATAGGCTGTTGCTGCCCCAATAATTCCACCACCTATTACTACAACATCATCCATATTAATTTATCATTATTAGATTAATATTGAGGAATAGTGCAAAGCTACACCAAAGTAAATAAGGAATCATTAAATAGTAACTAACTACATTGACACGTTTAAATCTTAAAATGAGATTAATTATCAGTCCAATTAATAAAATTAATACAAATAAAGCCAAGACCATATTGTGAACAACAAAGAAAACTACACTCCAAGTTGCATTAAATAGCAGATGAATTAAATAAACATAAACTGTATTTTTATCACTACTCTTTGAGTGCCAAAATAACCATATTGCAAGTGTCATCATCAAATACAAAGTCGTCCACACAGGTCCAAAAACCCAATCTGGAGGATTAAAGCTTGGTTTATTTAATAATGAATACCATGGCTCTTTGTAATTTATTGTAGATAAGCCTCCAATAGCTGAAGCTCCAAAAGTGACCAGAAGAAAGGACATAAATGTTAAAAATTTATTTTTAAACATGTTAGTAATATATACGATTAAGTATGAATAAAAAAACAATATGGATCACAGGCGGGAGTACAGGTATCGGTAAAGCCTTAGCTATTAAATTTTCTAGTAAAGGATGGAATGTTGCTATTTCTGCAAGAAGAGTAGAATTATTAAACGAACTTTGTGATCAATATGAAAATATATCAGCTTTTCCTTTAGATGTTACTCATAAAGAAAATTGTGTTGAAGTGTTCAATGAAATTAAAAATAAATTTAATGATATCGATATTTGTTTTTTTTCAACAGGAACATGGAACCCTAAAAAAGAAAAAGACATTGATGTAGAACAAATGGAAGAGGTATTTAAAGTAAATTTTTTTGGAACTGTAAATACTATTAAAGCTGTTGAGCAACACTTTAAAAACAGAAAAAATGGTATAATTACAATAGTTTCCTCTATCGCTGGGTACAGAGGTCTACCTAATTCTACAGGCTATGGTCCATCTAAATCTGCGTTAAATAATTTAGCTGAAAGCCTATATTTTGATTTTAAAAGATCTAACGTTCGAGTTTGTTTAGTATCACCTGGATTTATAAAAACTCCAATGACAGATAAAAATGATTTTAAAATGCCTTTCCTAAAGACACCAGAATATGCTGCAGATCAAATTTACGATGGGTTGGTTAATAAAAATTCTTTTGAGATTCATTTTCCAAAAGCACTTACACTCACACTTAAAATTTTAAGTTTTCTGCCTAGTAAATTATATTTTAATTTAGTAGGTCGATTGACAAAATATCAAAAGAAATAATTAATCTTTAACAAATACTACTGTCAGCTCAGCAACTTTAAAACCAAATTTTGTCATCGTTGCTCTATTTATTGCAACACGGTCATCTTGTTTAAAAATCCAATCATCAAATGTAATTTTTAATTCTTTTCCTTTTACTGGAACTAATAAAACATATTCAAATTTAAAAGCTGGACCATACGAATAACCTTTAGCTTTACCTACAACATCACCTGCAGTTCCTTCATAATTATGTTCATCAATTTTATTTATTGTCCATTCCCTATCCTGAACTTCACCATCATCCCAATTAAATTTTTCTTTTAAGATTAACTGTTTGCCATCCCATGTCCCATTTAAATCAGCATTAAACTGTCTTGTAACTTTACCTGATCTATTTTGTAAAACACCCCATGCCTTAACATTTCCACTTAAATATTCTTCTATTATTAATCTTGGTTCTTTATTTTTAAAATCTTCTGGTTTCATAGCACTATTATTTGAACAACTTGTAATTAAGAAAGCACAAATTATCAATGAAATAGATTTAATTAATTTAATATTTTGCATATATATCCTTTTTATCAGTTATTTGTTTTGAAGTGAAAATTGAATTAGATCTATATTCTTTGATTTAAAACCAGCTTCACAGTAGGATAGATAAAACTCCCACATTCTTTTAAATTTTAAATCAAATCCTTGATTTTTAATCAATTCCCATTTCTTAACAAATTCATTTCTCCAAATTTCTAAAGTATTAGCATAGTGATCTGCATATGAGATATATGAGTTAACTGTTAAACCGTTATCTGAAACATATTTATTTATGCTGTTTTTGTTGGGAAGAAATCCTCCAGGAAATATATATTTTTGAATAAAATCTTGTTTGTTTTTGTATCTATCAAATAAACTGTCATCAATTGTTATTGCTTGAATAGCCGCTTTACCACCACCTGATAAATTGTCTTTTATGGTTTTAAAATAAGCATCAAGATAGTTTTGCCCAACAGCCTCAATCATTTCTATTGAAGCAATAGAATTATATTTTCCTTGTAAATCTCTATAATCTTTTATCTCAATATTAACTTTTTCATTCAAACCACATTTGTGAATTCGTTCTTTGGCGTATTCAAATTGTTTTTTTGAAATGGTTATACAATCAAGTTTTACATCATATTTTTTACCTAAGTACTCAGCAAAACCACCCCAACCGCAGCCAATTTCTAAAACTTTGTCACCATTATTTGGTTTAATAAGATCGATTAATTTTTGATATTTATTGTTTTGCGCTTCAGATAAATTTTCAGAATGATCATTAAATATGGCACTTGAATAAGTTAAAGTATCATCAAGCCATAATGAGAAAAATTCATTTCCTAAATCATAATGTTTTGCGATATTTTCTTTACTCCTACTTTTTGTATTTTTAATTATTTTGTTTTTTATATAATTAATTACTGGCACATCAAGTAAACCAGAAAACCTATGGATAATTTTAATATTTCTTGCTGTTAACTCTATCAGATTAGAAAGATTATCTGTTTCAAATTCACCTCTCATATAAGACTCAGCAAAACCAATACTTCCACCGTGTATTAAATTATAATTAAAATTTGGTTTTTTTATAATTATATTAGCACTAAGTGGTTCTTCTTGATTTCCAAACTTGAGAAGTTCTCCATCAAAAGTTTTAATCTCGAGATATCCATAATCAATCTTACTCAAAAAATTAAAAACCAATTTATCTGATATTTTATTTAAAAACATTAATTCTCGACTGTTAAATTGTTTTTGATATTAAACCTTTTTTTGACTAACTTTATTCCTTTTAACCACAATTTAAACGCTTCAAAATGTATCGCAGATATAATTTTTAAAGTCATTAAAGGATGTTTTAGATAAGATTTAATTAAGTGTTTACTATTTAGGTCATTTCTTACACCATCTTGAGAAGCAAACAAAATCTTTCCGTCCTTATCATATTGGTCAATAATTACAGATAATTTATCTCCTGGTTTTAATATTTTAAAAAAATATTGACAGTCCATTTCAATAAATGGAGATACATGGAATTTCTTTGAGCAATTATTCTTTATTAAATTATTTTTATCATCCACTCTAAATACATAAGTATGTTGTTCTCCAAAAGTATTTTTTACTTCATATAAGATTGATATTAACTGTTCTTGATCATCGTAAACAAAAAAAATACTGAGTGGATTAAATACGTATCCCAATATTCTTGGGTAACACAAAAGTTTAATTTTAATATTTTCCGAATTAATATTATTTTGTTTCAGGTTTTTTTTTACCCATTCGACGAGGGATGAACCGTCTCGATCTCCATGATCTTTTTCTTGAAAACTGATTAAATTAAAACGATTTAGAGAAAAAAATCTTATTTTATCATTTAATGTCTCAAGTTCAGATAAATCTATGAACAATGAAAAAACTTTATATTTAAAGAAATGCTCTTTAGGTTTAAATCGTTTATGGATTACTGTTCCAGTGTAAATACAAGAGTTAATCATTAAGGTTATTCAGCATTTCAATAGATGATTTTATTCCATCTTCATGAAATCCGTAACCAAAATAACTCCCACAAAAAAGTAAATCTTTTTGATTTTGTAATTTAGACAGCTCGTGTTGCGTATCCAATGCTTTTTGATCATAATATGGATGAGTAAATCTAACTTTTTTAAGTATTTTTGACTTATCAATCTCAAAATATGGATTTAAGGTCAAAAAAATATCTTGTTCGCACTTTAAATTTTGTAACAAATTTAACCAATAACTAATTGAGTTCTTTTCAACATCTTTATCGTCGATAGATGAATTCCAAGAACTCCACGCTTTTTTGTTCTTAGGCATGGCTCTAACATCAGTATGAATATACGCAATATTTTCTTTATAGCTAAAATTAGATAGAATTTTTTTTTCGTCCTCTGTTGGATTATCAATTATTTCTAAAGCTTCATCTGCATGAGTTGCTATAACTACTTTGTCATAATCAAAAAACTCACTTTGCCCTCCATAGTATAAATCAATACCTGAAGACTTTCTTTTTAATTTTTTTACTTTATAATTTTTATAATGCTCACCACTAATGTTTGATATGATGTGATTTACATAAGTTCTGCTTCTATTAGATACAGTATACCATTGAGGTCTGTTTTTTAATTTAAATAAACCATGATTTTGAAAAAATTTTAAAAAAAAACTTATTGGCATCTTACTTGCCTCTAATGGAGGCATTGACCAAATAGCTGAAACCATTGGAATTATATGGTAGTCTATAAATGGTTTTGATAATCTATTATTTTCGAGATATTCACCTAACGTTGACTTTTCTTCTGAGATACTTTCTTGATCACTTTTTTTATAAAATTTAATTATATCAAAGAACATTTTTAAAAATTTTAAATTAAACAAATTTAATCTATTAGAGAAAATACCACTTAATCCTTTTCCACAATATTCAAAATTGGTATTATCAACTGAAACAGAAAAAGACATGTCACTCTTTTCAATTTCAATATTATTTTCTTTAAAAAATTTTATTAAACTTGGGTATGTTTGAAAGTTAAATACAATAAAACCTATATCAACAGAGACTTTTTTTTCTTCAAAAGTAAGATCGATTGTATGTGAGTGGCCACCAAAACGGTCTTCTTTTTCAAAAAGATCTACATGATGTTTTTTTGATAAATAGTATGCAGCACTTAAACCAGAAATACCCGAACCAACAACAGCAATTTTCATTAATTTTTATGCTGCATCTTCTTTAAACTCATCCATACTAGGACAAGTACAAAAAATATTTTTATCTCCATAAACATTGTCTACTCTTGCGACTGGAGGCCAAAATTTATTTGTTTTCAAGAATTTTGCAGGATACGCTGCTTGCTGTCTAGAATATTTGTGTTCCCATTCATCTGATGAAAGTTCAATATCAGTATGAGGTGCATTTTTAATTGGATTATCTACTTTATCAAATTTACCCGACTTAATCATTTCTATTTCCATTTTAATATTTATTAAAGCGTCACAAAATCTATCTATTTCTGGTAAACTTTCACTCTCAGTTGGTTCAATCATCATTGTACCAGCAACTGGCCACGACATGGTTGGTGCATGGAACCCATAGTCTATTAATCTTTTTGCAATGTCTTCCTCACTCACACCTGTTTCGCTTTTAATTGATCTAATATCAATTATACATTCATGGGCAACATTCCCATTAGTACCTTTGTATAAAATTGGAAAATGGTTTTTTAATCTATGAGCTATATAATTGGCGTTTAAAATGGCAACTTCTGTTGCTAATTTCAAACCTTGAGATCCCATCATTTTTATATACATCCATGAAATAGATAAAATACTTGAACTACCCCAAGGTGCTGCGGAAACTGCGCCTATACCTGTTGCAGGACCACAATCTTTAACCACTGGATGATTGGGCAGATAAACTTGTAAATGTCTTTTGCAAGCAATTGGACCCATACCTGGTCCTCCACCACCATGTGGAATACAGAAAGTTTTGTGTAAGTTTATATGACAAACATCTGGACCAAAATTTCCAGGTTTTGCAATGCCTACGAGCGCATTCAGGTTTGCGCCATCCATGTAAACTTGACCACCATGTTTATGAATTAAATCACAGATATCTGATATTTTTTCTTCAAAAACACCATGTGTAGATGGGTATGTAACCATCAAAGCTCCAAGATTTTCTGAATGTGTTTCTGCTTTTTTCTTTAAATCTTCAAAATCTACATTTCCTTCTTTATCACAATCAACTACTACAACTTTCATTCCAACCATTTGTGCACTTGCTGGATTTGTTCCATGTGCTGAGCTAGGTATTAAACATATATTTCTATTTTCATCACCTCTGTCTAGGTGATATTTTCGTATTACCATTAATCCCGCATATTCACCTTGAGCGCCTGCATTTGGCTGAAGCGAAACTCCGGAAAAACCAGTAATTGATCTTAGCCAATTTTTAAGATCAGTGAACAATTCTCTATAACCCTCCATCTGTTCAACCGGCACAAACGGATGGGGCTCAGCTAATTCTCTCCATGAAATAGGTATCATTTCTGCAGTAGCATTTAATTTCATAGTACATGAGCCTAATGCAATCATGGTTCTGTTAAGAGCTATATCTTTATCTTCTAACTTTTTAAGATATCTAAGCATTTCTGTCTCTGAATGGTATAAATTAAAAACAGGGTGTTCTAAATATTTAGAAGTTCTAATTAAATTTTTTGGTAAATTTACTAAATTTGCTACAGGGTCTTCTTTTTTAATTGATTCTGCTGCATTAAAAATTTTTAGTAGTTGATTTACTCTATAAACATTTTTTCTTTCATCGAAAGATACAGATAACATTTCTGAATTTACTTTTCTAATATTAACTTTTTGATTTAAAGCATTTTCGAAAATCTGATCAGTCTTATCTCTAGTGATAATAGTTACAGTATCAAAAAAATAATCTGAATACAATTCATATCCAGATTGTTTAATTTTATCAGCAAAATTTTTTGCTAATTGAGATACTCTTTCAGAAATATTTTTAATTCCATCTGGACCGTGGTAAATAGCATATGCTGCTGACACAATTGCTAATAAGGCTTGAGCTGTACAAATGTTGCTTGTAGCTTTATCTCTTCTAATGTGTTGTTCTCTAGTTTGTAACGATAATCTGTAGGCTTTATTTCCGTGTCTATCCACTGAAACCCCTACTAATCTACCAGGTAAAGATCTTTTATATTCATCTTTTGTCGCGAAAAATGCTGCGTGAGGTCCACCATAACCCATCGGAATTCCAAAACGTTGAGAACTACCCACGGCTATATCAGCACCAAGTTCTCTTGGTGTTTTCAACTTAGCAAGTGAAAGTAAATCGCAAGCAAGTATCGCTTTACCGTTCTTTTTATGGATTTTACTTATTGACTCACTTGGATCTTTAATGTCACCTAAAGTTCCAGGATATTGTAAAATTCCACATACAACATCCTCTTTTAAATTATTTAAAACTTTATCTTCATTCCCAACAAGAACTTTGAGCCCCATAGGTTCTGCCCTAGTTTTTATAAGATCAATCGTTTGTGGATGACAGTTTTCTGATACAAATACTAGTTTGCAATCGCTTTTATTTAATCTGTAACTCAAACCCACGGCTTCAGCAGCAGCTGTGCTTTCATCAAGTAAAGATGCATTAGCAATGTCCATACCAGTAAAATCAACAATCATCTGTTGGAAGTTCAGTAACATTTCTAACCTACCTTGAGCTACTTCAGGCTGATAAGGTGTGTATGAAGTATACCAACCAGGATTTTCTAATATATTTCTTAAAATCACATAAGGTGTATAAGTTCCATAATAACCCATGCCAATAAAATTCGAATAAATCTTATTTTTTTTTGAAATTGCTTTTAATTTTCTTAGCGCTTCATATTCTGAATTAGACTCGCCAATATTAAGTTCACCTTTAAACCGTATTTTCTCTGGAACAGTATTTTTTATAAGGTCATCTAAAGAACTATATTTAAGTTCACTGAGCATTTTTTTTTGATCATCTTCAGACGGACCGATATGTCTTCTCAAAAAATCTTTTTGTGAATTATGTAACATTAACTAGAGCTCTCCTTTGCAAACTTATCATATTCCTCTTTATTCATTAAACTATCTAACTCAGAAATATCTTTCATCTTTAATTTAAAAAACCAAGCTGTACCCTCAGGATCCTCATTTATTTTTGCAGGATCATCAACAATGGATTGGTTTATATCAACAACTTCCCCACTAACAGGTGTATAAACGTCACTTGCTGCTTTAGTAGATTCAACAACTCCAGCGGTTCCATCTTTTTCAACATTTGAGCCCTTCTCAGGTAATTCTGCAAACACTATATCACCTAGCATTTCAGTTGCATGTTGAGTTATACCAATTGTGGCTACATCTCCCTCTAAAATAATCCACTCATGTTCTTTTGAAAATTTAACTTCACTCATTAATTCACTCCTTTCACGTAACTTTTTTTATAGAACGGTAACTTACAAATATTTGCTGGATGTTTTTTACCTCTTACCTCTAATAAAATTTTAGTATCAATTTTAGAAAATTCTTTATCAACATATCCCATTGCAATTGGACCATTAATACTTGGACCAAATGTACCACTTGTTATTTCTCCAATTGGTAATTCAGTCTCATTAAAAATTTTAGTCTTTTCTCTTGCAATCAATCTGCCTTCAGGTTTAATTCCAACTCTTATTTGTTTTGCACCTTCCTTAATTTGGTTAATTATTTTATCCGAGCCCACAAAACCTCCATTCGATAATCTTTCCTTTGATATTGCCCATTTAAGGTTTGCCTCCACTGGAGTTTTATTAAGGTCTAAATCACGACCATATAAGCATAGTCCCGCCTCTAATCTCAAAGTATCTCTTGCTCCAAGACCAATAAGTTCTGCACCTTTCTTAATTAAGCTTTTTGTGAATTCTTCAGCTAAATCATTTAGAATGGATACTTCAAAACCATCTTCTCCTGTGTATCCTGATCTAGTAACAAATAACTTTTGGCCATTATAATCGAACCAGTCACCAGTCATGAAACTTAAGTTTTTAACACCATTTATGGTTTCATTTAAAATTTCTACTGCTTTTGGACCTTGTATTGCAACTAGTGCTCTATCGTTACTTAGTTCCATTTTATATTTTTTAGACAATATATTGCTTAAAATTTCAAAATCTTTTTCTTTGCATGCAGCATTTAAAATAATTAAGTATCCATCTTCCAGTTTGGTAATTATAAGATCATCATAAATACCTGCCTCTTCGTTCATAAGAAAACTATACTTAGAGCAGTTTTGTTGAAGATTTTTTAAATCTAAAGGAAAAATTTTTTCAAGATCGGATGTTAGATTTTCATTTCCATAAATAAATAATTGACCCATATGTGAAACATCAAAGATACCAGCATGAGATCTAGTAAATTTATGCTCTTCAATAACACCTTTACTGTATTGAATTGGCATCTCATAACCAGCAAATTCAACAAACTTAGCTTGACTATCTTGATGTAATTTATTTAAAGATGTTTTTTTAATTTCCATACTAACTCTATCGTACCCATCTGTATATTTGCCTGAGAGTTTTACTCCTTCGGCGAGAATCTAATCTCTTTCCAGAGTTAATATGTTACGGTCCTTTTACCTGAGAGTTTCCTGGGTGGTTGCTCCTTCGGTGCCACATTAAATTGTGATCTCTCCCGATAAGAAATATTCTATCATATATTAACCAATGTCAATATTTTAAGCAGTCTTTTTTTCTAAGGAATAAAGATTGTAAAATTGAAGTAATACTGCAAAAATTACAATTGCGCCTCCAATAATCACTATAAATGGTGGCTGTTCATTAATAAACATCCATGCCCAAAGCGGCCCTAAAACTGCCTCTGTCAACATTATGATTCCAACCATAGCAGATGGTGTTCTTTGAGCACCAATTGTAATTAAAATAAATCCAAATCCTAATTGCATAAAACCTGCCAAGAAACCTAAAAAAATATCATGTGCAGAAATTAGAATTTTTCCAGACATTAAAAAACCAATGGTTAGAGCAAAAACCCCAGCAATAAATTGTGCAGGCACCATATCTACATTAGGATATTTTCTTACAACTAATATTAAAACTGCGAACGAAATTGGCATTATAAATGCAGCAATATTTCCTGTCATTTGACCAGGAGATAAAGAGTTTCCTACCATCAACAGAATACCAGAAATTGCTAATATTATAGAAGTGAGTGTGATGACTGAAATTTTTTCCTTTAAAAAAAAATATCCAAAAATTGCTAAAAAGATTGTTTGAGTTTGAATAATGAAATTAGCGTTTGCAACAGTAGTGTTGTACATCGCAAAAACGTAACCGCAAAAACCAAACGATAAAACAAAACCTCCAATAAATCCTGGAAAACCTAAATTATAGAATGAACGAAATACTTGTTTTTTGTAAGTTATGATTAAGTAAAGACTAATTATAATTAGAAAAAAAACAGTTCTCCAAAATAAAATTTGCCAAAGAGTTGCTCCCTCAAAAGATTTTACTATTAATCCACCAAAGCTTAAGCTACATGCACCCAGAAATACTAATAAGGGTCCTGGTAATTTTCTGATTATATTCATCAAATTTGATTAAGTAAATTTTTTGTCTCCATTTCATACAGTTTAAATAAAGTTTCTGCATCTGATAATTCTATTTCTTGAAACTTCACTTTCGAACCTGGAGCTAACTGCACTAAGCGATCATAATCAACGCTAACTACAACACCTATTTTTGGATAACCCCCTACTGTGCCATGATCTGATAGCATAATTATTGGATTACCATCAGCTGGTACCTGGATGACACCCTTGACCAAACCCTCAGACTTAATATTGGTATTTACAATATTTTCAATTTTTGGCCCTTCAAGTCTCATTCCCATTCTGTCAGATAACTTTGAAACAATAAATTCTTTTTCAAAAAATACTTTTTTTCCCTCATCTGAAAAATAATCAAAATTTGTTCCTTTAATAACTCTTATATTTTCAATTTTATTGTTTATATAATTTACTTTTTTAAGGGTCTTGTCAGAATTGATTTTTAATAGTTTAATCTTTTGTCCACTATCTAATTTCTTTCCATTATTTGAACCAATATTTGCTTTAGTATTTATTGAACAACTATTCCACTGAAATTTAAGATCAATTTCAGACCCTATTGCAAAGTAACCATAAACAGATTTGTTCGTAGAAATTACGTTAATTTCATCGCCATTTTCTAAATGGTAGCTATGATAGCAATCTCCATCAATTTCATAATCTTTTTTTTTGATTTTAAAAATTACGTCTCCAGTAATTGCAAAATTTAATTGATCACCTGTATATCTCAAATGTGGGCCCTGATAAGCAAATTCAATAACAGGAGCAGTCAAATGATTGCCAACTAATTTATTTGCTAAAAGGAAATTTCGATTATCCATTACACCACTAAAAGGAATTCCAATATGATATAAATTTTCTCTTCCTTTATCTTGGAAAGTTGTATTAATGCCACCCCTTAATATTTCGAAATAATTACTTGTCATTACTACTCTCATATTCTTGTCGTGAAATTTTTTTAAAAACGATTGTATCTCCAGGATTAATTAAATTTGGATCTCTCTCTTTACTATCATCAAATACTTTTAGAGGAGTGTTTCCAATTATATTCCAACCTCCTGGGCTATCAAAAGAATAAATATTTGCAAATTGTTCTGTTATACCGACTGATCCCTGGGGTACTTTTACTCTAGGAGTTTCTAAACGTTGAGTTCTTAAATTTTCATCTATATCTCCCAAAAAAGGCATTCCAGCAATAAAACCTGTCATATAACAAAAATACTCTTTATCAAAAAACTTTGTCAAAATTTCCTGATAACTTAAATTTAATTTTTTTTCTAATCTATTTTTATCTAGTGCGAAATTTTCCTCACAACAAACAGGTACTTCAATTTTTTTATTATTTTTGTTCTGTTCAATGGTTGTATCTAAGTTTTCAATTTTATTTTTAATTTCACTAAAATTGGTAACTCTAAGATCAAATGAAATAATTAATTTATTATATGATGGAGTAAGGTTGTTTATTCCCTTAATTTTTTTTTCTCTAATAGTATTGAAATATTTTATTACTTCTAAATTCGTTGCTTTATTTACCTGCATACCAAAGTCACAATACAATGCTGCGTCACCAAGATTTGATATATTTTTTATCATGCCATGTTATACTTCAACAATTAAAGGTATGGAAATTAATATAAATTGTGATTTAGGTGAAAAATCAAAACACCATTCAAATAAATATGATCCAGATTTACTTGAAATAGTAAATTCTGCTAACGTAGCATGTGGATATCACGCTGGAGACAGTCAATCTATGAATGAAGTAGTCCAAATATCAAAAAAATATGGAGTTAGTATTGGTGCTCATCCATCATTCAATGATCCAGAAAATTTTGGACGTGAAAGGATGGAATTATCATCTGTTGAAATAAAAAAACTAATTTTTGATCAATATGAAATTCTTCAAAAAATTGCTCATAATCATGGAGAAACCGTTACTCATATTAAGCCTCATGGAGCATTAAATAATATGGCATGTGAAGATATTAACTTAGCAACGACTTTAGCAAGCGCAATAAACGAAATTAGTAAAGATTTAATATATTTAGTTCCAACTGGTTCAAAAATGGAACAGGCTGCTAAAAAATTAAATATGAAAATTGCATGTGAAATTTTTGCAGATAGAAATTATGAGGATGATGGAAACTTGGTCTCAAGAAAAAAACCTCACGCTTTGATAACTGATCCAGTACATGCAAAAAAACATGTTTTATCAATGGTTAAAAATCAGTCACTTAATTGTCACAGTGGAAAACAAATACCTTGTGAAATAGATTCTATTTGCATACATGGAGATAATAAAAGTGCTTTAGCTACAGCTAAGTCTATAAAAGACAATTTGCTAGATAATGGACTTATATTAAAACCTTTAAACCATTTGGAGAAATTTATTTGATGTTAAAAAATTTTTATATAATTTTATTTTTATTACTTTTTACTGCACACTCTTTTTCTGCAGGATCTGATCCTAAACCAGCTAAAGTTAAAACAGGTTATGCTAAAGCAGTAGATTCTATTAAATTTGCCAAAAAATTTGAAGAAAAAGGTAAATTGGAAAAAGCCAAAAAAAGATATGAAAAAGCACAAAAAATTCTTTTAAAATTAAACAAAGAAAATCCAAATCAAGCTGATACATTAAACTATTTAGGTTTTACTACTAGAAAACTTGGAGATTTTGAAAATGGTGAAAAATATTATTTAATGGGTCTAGAAATTGATCCAAATCATAAAGGTATAAATGAATATTTAGGAGAACTTTACGTAGCAACAAACAGGTTAGCTTTGGCAAAAGAAAGACTAAAAGTATTAGAAAGCTGTAATTGTGAAGAATATGCAGAGTTAAAAGATGTTATAGATGGTGTGAAAGAGTCTAAATACTGATTTAAACCTTACTTAAATAAAAACAAACACAGCTCACATTGAAATTTTATTAAATTAGACTAATATAATTTTATCTTGATTGAACAGTCCATAATCTTATTACAAATTATTTTTATAGATATAATTCTAGCTGCAGATAATGCAATTATAATTGGCCTTATAGCTGCAAATTTCGTTCCCAAAAATAGAAAAAAAATTATTCTATGGGGTGTTGCTGGTGCTTTAGTTTTTAAAGTTATTTTTGCAGTATTTGCTACATACTTGTTTAAGTTTTATTTCATTAAAATTTTAGGAGGCCTATTATTAATATGGATCGTTAATGATTTAAGGAAAGATTTAGTTGAAATTAAAAAGGAAAAGAAATCTCCTACCAAGAAATCAAAAGAACCTTCTTTTATCAAAAGTGTTTACAAAGTTTTATTTGCAGATATTACAATTAGTTTTGATAACGTGATTGGAGTAGTTGGAGCAGCCAAAGGTTATTTTGGCTTCATGATTTTTGGATTAGTTTTATCTGTAGTTTTAACAGGTGCATTAGCCACATATATGGCAAAATATATCCAACAGCATATTTGGATAGCCTATGTCGGTTTAGTATTTATATTAATTGTTGGTCTTCAATTAATTATTGGTGGACTGGTAGATTTAGAAATTCTAAATATTAATGAAGAATTTAAAAAATACTTTTAATTAATAAGAGTGTTTTTTTAAAGGAAATTTCTTACTTCTCACTTCTCTCGCATAAGTTGATACAGCTTTAGCAATCTCTTTTCTGATGTTTGTGTATTTCTTTATAAATCTAACATTAATTTGATTTAAACCAATTAAGTCATCAAAAACTAAAATTTGCCCATCACAATTATTTGAAGCTCCAATACCAATGGTTGGGATTTTTATTTGTTTTGTAATAGCCTTTGCTAGTGAGCTTTCTATGCATTCTAATACCATTGAAAAAACACCTGCAGTTTCTAGTAATTTTGCTTCTTTTAAAATTTTTTCTCTTTCGTAATTTTTTTTACCCTTAAACTTAAAATTTTTAGCTGATTGTGGAAGAAGTCCCAAATGACCCATAACAGGAATATTATTCTTTACTAAACTTTTAATAATTTCATAAATTTTTTTTCCACCCTCTAATTTTAAAGCATCACATTTAGTTTTTGACATTATTTTTTTTGCATTCCTAATTGCCTCTTTGGAATTTCTATAAGTGTTATAAGGCATATCAACGACCATCAAACTTTTTTTAACTCCTAATCTCACACTTTTAGAATGTTCGATCATTGTATCTAATGAAACTTCTCGTGTTGATTTGTAATTATATAAAACAGACCCAAGCGAGTCACCAACAAGAACTATATCACAGTGGTTATCGATAATCTCTGCTACATTTTTAGAATAAGCAGATAAACTCACTATTTTGGTTTTATTTTTTTTTCTAATTATAGATAATATTTTTTTATGCATTGGCTTACCAAGAGCCAGAATTCTCCATAGAAACCCAAGGTTCTTTAGGCTCTAGGTTTCCTTCTTGAAGAATTTCAATAGAAATCTTATCTGGAGATCTAACAAATGCCATGTGACCATCTCTTGGCGGTCTATTTATAGTATAGCCCATATCCATTAATCTTTTACAAGTTTCATAAATATTATCTACACGGTAAGCGAGATGACCAAAATTTCTTGAGCCTTCTCCCAATTCGTCTCCATCCCAATTATAAGTTAATTCAATTTCTGCTTTATCATCATTAGGTGCAGCAAGAAAAATAAGTGTATATCTTCCCTTTTCATCTTCCATTCTTCTTGTTTCTTTAAGACCAAGACCATCACAAAAAAATTTTAAAGACTCATCTACATTCTTAATTCTAATCATTGTGTGTAAATATTTCATAGAGGTACTTTATAGTTTAAAACTACTCTAATTCAATAGTGCTTGGGGGTTTTGAAGTAACATCATAAACAACTCTATTTATACCTCTTATGTTGTTGACTATTTTATTAGAAATTGTTTGCATAAACGACTTTCTAAATTCAAAAAAATCTGCTGTCATTCCATCTTCTGATGTAATTGCTCTTAAAAGACATAAATACTCATAAGTACGATTATCACCCATCACACCAACCGTTTTAACAGGAAGCAAAGCGGCATATGCCTGCCATATTTTATGATAAAGTCCGTGTTCCCTTAATGCTTGTATAAAATAATAATCAGCTTCTTTTAAAATTTTAATTTTTTCATTAGTAATAATTCCTGGCATTCTAATTGCTAAGCCTGGACCAGGGAAAGGGTGTCTTGATATAATCTCTTTACTTAATTTTAATTCTAAACCTAATTTTCTAACTTCATCTTTAAATAAAAACTTTAATGGCTCGACAAGTTTTAAGTTCATTTTTTTTGGTAAACCACCAACATTATGATGAGATTTTATTTTAGAAGTTTGACTGCCAGTGACAGATTTACTTTCAATCAAATCGGGATAAAGTGTTCCTTGAGCCAAAAATTTTACATTTTTGATTTTTTTGGCATATCGTTCAAAAATTTTTATAAATAAATTTCCTATTATTTTTCTTTTTTTTTCTGGATCAGAAACATTTTTTAATTTTCCTAAAAATTCCTTTTCTGCATTTACATAAATAAGGTTCATTTTTAATTTCTTCTTAAAAGTTTGAACTACTTGAGTTTCCTCCTTTTTTCTTAAAAGGCCTGTATTAACAAAAATACAATATAATTTCTTACCAACTGCTTTATTTAATAATTGAGCAACTACACTGCTATCTACTCCTCCAGATAAAGCGCAAATAACTTTATGGGTACCTATTTGATCTCTTACTTCAGTGATTAATTTTATTTTTTGATCTCTTGAAGACCAATTTCTTTTGATTTTACATATTAAAAATATAAAGTTACTAATTAATTTTTTTCCATTTTCGGTATGAGTAACCTCTGGATGAAATTGTACTCCATAAAATTTTTTTAATTCATTTTCAACTATGGCGTATTTAGAATTTGTACTTGAAGCAATAACCTTAAAATTTTTAGGTAATATAGAAACTTGATCTGCATGGCTCATCCAAACTTCTTTGGTTTTTTTGGCACCATAGAAGTTTTTAGTTAATAGGCTTTCTCTTTTTTTGAAAATGTTAGCTAGTCCAAATTCACGATGTTTTGATTGTTTTACTCTACCCCCATTTAATTTTGATAAAATTTGGTGACCAAAACAAATTCCTAAAATTGGTATATTCAATTCTAATATTTTTTTATCAAATGAATATTTATTGATTTGATAAACATTTAAAGGACCTCCAGATAAGATAATTCCTCTTACACTCTGGTTAATATCTATAGTTTTAATTTTTTTATGACTTATAATTTCAGAAAAAACTCCTAATTCCCTAATTCTTCTTGCAATTAATTGCGTGAATTGTGAACCAAAATCTATGATTACAACTTTATCCAGATTTTGATCAAGACTCATTTTTTGGATCTATATTTTTTAATGACTCTTTAATTTCCTGATTTTCATCACATAAATTCTTACAAACTTTTGAGAACGTTTCAGACATATTTTTAACTTTGTCGTAATTAGATTGTTCAATGGCTATTTTCATCATCATTAAAATAGCTTCCTCATTATTAGGCTCTATAAGAAGGGTTGTTTCTAGATTGTGCTCCTCTTTACTCTGATTTTCTTCATGATTATAAATTTTAGCAAGGTATAAATATGAATTTGCATCTTTTGGGTTAAAAACTATGCTTCTTTCAAATAAAAAACGCGCTTCCTCATACTTTTCTTTTTCATAAAGTTTTAATGCTTTGTTGAAAAAATTTTCTTTACTGAATGTATGAGTGTTAAATGAAAAAAATATGACGCTAATAAAAATTAATTTTAAAATATTACTCATTAGTATTTACTATCACTTTTAATGACATCAACATTATGAACCATACTTTCATAAAAACCTGCTTTAGTAATTTTTACAAAATTTGGTTTATTTCTGAGCCCAATAATATTTTTAGAGCCTAAATATCCCATAGAAGATTTTAAGCCACCAACTAATTTATATATTATACTTCCGACATCACCTTTATACTTTACAAAACCTTCAACACCTTCTGGCACATATTTTGATATATCTTTTTGTTTTTTTTGAAAATATCTATCTGCTGAACCTTTATTCATAGCTCCCACTGAGCCCATTCCACGAAAGCTTTTGAATAATTTGCCATTTTTTTTTATTAATTTTCCAGGGGTCTCATTTGTGCCTGCAAATAATGATCCTATCATTACAGCATCTGCTCCTGCTGCAAATGCTTTTGCTAAATCACCAGAATACTTTATTCCTCCATCAGAAATAATTTTAACTTTTTTGTTTTTTATACCATTTCTTACTGACAAAATTGCACTTAGCTGTGGAACCCCAATGCCCGCAACTAATCTGGTAGTACAAATTGAGCCTGGACCAATCCCAACTTTAATTATATCTACTCCTAACTTAATTAAAAATTTTGCAGCTTCTGGAGTTGCAATATTTCCAGCACATAAAGCAATTTTGTTGTTTTTACTTTTTTTAATATATTTAATAATTTCTCCAACTTTTTTTGTATGTCCATGAGCTGTATCCACTACAATTAAGTCAACGCCTTCATTAATAATTTCTTTTGCTCTAATAAATTCTTGCTCTGACGCTCCTACAGCAGCTCCAACTTTTAAAGAATATTTTTTAACTTTTCTAATTTCAGAAACTTGAGTTTTAATATCCAAGTTTCTGTGAATAACTCCTATTCCACCAGCTTTTGCAATAGCGATTGCCATTTTGCTTTCTGTGACAGTGTCCATTGCAGATGACAAAAGTGGAATTTTAAGTTTAAGATTATCGGTCAAATATACTGTGGTATCAGCCTCAGATGGTAATATATTTGAGTAATTTGGCGCTAATGTTACATCGTCAAAGGTAAGTGCTTCTTTTATAGGAACCATAATCTTTTATATACGATTCCTTTTAAATTTAAAGTCCCAATCTAATTTTTCTACAAATGATAAAACTTTCTTTAGAGTCTTTTCGACTTGATTTAGGTTTAAAAACCTTAACTTCCTTAAAATACTTTTTACCTTCAGCAACTATTTCATTAAATGTCCCACCCATAAAAATTTTTGATATGAAATAACCATTTTCCTTGATCATATCTTTAGCAAATAACATTGCTTCTTTACATAATTCACCGGTTTGGATTGAGTCAATATTTTTGATTCCTGTAGTATTTACAGCCATATCTGACAAAACTACATCTACTTTAGTATCTAAATTATTTTTAATTTCATCTTGTACGTCACTTTCTGTAAAATCACCCTGAATTTGTATGCTATTTCCAATAGGTTCCATTTTTTTAAGATCAATTGAAATTAATTTACCATTTTTTATAACTTTTGATGAATACTGGGACCAGCTACCTGGGGCAGCTCCTATATCAACTACTGCTAGTCCTCCCTTAAATATTTTAAATTTTTCATCTATTTCAATCAATTTATAGGCTGATCTTGCCCTGTATCCATCTACTTTAGATTGTCTTACATAGATATCTCTTCTTTGCTTATTAACCCAATTTTTAGAAATTTTATTTTTTTTCAATTAATTTATAAATCTTAAACTTTTGTTTAAAATTTTACCTTGGAGTGTTTTGATATCTATTTCGATTTCTTTATTTAATCTCATATCTTTATTGTCCTTCCAAATTCCAGCAGCAAGATGCATAATGCCTATCTTATAATTTGGCAAGTATGGTTCTACAAATGTATTATTTACTTCATCAAATTTTGGTAAAAGATTACTAGTTATCCAATTACAATTTAAAGGTAAAAATTCTGTTTCGACATTATCAATATAGACAGACATGTTCATGGCAAGTTGCTCAGATCCAAATATATCTCCTCCTTTAAGAGTTTGTTTTAAATTCTCTTGCCATTTTTCCCAAGTGTTAGATTTCTTTTCTAATGAAAAAACTCCAATATTAATATGTGGAGCGAATGCTAATTTTCTAGCTTTTTCATAACTAATTTTAGATTTAATAGCATGTTTAAAATTTTGTGACTTTATAATTGCAAGCTTGCCAAAAACCCAATTAACTCTTGAGGTAATTTTATAACCAGGACCTATGGTTTGAGTAATTCCTAGTTTTGCATTTTCGCATGCTTTAAAATATAATTCTATTGCTTGCCAATCATTTACCCATGCATCACAATCAATCCAAAGATATTTTTCATAATCAGGGAAATATTTTGGGAGGAAAGCTCTAGAAACTTGACTCTTCAACCATTCACGACCTTTGATTTTGTTATCTGGAACTTCTATATCCCATTCTGCAGATTTAATCTCATCTACTTTAGATGACAATTCATCTTTTTGCTGGTCAGAAAGTCCAGCATCTAAAATACATATTGCAATATCTCTACTTTTTTCAAACCTTTTAATAGAATTTATTAATTCAGTTAATAAAGGATAGTAGTTGGCATCAGCTAGTGAAACAATTACATTTTTTTTCATTACAAGACATCTTCAAGATCATCATCCTCATCTCTGAAATTTTGGTCCTCGTTTTGTTTTTTTAACTTTTGATAATGGAAAAAACTTATAGGAAGCATAAATAAATAAACAATCGCGCTTATAGCTATTACATTAAACGGATAGATCAAAAGTAGACCAAAAAATAATACAATCCCAAATAAAAGGAAAATTGTTGTTTTTCTTTGAATAACGATTTTCTTAAAAGAATAACTGGGGAACTTACTTATTAATAGTAATGAGGTTGCAATAAAGAAAATTGGTACAACTATATCGTAATTAATTTGGATGAATTCAAAGTTGGTCATACTAAATATCAATGGCGTCAAAACTAAAATCCCACCTGCTGGTGATGGCACACCTTCAAAAAAGTTATCTCTCCATGAAGGTTCTTGATCAGAATTAACATTAAATCGTGCTAATCTTAGAGCAACACAAATTACATATATAAGGCAAACTAACCAACCAAATCTTCCTAAAGTATTTAGTTTCCAAAAATACATTATAAAGGCGGGAGCAACACCAAAGCTTATCATATCGGTTAAAGAGTCTAGTTCTTTTCCAACTTTTGAGGTGCCTTTAATTAATCTTGCAATACGTCCATCTAATCCGTCTATTATTGCTGCTATTATTATAGCAACAATTGCAAATTCAAATCTTCCATCTAAAGCAAATCTAATTGAAGTTAATCCAATACAAACTCCGATTAGGGTGAGCATGTTAGGCAAAATTACTCTTGCATTTTTTTTGTCCGCAACAACTTTAAAATTGTTTTTTGGTTTTAGCATAATTATTTTTTAGCCAATAAAGTCTCACCAGAAATTGCCGTTTGACCAACTTTTACAAGCGGCTCATAATTTTCATAATAAACATCTGCTCTGCTTCCAAATCTTATCATTCCAATTCTGTCACCCTGGTTAAGTTCTTGATTCTTGTCTGTTTCACAAACAATTCTTCTCGCAACTAAACCTGCAATTTGCACCATAATTATATCATTGCCGTGTTTGTCTTTAATTTTGTAATAATTTCTCTCATTGTCTTCACTTGCTTTATCTAAAGATGCATTAAAAAATTTTCCAGGTTTGTATAAAATATCTTTAACAGTTCCTGAACAAGGAGTTCTATTTACATGGCAATCAAATACATTCATAAAAATACTAATTTTTTTGAATTTTTTATTTTCAAGACCAACTTCTTTAGGTCCATCCACCTCTTCAACTTTTATAACCTCACCATCAGCAGGACTAACAAGATAATCATCGTTACCTATAATAGTTCTTTCAGGATCTCTAAAAAAATAATAAACCCATACTGTTAATAACAAACCTATTAGACCTAAAAAGTTGTTAAAGATTAATAAAATAATAGTAATGAAGGCAGCTATAACTAAAAACTTGTAACCCTCTGAGTGAATTTTTGGAAATATCTTGGTAAACATATTCTTCTATTTGCTAATTTTTGATTAATATGTATATAAACCAATCAAATTCAATTAATAAGATAATTTTTTATTTTAATGAGTAAAATCAAGGTAAATAACCCCGTTGTAGAGTTAGATGGCGATGAAATGACTCGAATTATTTGGGAGTTCATTAAAAATAAACTAATCCTACCCTATCTTGACCTAGGAATTGAATATTATGATCTTGGTATGAAAAGCCGTGACAATACGGATGATCAAATCACAATAGACTCCGCAAATGCCATCAAAAAAATTGGAGTTGGGATTAAATGTGCAACTATCACGCCTGATGAAGCAAGAGTTGAGGAATTTGACTTAAAAAAAATGTGGCGTTCTCCTAATGGGACTATAAGAAACATTATTGGTGGTACTGTATTTAGAGAACCAATCATCTGTAAAAATATTCCAAAGCTTGTGCCTTCTTGGACAGATCCAGTAGTTATAGGAAGACATGCTTTTGGAGATCAGTACAGAGCAACAGATTTTAAAGTT
This sequence comes from uncultured Pelagibacteraceae bacterium, assembly GCA_902583295.1. Classification (GTDB taxonomy): domain Bacteria; phylum Pseudomonadota; class Alphaproteobacteria; order Pelagibacterales; family Pelagibacteraceae; genus Pelagibacter. The sequence continues at coordinate 13,149 of CACHUY010000010.1, read as the reverse complement.
CCTGGTAAAGGAAAAATGGAAGTTAAGTGGACTTCAGAAGATGGAAAAGACGAAATAAAATATGAGGTATTTAATTTCACTGGTCCAGGGGTAGCACTTTCAATGTATAATTTAGATAAATCTATTCAAGACTTTGCAAGATCTTGTTTTAGTTATGGGCTTATGAAAAAATGGCCGGTTTATATGTCTACCAAAAATACAATTCTTAAACAATACGATGGTAGATTTAAAGATATTTTTCAAGAAATATTTGAAGGTGAATTTAAAGAAGAATTTGAAAAAAATAATTTAACTTATGAGCACAGATTAATTGACGACATGGTTGCATGTGCAATGAAATGGAGTGGAAAATATATTTGGGCTTGTAAAAATTATGATGGTGATGTGCAATCAGATACTATGGCACAAGGTTATGGTTCTTTGGGGTTAATGACTAGTACTCTTCTTACCCCAGATGGAAAAATTATGGAAGCAGAAGCTGCTCATGGGACTGTAACGAGACACTATAGAATGCACCAACAAGGTAAAGAAACTTCAACAAATCCTATCGCATCTATTTTTGCGTGGACAAGAGGATTAGCACACAGAGGAAAGCTAGATAGTAATAATGAATTAATTAAATTTGCACAAACAATAGAAAAAGTTTGTATAGAGTGTGTTGAAAACGGGGCTATGACAAAAGATTTAGCAATACTAATTGGGCCATCAAGTAAATACTTAACGACTAATCAATTTTTAGATGAAATTGATGGTAATCTAAAAGCGAAATTAAATTAAAGCCTTAAGTTTTTCAAAAGCATCTTCTATTTTTGACTGATCTTGGCCACCTGCTTGGGCAAAATCTTTTCTTCCACCACCGCCCTTGCCACCAATAATCTCAGATCCAATTTTAACAAATTCAACAGCATCATATTTATTTGTTAAGCTTTCTGTTACTCCTACTGCTACACCTACTTTGTCATCCTTGCTTGCAAAAACTATGACAATACCTTCAGATAAATCTTTTTTACCTTTATCAACTAATTTTCTTAACTCTTTTGGAGGAAGATCATCAACTTTTTGAAGTCTCAATTTTATTCCATTTATATCTTGATCTTTAATAATATTTTTAGACTCATCATTTAAAATTGAACTTACTGAAAGAGTTTCTAATTGTTTTGTTAAGTTTTTAATAAGGTCCTTTTGATTTGATTGATCCAAATTAGGTTTCCCTCCAAGCTTAGTGATTTGCAGACTTAAGTCTTTAATAGTTTCATCATCTTTTTTAGAGGATAATGCTGAGAGTTTTTCTTTATTTTTCAAATAATTCTCTAATTGTTTGTCTCTTAAAGCCTCAATTCGTCTGACCCCAGCAGCTATTGAAGATTGGCTGACTATTTTAAATTTTCCAATATCTCCAGTATTTTTAACATGGGTCCCACCACATAATTCTGTTGAAAAATATTTTCCATCCTCATCTCCCATAGAAAGTACTCTCACTTCTTCTCCATATTTTTCACCAAATAAAGCCAAAGCTCCATTTTCTACAGCTTCATCAGGTGTCATTAACCTAGTTTTTACATCTGAATTTTTTGAAACCATATTGTTCACATAGTTCTCTATCTTATCAATTTCATCATTTTGGATTGGTTTCATATGACTAAAATCAAATCTCAATCTGTTAGGCTCGACAAGAGAACCTTTTTGGGTTACGTGATCCCCCAATACTCTTCTTAAAGATTCATGTAAAAGGTGAGTTGCAGAGTGATACGCTCTAGTATCATCTCTTCTTTTGATATTTATCTTCATTTCAACACTGTCTTTTAGCTTAATAGAACCACTGACTACTTTTCCATAATGCACAAATAAGTCTCCAAGTTTTTTCTGAACATCTGTCACCTCAAATTTAAATTCATTTGATACGATCTGACCAGTATCTCCCACTTGACCTCCAGACTCTCCATAAAATGGGGTTTGGTTTACTATAATCATTCCCTCATCATTTTCTTTCAATTGATCAACTTCTTTATTTTCTTTTAACAAAGACAAAACAATACCTTCAGCTTGATTTGTTTCGTAACCTAAAAATTCTGTTGGCTCTAACCGATCTTTAATCCCAAACCAAATATCTTCTACAGCAGCATCTCCTGAACCTTTCCAATTTTTTTTAGCAAGCTCTCTACTTTCTTTCATTAAGCTTTTAAATTTTTCTGTATCAATGGACATTGATTTATTTCTTAAAATATCTTCAGTAAGATCTAGTGGAAATCCATATGTGTCATACAATTTAAATGCCACCTCACCAGGTAAAACTTTATCAATCTTAGAAATTTCATCATTTAAAATTTTAATTCCTCTATCGAGTAGAACTAAAAATTTTTCTTCTTCCATTCTTAAAGTTTCTTTAATCAAAGACTCAGCTCTTACCAATTCTGGATAATTGCCTGACATTTCATCTTTAAGAGTATCAAACAAATTATAAAAAACTGGTTCCTTAGATCCTAATAAATGAGAATGTCTCATCCCTCTTCTCATTATTCTTCTAAGCACATATCCTCTTCCTTCATTAGAAGGTAAAACACCTTCTGCAATTAAAAAAGAGCTTGCTCTTAAGTGGTCAGCTATAACTCTAAAACTTGAGAGATTAGTTTTATTTGATTTAACTTTAACAATATCTGAAGCTGCATTTATAATTTTTTCAAAATGATCTGTTTCATAGTTGTCATGCGTTCCTTGAAGTAATGCTGCAATTCTCTCTAAACCCATTCCAGTATCTACAGATGGCTTTGGTAGATTTATTCTTTTATCTTTTGAAATTTGCTCATATTGCATAAAGACTAAATTCCAAATCTCAATAAATCGATCCCCGTCTTCGTCTTTGGAACCAGGTAATCCTCCAGATAGATTGTCTCCATGATCAAAAAATATTTCTGAACACGGTCCACAAGGGCCGGTCTCACCCATTGACCAAAAATTATCAGATGTAGCAATTCTAATTATTCGATCATCGCTAAAACCCGCTATTTTCTTCCAAAAATTGAAGGCTTCGTCATCCTCATGAAATACCGTTACATAAAGCCGGTCTTTATCAATGCCAAAATCTTTAGTAATTAAATCCCAAGCATAGTGAATTGCTTGTTCTTTAAAGTAATCTCCAAAAGAGAAGTTCCCTAGCATTTCAAAGAAGGTGTGGTGACGAGGAGTATAGCCAACATTTTCAAGGTCGTTATGTTTTCCTCCTGCCCTGACACATTTTTGAGAAGTAGTGGCTCTTACATAATCTCTTTTTTCTAAACCTGTGAATACATTTTTAAACTGAACCATTCCAGAGTTAGCAAACATTAAGGTTGGATCGTTATTGGGAACTAAATTGCTAGACTCAACAATCTTGTGCTCGTTCTTTTCAAAATATTTTAGAAAAGTATTTCTTATTTCATTGAGTGTTTTATCTGCCATATTTTTAAAATACAGCTTTTTAATTCTATGTCTAGATGTCGATAGGGAAAAAAGGCGCTTAAATTAAGCGCCTTTTATTAATAAAGATGACCTATTAATTCTTTTTAGATGGAGGAGTAGCTTCTGCTTTTTCAGCCTCCTCTTTTTCAGCTACCTTCTTTTCTTTCTCAATCTTATCTGGATCAAGCGGGTTTCCTTCTATTTTCTTAGAAATTACTCCTGCTTTCTCTCTGATAGCCATTTCAATTTCTGCAGCAACTTGAGGATTTTGAGCTAAATAAGTCTTAGCGTTTTCTCTACCTTGACCAATTTTCTCACCTTTATAAGCGTACCATGCACCTGATTTTTCAATTATATCTGCTTTAGAACCAAGATCGACAAGTTCACCCATCTTGCTAATTCCTCTTCCATACATCAAGTCAAATTCTACAACTTTAAATGGTGGAGCAACTTTGTTTTTAACTACTTTAACTCTTGTTGAGTTACCAATAATTTCATCTTTATCTTTAATGGCACCAATTCTTCTAATGTCCATTCTTACTGATGAATAAAATTTAAGTGCGTTTCCACCTGATGTTGTTTCAGGACTTCCAAACATAACTCCAATTTTCATTCTGATTTGGTTAATGAAAATCATCATTGTGTTTGTGTTAGAAATTGAACCAGTTAATTTTCTTAAAGCCTGACTCATTAATCTTGATTGAAGACCAACATGATGATCTCCCATCTCTCCTTCGATTTCAGCTTTTGGTGTTAGAGCTGCAACAGAGTCGATAACAATAACTGAAATAGAGCCTGATTTTACTAGTGTATCAGCAATTTCTAAAGCTTGCTCACCCGCATCTGGTTGTGAAATTAAAAGTTCTTCAGTATTAACACCTAATTTTTTTGCATAAACTGGATCTAAAGCATGCTCTGCATCAACAAACGCACAAATTCCTCCAGCTTTTTGAGCTTCAGCAACAACTTGTAATGCTAATGTTGTTTTTCCAGACGACTCTGGCCCATAAACTTCAACAATTCTTCCTTTAGGCAATCCACCTATTCCTAAAGCTAAATCTAAACTTAATGATCCTGTAGATATTGACTCAATATCCATAGCTCTTTTTTCACCAAGCTTCATTACAGAACCTTTTCCAAAATTATCTGTAATTTGAGCTATCGCAGCATCTAATGCTTTATTTTTCTCTTTATTGTCCACTTCTTGATCTTTGGTAGATTTAACTACCTTTAAATTATTTTTTGTCATTACTTGCCTCTTTTATTAAATTTTTTAACACTCGAATCATGTATTTAAATGTACACATTTTGTTCTCATTGGCAATATGTTTATTTTACCGGTCAAAAAGTCAAATAATTACTTAAGATTTAGATATTGGCTATTTAAAAGCCCCACTGCTTTTAAGAGATTATATTGAGCCATCAGGTAGTTTTTCTCAGAGTCTGCTAATGATATTTGAGCAGAGAGTAATAATGCATTTGATTGGATAACATCAAGAGTATTTCTTGATCCTCTTTCGTACTCTGCAGTAACTCCCTCATATGCAATTTGAGATGCTCTGACTTGTACTTTGACAGAACTTAAAAAACTTTCTGAAGATTGCAGACTTGACCATGCACTAGCAACATTAGTTTCATTAGTTCTAACAGCATCATCTAACAGTAATCTTTTTCGAGTGGTTAAATTGGAGTTTTTGTTAATTGTTGATCTTTTTTTTCCACCAGAATAAAATGGCCAACTTAAAGTAGCTTTTAAAGTATCTTTTTCTCGCTCATCAATAGTTGACGTAAGGTCATCTGAATAAGATCTTTCTAAAGACAAGGATGCTGAAGGCTTTAAGTCAGATTCTGATATTGCTAAATCTTTTTCAGACTTTTCTAAATCAAGCTTTGCAATTAAAATATCAGGATTGTTTTGTTTAGAAAGATTTATTGCTTCACTAAGAGTATTTGGAATACCTACAATTGCATTTGAATTTTTTTTCAATTGATTTGGATCACTAATTTTACCAATTATATTTTCATAATTAAGTTTACTTATTAATAGATCACTTTTTGCTTTAGCAAATTGAGCTTGGGCACCTGCAAGTGAAGACTCTGATTGTGCCAAATCAGTATTTGTTATTTGACCTCGATCTCTTCTAATTTTATCATTTTCTACTTGTCTAATTAGTAAATTTAAATTTTTTGAATTGATATCAAGAGTTTCTCTAGCTAAAATTAAGTTTGTGAATGCATCTATTGCTGTATGTAAGATGTCTTGTTCTTTTTTTACTAATTTTGCTTTTGCTAAATCTAAAGCAGTAATATTTTTTTGAAGAGTTATATCTCTTCCAAAATCTAAAATTGTTTGCTCTAATTTTATTGAAGTTGTAAACGGATCAACGTCACTGATAGTTGCATCACCTCCACTTTGATTAGTAAGCTTATTCGTATCCTCAATACTTTTAGACCCACTTAATGTTAATGAGGGTTTATAATCAGCTTTTGAAATATTTACATCTTCTTCTGAGGCTTTAATATTTTCTCTTTCAGCATTTAATTGAATATTATTTTTGTAAGTTTGGTTTAATGCATCATATAGGGTGACAGAAAATGCATTGCTAAAACAAAATAATGATAAACTAATTAATACTAATATTTTTTTCATTTAGCTTTATATACAGCAGATTTTATTTGATGGTTATCATTTAAATTTAAAATTATTGAGGCATATTTAGGCATATTCTTAAACATATTTTGGGTAATTCTCTGATAAGTTTGCATAAAATTAATTACATCCACTTTACTCATTATTTTATGACTACGTTTCCTCTTAGTTTTCAACCAAAGCTTTTGCTCCTGCTTTAATCGCCATTTTTGCAACAAACTGAAGCTTTTAGCTTTCAAATAGATCATACAATTTAACTGTGAGTATAGCTTTTTATACTTTGTTTTTAATTGTTGATTTACGTGTTTTCTCCAAATTAGATATTGATCATTAGTTTTTTCAAGAGAATTAATTGGTTTTTTTAATGTTTTATTTATCTCTGCCCTAGCACCAACACACCATCCCTCAAATATTATAATATCTGGCTGTTCATTAATACTGTCCCAGTTCTTCTTGGGAAATCTATCGTCTATAGCTTTGTTAAAGTTTGGTAGTTTCAATTTTTTAAATCTTTTATTTTTTACTTTTTTAAAAAAATCTAACATCATTTTGATATCATGGGTTCCTGGCACCCCTCTTGTCATTAACATTGGGTGAACTTTTTTTGATAAATTTGTTCTTTCTTTTCTTGTTTTATAAAAATCATCAATTGAAATTTTAAATACTTTTAATTTGAAATATTTTTGTAATATAATTTTAATAATTGAGCTAATTGTTGTTTTGCCTGTTCCTTGTCCTCCAGCCAAACCTACAAAATAAGGTTTTTTCTTGTTAGCTTTTTTTGCAATCCAAAAACATATTGGAATCAAAAAAGACTTAATCATCTTATCTTTATTTTTAAATTTCTCAGTAGTGGTTTCTTGTGATTTAATAAATTTTACACAGTCATTTTTTACCTTACTAAAACAATGACTCGCCAATTGCATAAAATTATTTTTTTTGATCTAAAGGATGATTTTGTCCATCATTTACCGGAACTTCATTTAATCCAAATGTATCTATTTCATCAATACAACCAACATTAAAACCAGTCATTGCTGGATTAATTCTTGGATTGTGATGAGTATAAATTCCACAGTCAGAGCAAAAGTAATGCTTCGCAATTTTAGAATGGAATTGATAAAGTTTTAATTTATCTTCACCTTTAATAATTTTGAAATCTTCATTTTTTACCATGGACATAATTGCACCTTTTCTTTTACAAATAGAACAATTACATTTTACTACTTTGGCTAAGTCTCCATCTAGATTAATTTCCGCCTCTACAGAACCACAGTGACATTTTAATATTTTCATTTGTATTCCTTTATTTAACTTTTTTTTTATTTTTTTAAATTTTACTTATTTCATCTACTTTTATCGCAATAGCTAATACAATTCCCAGAATACCTGAAAACAACTACGACTCTAAATTCTTATATTTAAACTATCTCTGGTTAACGTTATCCACAAGTCCCCAATATGTAGTTTGGATGTTCACGTTTTGATTCACTTTTGATTCAGTTTCAGACTCAAAATACAACCTCTTGAGTGTATTGTATAAATAGTCTATAAATTAGAACAAAACAAGAACATGAAGCTAACAATCCCTTATTATCTACATAAAGCAGGTGCTGGTTTTCCCTCTCCTGCCACTGATTATATCGAAGAAGATATTGATCTGAACATGCATTTAATAAGAAATGTTCCAGCTACTTTCATCATCAGAGTTCAGGGTAAATCAATGGTTGATGTTGGAATTAATGATGGAGATTTATTGGTAGTTGATAAGAGTTTGAAACCAAAAAACTTTTCAACAGTGATTGCAAACGTTCACGATGAGTTAGTGGTAAAAACTTTGGTTCAAGAGAGAGATAAAAAATTTTTAACCTCTGGATCTAAAGAATTTGCTGACAGAATTTTAATTAATGAAGAACAGGATATTTTTATTTGGGGAGTAGTTACTTATGTCATCCATTCTACGTACTAAAAAAATAGCATTAGTTGATTGTAATTCTTTTTACGTTTCTTGTGAAAGATTATTCAATCCTAAAATAAGAAGAAAACCAGTTGTTGTTTTATCTAATAATGATGGCTGTATCATTGCAAGATCAAATGAAGCAAAAGCTTTAGGAATTAAAATGGGTGAGCCCTACTTTAAAGGCAAAGATATTATTATTAAAAATAAAGTTGAAGTTTTTTCCTCAAATTATTCTTTGTATGGGGATTTATCTAGAAGAGTGATGCGAACTCTTAAAAGATTTAATTCAGAAATCGAAGTCTATTCAATTGATGAAGCATTTTTGGATTTGTCTAATTTTCCTGATCAAGATATAGAAAAAGTTGGTAAAGAAATTAGAGAAACTGTTTTACAATGGACGGGTATTCCAACTAGTATTGGGATTGCTAAAACAAAAACTTTAAGTAAAATTGCAAATCATATTGCAAAGAAAAAACAATCAGGAGTTACCAGTTTAATTGGTATAGAAAATTTAGATCCTATTTTAGAAAAAGTTGAAATTAATGACGTATGGGGTGTTGGCAGACAACTGACTAAGTTTTATCAAAAGCATGGAATTTATAATGCTAAACAATTAAAAAATAAATCTAACACATGGATCAAAAAATCTTCTAATGTTCTAAGCTCGAGAACAGCAATGGAGCTCAGAGGAGTTCCTTGTATAGGTTTAGAGACCACTACCACTAAAAGAAAAAGTTGTGTAGTTTCAAGGTCATTTGGAAAAAGAATTGAAACATTTCAAGAATTAAAAGAAGCAGTTGCAAATTATTGTTTAAACGCATCTGAAAAAATTAGATCAGAGTCGTTAGTTGCAAAAGCAATCACAGTATTTATTAGAACAAGTCCATTTCAAAGAAACTTTGGCTATTACTCAAATGCAAAGACTATTGATTTTCCAATTGCAACAAATAATAGTATTGAAACTGTAAAAACAGCAGTTTCAATATTAGAAAAAATTTTCAAAAATGGATATCGTTATCAAAAAGCAGGGGTGATGCTTACGGGATTATCTAATGCTAGTGATAAAACAAATCTATTCAAATCCGAAAAAGATGAAAAAATAAATAGCCTGATGAGATCAATTGATAACACTAATCATCGATATGGAAGATCTACTTTGAGTGTTGCAAGTGCAGGAGTTCACAAAAAATGGAACATGAGAAGGCAATATTCCTCTAAAATCGATACAGCCGATTTTTATTGTTTACCAACGATTAGGGCCTGATTAAGCTTTAAAAAGTTTATCAGATAAATTTTGTAAATTCTCTCCCCAAAAAACATCTTTTTGGATATCTTTGAAATCTAAATCAAATACAGTCGACATTGCTGATGCGTAAATTGATCTAGCATCAATAGTGGAATTTAAATCTCTTCCTTCAAATAATTCTTTTCTTTTTAATCCAGGCCAATCTGCATGTACTTGAGCTTTTTTAACCAATCCACCTGCCATTAAAACGGCTGAGCCATAGCCATGTTCAGTTCCATTACCGCTGTTCTGTTTAATAGTTCTACCAAACTCCGTTAATGTTACAATCAGTGAATTATTAAATGCTTCTTTCGACATTGATTGTTTTAAACCATTTACTATTCTGTCATAATCAGAAAGACAATCTGCATGTGCTCCGTTTGTTGCTCCTTGTGCAGCATGAGTATCAAAACCATCTACTTCGAAAACAGCCACTCTTGGCCCATTTGGTTTTGATAGTTCCACACCTGCATTACTTGCAAGAACCCAACTATCGTCACTTGAAGTGTTTTTTAAACCGCGATTCATAATTATATTTAAATTTTCACCTAATAATTTTTCATCATGTTCTTTATAGGCTTGTTCAATAAGACTTAAGGTTGATCTGCTAGGGAGTCTTTTACCTACCGGAAAGTAATTATTATTCATGGGCACCCCTCTAATAAGTAAAGGCATAGGTAAAGCAAGAGCCAAACCTTTTCCTGTTAGACCAGCAACTTTCATGCCTCTTCCAAGCCAACCTGTTTTTTCCTGGTAAGGTACCTTCCCTCCTGACTCCATTAGATTTTGGCCATCAAAGTGAGATCTTCCTGTGTATGGAATATTTGTTGCATGGACGGCGGCACTTAAATTTTCGTCCCAAAGTCTTTTAAATGTCTTAAGAGCTGGGTGTAAGTCAAAATCTGTTGTTAATGCTAAAGTTCGATCAAGATTAATTTTACTTCTGAGTTTTTCAAAGTTTTTATCTCCTTTAATCGGAATAGCACATAAGCCATCCATGCCACCTCGTAACATAATAACTATTAAATTCTTTTTAGGACCATTGCTAGCTAACGTTGGTGCACCAAACCCAGCAAAATACAATGATGTTAATGCTGTTGTTTTTAAAAAATCTCTTCTATTTATCTTCATGCTTTTAAAAACTCCGGGTGATTGAATAACAACACATTTCTTTCACTTTTTCGATTTACCATATTTTTAAATAGATATTTTAGTATTTTATCTGGTTGATCAAAATTCTTAGTAACAATCCTCTCATAAAACTCCTTGTTATCATTTTCTGGTTTAGAAAATTTATAACTTCTGTCAGCATAAACTAGTCTTCTTATTAATAGCTCTGGAGACATCCAATCAGGTGAAAGATCTGACCAACCATTGGGCTGTTTAGCTCTATAAGGATGATGGCCAATTCTTCTAAGGATTTTTTCTGGAGTTCTTTGTTTTTTTGATGGCCTTGAACCTAATTCATATGTCTCCATCCTTTTATGTGATGGGGGCCACTCCAAATCTCCTATTTTAGCAATCTGGATAAACCAATTTTCAGGAGTTTGAAACTTTTTGAATTTATTATTATTTTCAAATGCAACTTTAATTGCTGCTTTATGTATTTCAGGAAGAAATCCATCAGACTTTTTAAAAGCATCAATAATAGGTTGTTTCATTTGCTTTGTTGGTTCATCAGTAATCAAAAATTTACACAGTCTATCTGCAACAAAATCTCTGCAATTTGGATGATTTACTAAATCTTTTATAACTACTGCTAAGCTTTTCTTGCCCTTTTTATATTCTTTTCCTAAAACATTTTTTTTACCTGGCTGATGATATTCACTATTAAACCAAACATTCCCCGTTTCTAATTTTGATTTGCTCCATCTTTGTTGCCAGCCTGTCATAATGTATGCAAGCTGAATAACATCCTCTTGTGTATAACCAGCTTTAGGAGAAACTGTATGAAGTTCTAACAATTCTCTTGCATGATTTTCATTAATAGTAGCAGGTTCTTTTTTTCTTCTTCTCCACTCTTGACCAGCAGTGACACTCTTTGGTCCTGCATTTTCGCTATTATCTAAATGATGGATCATCGCCCACGAGGTGGTTACATCATAAACCATTTTTTCAAATGTTTGATTTAAATTAGGTCGAATAATCTCTCGTTGATATGGACCTGTAGAATAATTGGCTAGAAAATCTTTTTCACTGATTGCAAAAAAATTTCCCCAGAACATCCAAAGTTTCGCAAGTACAGGGTGTTGGCTATTTATTCCTTCATTATGTCTTATTGATATTTCTAACGACTCCCAAAACTTCTGTCCCGTTTCGTGTCTTAGTAAGTCTTTGTAAGTTTTATAAAGAGTTTTATCGTCTTTATATTTTTTTCTTAAAACTTTTCTGTCATTGTAAACGTAGTCTCTATAATGTTTACGCAATTCTTTTTCTGAATATATTTTACCTTGCCAAGATAAATCTGGAATTTCATTAACTTGATTTAAAGCCCAGTTTAAAGGATCTAAAGGAACTTCCTCTTTAGGTCCTATTCCAAATGCAACTTTCCTAAAAAAGTTTTTCATAAATAAAATATATAAAAATTATTTTATAATCTCAATATCGTTTATATTTGTTAAACAATTATTAAATTCATCAATATTTTCTCTTAGAGCTAAACTAGAAATTGAATAGATCATTATAAGCAACAAAACTAAAGGCAAAGAAGTAATAACTGAGGCATTACTTTTGATTAGCAAAATATAGAAAACAATAAACAAAGCAGAACGGATTAAGACGGTTTTTCTATAAACACTAATAATTGACAGAGAATGTTTTAATAAATTAAAAAAACTCATTTGTGAGGGTCCAAAATACCTAATACCTCTAATAGAGGGTGAAGATACTAAATCTTTTTCTACTTTTCTTAATGATCCAGAAAAGCTACTCCAAGTAGCCTTTTCCTTTAACATTTTTTCAATTGTTGATTTTGATAGACAACTATAATTTCCAAATTTAATTGACTGACCTGTAAATGCTAAAGTTAAAAACTTGTGAAATTTATAACATATTTGAAATAATAATCCCTCTGACCGCTTCACTCTCTCTCCTACTATAGATTGTTCTCCTGCTTGTTCAGAAAGTTCAATGAAGTTTTTAATCTCTTCAGGTCTATCTTCTCCATCGCCATCCATTGGAATTACATAATCAAATTCTTTTTTTTCATAAATATATTTTAATCCAGATGCAATACACCTTGCATGTCCTCTGTTTTGTTTCATGTTAATGATTTCAAAAGAGCGGATATTTTCTAGATTTGAATAAGTATCTACAATTTGTTGTGATGAGGCGTCATTTATTACTAAAATTGATACTTCGGCATTTACGCTATTTAGCTCTCCATTAATATTTTCAATTAATTTAGTCAACGACTCTCTATCGTTATAAATAGGAATTAAAATTGTATACTTTTTCATAAACTATCTTGAGCCTACACACACATTATCAAGGCACATATAATCTTTCAATTGATCTAGTTTAGATCTCTCTACAAAACCCTGCCAAACTGGTCTTGATTTTAAATGGTAAGATAAATTACCAGCATTCCATTCATTTCCTAAAACAACATTTATTTTTGAATCAAATTGCTGATCCCAAGCATATTGAGTTTTGATAGCAATTTCTTTTCCTAGATAATCTGTTCTCTTATCATCCTTTGAAATTGATACGTAAGCATAAAGTACAGGTGACAAAAAGAAAAAGAAGATAAATCCAATCACAAATGGTTTTAATTTTTTTATATTGATTTGATTTTGAAGCATATAGACAAACAAAGTC
>CACHUY010000009.1 GCA_902583295.1 uncultured Pelagibacteraceae bacterium | reverse complement strand
CTGAGATATAACTTTCTCTCTTATATTTAAGCTGATCTAAGTAAATATCAGATTTAAGAAATATATTTCTTAGTTTAAAATTTTTATTAATCTGAAAACTAAAATTATTAGTTGAGCTGAAAATTGTGTCATTAAAACTTAAATTTTTTAAATTCAAGTTTACTATTTTTAAAAAATTCTTCGATAAAGCAGCATCTTTGTTTTTAATAATTCCATCAATGAAAAAAATATCTTCTTTTTGCCTGATATTTACTATATCAGAAAAAAAATCGATTTTATTTGTTGCAAATTTTATTTCTTGAAATTTAAATTCTTGTTTCTTTAGATTAAATATAAAATTAATTTTTTCGTAAATATAATTATTCAATAATTTAATTTTTCCATCTTTTATTATGCCATTTATTTGATAGTCATCTTTAATTTTTCCGTTTTCATCATAATTAATTTTTAAATCAAATATTACATGACCTTTTTTGATAATTTTTTCTAAAATAAATAATTCTGGACCTTTGTAAGCTGACCTAGCAAATTTAATCAAATCACCTAGTGGCAACGATTTTGACCCTATTTCAAGATTTGACGAAACAAATTTATTTTTAATTATTGACGCTAGAGATACCTCTGTTCCTATATATTCTAATTCAAGTGGTTTATTATAATAATAAACTGTAGCACCAACAGTTTTGGCATTAAATTTTAATCTAAGTGGATCTAATTTAATTTTTATTTTTTTTAGATTTAGTTGTAAATTTTTATTACTCTTGTAAACTTTATTTTTTATCTGTTCATTAAAGTTTTTTGTTTCAATTCCAATTGTACTTAAATAAATTATTGGTAAAAAAATTAAAATTGTGATTGCTATAAAAAACTTTAATAAAAATTTTCTCATTTAATTTTATAGAGTGATTGTTCTAAAAATTCGTCCAGATCACCATCTAAAATTTTATCTGGACTAGTGCTTTCAAAATTTGTTCGATTATCTTTAACTAATCTGTAAGGTTGCAGTACATAGGACCTTATTTGGTGGCCCCAACCAATTTCAGATTTTGAGTTTTCTGTATTTTGATTTTGTTCCTCTCTTTTCTTAATTTCATAATCGTACAATCTAGCCTTCAACATATTCATACATGTCTCTTTATTTTTATGTTGAGACCTCTCATTTTGACACTGTACAACAATTTTGGAAGGTAAATGGGTAATTCTTACTGCACTATCGGTAGTATTAACATGTTGGCCACCTGCTCCACTAGATCGATAAGTATCTATTCTTAAATCTTTTTCAAAAATTTCTATATTAATATTTTCGTCAACAACTGGATATATCCAAATACTTGCAAAACTTGTATGTCTTCTTGCACCTGAGTCGAATGGAGATATTCTAACCAAACGATGAATGCCAGACTCTTTTTTAAGCCAACCAAAAACATAATCGCCTTCTATCTTTATTGTTGCTGACTTAATTCCAGCCTCATCTCCTCTATGCTCGCTTATTAAGTTGGATTTAAAATTCTTTTTATCAGACCACTTTAAATACATTCGTCTTAACATATCAGCCCAATCTTGACTCTCGGTACCTCCAGCACCTGCATGGATCTCAATATAGCAATCTAAGGGATCAGCTTCATTTGACAAAAAACATTTGATTTCACTTTTTTTTATTTCCGACCTTAGTTGTTTTATATTTTGTATAATTTCCCCTTGAACATCTGAATTATTTTCCTCCAAAGCTAATTGATTTAAATCTTCAAAATCATTTAGTTTTTCAACAGATGATTTTAAAGAATTTATTAAATCCTCATAAAATTTCTTTTCTTTAATTACTTTTTGAGAATTACTTTTGTCTTGCCAGAAACCGGCTTCTAGCATTTTTGTATTTAGAGACAGAAGTTTTGAATAAATATTATTATTTTCAAAGATACTCCTTAATTCTTTGATTTATTTTATCTATTTCTTCTTTGTAATTTTGAAAATTATCATTCATTAATAAAACTTTAGTATATTATTGCTTTCTAATCTATCTGTATTTGAGTAAAGAACTTTTCCATCAACCACATTTTCTTTTTTAAAGACCTCTATGATTGTATTTTTTGAAGAAAATTTAGCTTTTTGCCCTGTTTTAGGATCTACTACCATCATGATTGTGTCTTCAGCTGCCTTAAATGGTCTTGCATCTGATTTTTTTACAGCTTGCTTAATAAAATCTTTAAAAATTGGTAGTGCAGTTTTCGAGCCAGTTTCATATTTTCCAAGCGGTGAAGGGTTATCTGAACCCACATAAACCCCCACTAATAAGTTTGAGGTAAAGCCGATAAACCAAGTATCTGTATTTTTGTTTGTTGTTCCAGTTTTGCCAGCAATATTTAAGTTCAAGTCTCTAAGTTTTTTTCCTGTACCTCTTTGAACTACTCCTTCAAGAATTGACGTCATTTGATAAGCAGTTTGATGTGAAAAAATTTGCTTATAGTTATTTTGAATTTTTGGATAATCGTTACTCAGATAAGAAATTTGATTACAATCTATGCACTGTCTCAAATTATTATTGTAAATAGTATTACCTTCACTGTCTTGAATTCTATCAATTAATATTGGCTCTACAAGTTTTCCACCATTTACAAAAGCTGAATAAGCTGAAGTTAAATTTATAAGTGTAGTCTCAGCAGAACCCAATGATATAGACAATAATTCCTCAGGATTTTTATAAATTTTAAGATCTTTTGAAAAATTTACAATCTTTTCAATGCCAAGACTCTGAGCAATTCGTACAGTCATTAAATTTCTAGATTTTTCCAATCCAGTTCGAAGTGTAGATGGGCCATAGAATTTTTTTCCATAATTTTCGGGTTTCCACATCTTTAGATCATCACCTTGATCTAAAACTAAAGGCGCATCTAATACTAACGATGTTGGAGTGTAATTATTTTCTAATGCCAATGCATAAACAAATGGTTTAAAAGCAGATCCTGGCTGTCTGTTTGCTTGAGTCGCTCTATTAAATTCACTTTTTTTAAAACTAAATCCACCAGAAAGTGCCAAGATCCTTCCAGTATAAGGATCCATAACAACAATTCCTCCATTAATTTTAGGTAATTGTTGTAAACTAAATTTTTTATCTATTATTTTTTTCACATATACAATATCTCCTGGCTGTAATAAATTTTTAAATTCTTTTTTAGTCCAAGAAATATCTTTGTACTCAATAATACCTTGAATTTTATCCTCGGTCTCAATTTCCGCTGAGAATTTATTTATTTTTTTTACTATTGCTAATGACCAATCAATTGATTTTTCTAAATCAAACTTTTTTAAATCTTTATTCCAATTACTATTGTATGTTTTGTTAGTTAACGGTCCTCTCCAACCTTTTCTTTGATCATATGAAACTAGTCCATTTCTCAAGGAACTAGTTGCGATTTTTTGAAACTTTAAATTGATAGGTGTATTTATATTGAACCCTTGTTTGTATACTTTATCATAAGTAAAGTTTTCAATTATATTTTTTCTTACGTCCTCAATAAAATATTGAGCATCCTCTAGATAAATTTTTTGATTTTTACCTAATATGATTTCTTGAATTTTTAATTTCTCATACCATTCTGAGGTTAAATAATTATTGTCAAATAAATTTTTTAAAACTAGATTTCTTCTAAATTTTGAAAGCTCAATATCTCTATATGGATTGTACCTACTTGGAGCTTTAGGTAGTGCAGCTAGTAGTGCAGCCTCTGAATAGTTTAAATCCCTTATTGATTTATCAAAATATTCTAAACTAGCAGCTGCTACTCCATAAGCTCCACTTCCTAAATATATTTGATTTAAATATAGCTCTAAAATTCTCTCTTTAGTTAGAGCTCTTTCTATTCTAAATGCCAAGATTGCTTCTTTAATTTTTCTATTAATACTTACTTCATTTGTTAACAAAAAGTTTTTAGCCACTTGTTGAGTTATTGTTGATGCACCTTCTAATCGCTTAGAAGAAATAATATTAGATATATTATTTACAACCGCTCTCAATACTCCTTTGGCATCTACACCTGGATGTGAAAAAAAATTCTTATCCTCTGCAGATAAAAAAGCATTAATTACATTTTTAGGGATGGAGCTGTAAGGCACAAATACTCTTTTTTCTTTAGAAAAATCTGCAACTAGTTCTCCTTCTCCTGAGTAAACCTTGCTTGAAACAGGTGGCTTATAATTTTTTAAAAATTTATAGTCAGGAATATCGTTGGAATAAATCCACAAAACACCCACTATCAAAACACCAGTTAAAATAACTGTAGATGTAGAAATAATAAGAATATTCTTAAAAAACTTATGCATTTTAATTCCATTATATCTTGTAATTTGTTAAAGATAAGGCACAAGAATTAAACAAAATTTATTTAAAACTAGAAAATTTAATGAAATCAACAATTAAAATATTATGGAAAAAAATTTATACATTGATGCATCGCATCCAAATGAAACTAGAGTTGTTCTTAAATCTGACGAAAATATTGAAGATTACGAATACGAAGGTTTAAAGAATAACCTAATAAAAAATAATATTTATTTAGGCAAAGTAAGTAGAATTGAGCCATCTCTTCAGGCAGCTTTTGTTGACTTTGGAAGAGATAGGCATGGTTTTCTGTCTTTTAATGACATTCAATCTGATTATTATCAAATACCGAAGGCTGATTTAGAAAAAATTAAAAAAGAAGAAGAAAAAGCTAGAGAAGAACTTTCAAAACAAGTAGAAGCTAAAGAGGAAGAAAATATCGCTGAAGGAAAATTGGAAATAGATGATCCTATTGAAAAAGAAATAGAAAATCAGATAGAAAATAAAGAAATTATAGATGAAAAGAATAATACTGAAGAGGAAAAAGAAAAAAAGAAAGAAAATAAGTTAAGGTTTAAAAGATATAAAATTCAAGAAGTTATAAAACCAAATCAAGTTATACTTGTTCAAGTTATTAAAGATGAAAGAGGTCAAAAAGGAGCTGCTCTTAGTACTTTCATTTCTATTGCTGGAAAATATATTGTTCTAATGCCTAACACACCAAAAGGTGGGGGTATTTCGAGAAAAATTTTTAATCCTGCTGATAGAAAAAAAATAAGAACAATTTTAAATGAAATCGAAATTCCAAAAGAAATGGGATTAATAGTTAGAACTGCAGGTAGTAATAAAACTAAAAATGAAATCAATAATGATTTAACAACTCTTATTAAAACATGGAGTCAAATAAAAAATAATGCAATTAATTCTATTGCTCCATCACTTATTCATCAAGAAAGTGAAATTATTAAAAGAACTTTAAGAGACATGTTTGATGATAATACCCAAAATATAATTGTAGAGGGTACAGATGGTTACAAAAAAGCACAGTCTTTTATGAAAACAATGATGCCATCTAGTGTTAAAAAAGTAAAAAAATATAGAGGCAAAGTACCTTTGTTCATTGAAGAAAATATAGAGCAAAAATTAAATCAAATCTTTGACTCTCAGATTAAACTTAAATCAGGAGGTTATTTAGTTATTAACCCCACAGAAGCATTAGTGTCCATAGATATAAACTCAGGAAGCTCCATAAAAGGTAAAAATGTTGAAAGCACTGCGTTAGACACAAACATTGAAGCAGCAGAGGAAATTGCAAGACAAATTAAAATAAGAGATTTATCTGGTTTAATTATAATAGATTTTATTGACATGCTAAGTTATGGAAACAGACGATTAGTTGAGAGAAAACTAAAAGAAAAATGTAGGTCTGATAGAGCTAGAATACAGATAGGCAGAATAAGTAACTTTGGTCTTTTAGAGATGTCTAGACAAAGATTAAGAGAAAGTGCCATTAAATGGAAAGTTACTTTAACAGACGAGTCTTTTGCACAGAAACTCCTTAAAATTGTTGAATTAAAAGCAGTTTTAAACAAAGCAAAATTTGTAGAGTTAAAAGTTTGTAAAAAAATTTCTGATTTTTTAAAAGAAAACTTTGTTAATGATTTAACTTATTTTGAAAAAAAAAATAAAATGACACTAGATATAATCAGCGACAATTCATTAATTATTCCTGAATATATAATAAATGTTCAAAACAAGTCAAAAAAAACAATAGAATTAGTTGAGTACTATGAAAAGCTTAAAAATTTAGAACTACAAAATAAAGAAGATAAAATAATCAAAAATAAAGAAAAAAAAACTTACAAAAAAAAAAGATTTTATAAAAAACCTAAATAATTCCTTCAGTTGGAGACGAAGGATTTCCCATTAATATTTTGTCTATTCTACCTGAGTTGTAAGATTGTCTACCAGCTACAACTGCATTTTTAAAAGCTAATGCCATTTCAAATGGTTTTTTTGCTTTTGCTATTGCTGTATTGACTAAAACACCATCACAACCAAGCTCCATTGCAATTGTTGCATCTGATGCTTGACCCAAACCCGCATCGATAATAACAGGAAGTTTAGTTTGCTTTCGAATAATTTGAATATTAATTTTATTTAATATTCCCAACCCAGAGCCAATCGGTGCCGCCAAAGGCATAATTGCATCTGCTCCTGAATTTTCTAAACGTTTTGCCATTAAAGGATCATCATTACAATAAACCATAACCCTAAATCCTTCCTTGGCAAGAACCTCTGTTGTTTTTAAAGTTTCAATCATGTCTGGAAATAAATTGGTTTTATCCCCTAAAACTTCAAGCTTGACCAACTTCCATCCTCCAATTTCTCTTGCTAGTCTCAGAGTTCTTAATGCATCTTTTGAGTTAAAACATCCTGCTGTATTTGGGAGATAGGTAATTTTTTTTGGATCAATGTAATCCATTAAAAGTGGTTTATTTTTATTTGAAATATTCACACGTCTTACTGCAACTGTTACAATTTCTGCACCAGAAAATTTTATTGCTTTTGCACATTCTGACATGTTTTTATATTTTCCAGTTCCGACTATCAATCTTGAATCAAATTTTTTTTTTGCAATTATTAACTTATCTTTTTTCAAACTATCCTCCTCCAATAAAATGAACTATTTCAATTTTATCATCTTTTTTTAATTTTATATTGTTAGATCTTTTTTTATCAATAATTTCTTGATTTAATTCAATTGCTACTTTTTTTAATGGAATATTAAGATTTTTTAGAAGATCAGACAATTTAGAGTTATTCAAAACTGTTTTAACTTTACCATTTACTTTAATTTTTATTTTTTTCATCGTATATAAGTGCTGAATGACTAATAAAATAATTATTATTAATGGTCCAAATCTTAATCTATTAGGTGAAAGAGAACAATCACAATATGGATCAGATACATTTAAGGAATTAAAAGAAAAATGCTTAACAAAATCAAAAGAAATTGGTTTAGAGGTAAACTTTACACAATCAAATTTAGAAGGTGAAATTGTAAATATTATTCAAGAAGCTAGAAAAGAATACGAAGGAATGATAATTAATGCGGCAGGGTTTACACATACATCAGTAGCAATTAGAGATGCTCTTAGTCTGTTCAAAAAACCAATAATCGAATTACACATATCTAATATTTATAAAAGAGAGGAGTTTAGACACAAATCTTTAATAAGTGATATAGCAACTGGTGGCATTTTTGGTTTAGGCACTGA
This sequence comes from uncultured Pelagibacteraceae bacterium, assembly GCA_902583295.1. GTDB lineage: Bacteria > Pseudomonadota > Alphaproteobacteria > Pelagibacterales > Pelagibacteraceae > Pelagibacter. The sequence goes on along the minus strand of CACHUY010000009.1, from coordinate 35,766 downwards.
AGGTTATATTTTAGCCATAATTTCTATACAAAAGATCATAGAAAATGAAAATAGATAAAAAAATTATTAAAGAATTAAACGAATATTTAGAAGAGTTTAATCTTACTGAAATAGAGATCACTGAGAAAGATACCAAAATTAAAGTCTCAAAAAATATAGGATCTAACATCAATCAGCCTTCAATGGTTACGAATAATTCTTCAACTGAAAAAAGTATTTCAGAAAATAATCAAAATATTAAAAATGGTATTGAGGTTACATCTCCAATAATCGGTACTGCTTACCATGCACCTGAACCAGGTGCAAAAAAATTTATTGAAGTAGGTAAAAAAATTAAAAAAGGTGACACAATAATGATTGTTGAAGCTATGAAGACAATGAATCATGTGCCTTCCTCATCAGATGGGGTTGTTAAAGAAATATGTGTCGATGATGGCCAGCCAGTTGAATTTGGTCAAACTCTTATCGTTTTAGAATAAATAATGTTTAAAAAAATTTTAATTGCTAACCGTGGGGAAATTGCGGTTAGAATTATTAGAGCATGTAAAGAGTGGGGAATATCAACTGTTGCTGTCCATTCTGATGTTGATCGAGATAGTATGCACGTTAGACTTGCTGATGAGAGTGTTTGTATAGGCTCTCATCAACCACAAAACAGTTATCTAAATATCCCTGCATTGATGTCTGCTATAGAGCTAACTAATGCTGAAGCTGTTCATCCTGGTTATGGTTTTCTCTCAGAAAATTCAAATTTTGCAAAAATATTAGAGGAAAATAAAATTAAATTTATTGGAGCTTCTTCCAAATTAATTGCAATGATGGGAGATAAAATTCAGGCCAAAAAAATTGCAAAAGAAAATGGTTTGCCAGTTATTGAAGGTTCTGAGGGTGGTGTAAAAGATATCGCTGAAGCTAAGGAACTTTGTAAAAAAATTGGTTTTCCGGTTTTAATTAAAGCTTCAGGTGGTGGTGGAGGGAAAGGTATGAAAATTGTTTACAAAGAAGAGGAATTTGAAACATTATTTTTTACTGCTAAATCTGAGGCACAAAAATATTTTGGAAATGACGAGGTTTATATAGAAAAATTTTTTCAAAATCCGAGGCATATTGAAGTACAGATTTTGGCTGGTAAGAACCGAGTTGTGCATCTTCATGAAAGAGATTGTTCAGTCCAAAGGAGACATCAAAAACTTATTGAGGAAACACCTAGTCCAGTTTTAAATAATGAAATTAGAAAAGATCTTTTTGAAAAAACAGTTAATATGGTTGAAAAAATTGGTTATATGGGTGCTGGGACAGTCGAATTTATATATGAAGATGGTAAATTCTATTTTCTTGAGATGAATACTAGAGTTCAGGTAGAGCATCCAGTAACAGAGATGGTTACAGGAATAGATATTATCAAAGAGCAAATTTGGATTGCGTTTTCAAATGAGACAGCACTTGAACAAAGTGACATTAATCCAAGAGGCCATGCAATTGAATGTAGAATTAACGCTGAAGATGCAAGTAAAAACTTCCAACCTTCTCCAGGGACTATTGGGATGTGTCATCAACCTTCAGGTTTTAGAACAAGAGTAGATGGAGCTATATACCAAGGCTATAAAGTAACTCCTTATTATGACAGTATGATTTGTAAGTTAATTTGTCATGGTCGAAATAGGTCAGAAGCAATTCAAAGAATGAATAGATCTTTGGATGAATTTGTAATTGAAGGAATTACAACAACTATTCCTTTACATAAAAAACTATTAAATCATAAAAAATTTATTGAGTCTGACTTCAATGTAGGATGGATAGATAAAGAAAAAATTATTTAATAGCATTTAACTAGCCAAATATCATAAACTGGATGGTCAAAGGGAGTTATTGATGGGCTTGAGGAAAACATCCATCCATTAAAAACAAAAACTTCATCATTACTTGAATTATTAAGGTCTATAACTTGAATATAAGCAGTAATTTCTGGGTTGTCGTCAAATTCTGAATTTTTACATTTTAAACTTTTTATTGATAAGTCTTTAAATGAGACTAGATCTCCATTTTTTAATTTCAAAAGTGTATTTTTGGAGCTTATTTTATCTAAAATTTTAATATCTGTGTAAGTACCCTCTAAGTTACTTTGAGAAAATGCAAATGAAATTAAAGAAAAATAAACAAAAATTATTAAGTTTAATTTAAGACTATTCTTTCCAGCTTTTATATTTTTTTTTTGCTCCATCTTTATTCTTATTGGGATAGTATGCTTGATCAGTACCTGTCAAATTAGATTGATGAGGTTTTTGCCATTCATATTTTTCAAGAATATGTTTCTTCTCTATTTTATTGGGAGTAAAATGTATCCATGAATACCACTCAACTGGAATTTTTGATGCATCAATTATATCAGCATATACGATCCATCTCTTCCCTTTTTTGCTTTGATAGTATTTGTTGCCCAGCTCATCTGTTCCAACAAGTTTTCCAAAAAAAATAGTTTTTAACCTAGTTCCAAATGTATCTTGATTCCACCAAATGAAAATTTTTTTTAAAAGTGTCAACATTATTATTTTTTATTTTTTCAATTAAAAATTGTAAAATTTAAATTAGACTAAAATTTGAATAAGTATATAAATTAAATGATTCATTATTCAAATTAATTTTAAATTGAGGTCAAATGGCAAAATATCTAGTTGAAACGTATTATACGTGCACATTCAAAGTCAATCATTACTTAGATGATATAAATGAAACAGAACTAAAAAATCTAGAAAAAAGAGATGATGGTAAATTCGAAGTTTTGGATGTTAAATTGGATAATAGAAAAACTAAAAGTCTTGACCCTAAAAATAATAAAGTTGTAGATAATAAAAATCTTGAAATATTAAATAATTCAGAAAGCCTAAATCCAATTAGTAAAGAAAACGTAGTAACAAATCTAAATAAAGCCTCAGAAAGAGGTGGGAAAAGATTTGGTATGCCTGATAGAAGAAAAGGATATATTCAGAAAGCGACCATTGGAGATCATAAGGTCTATCTACATACTGGTGAATATGAAGATGGAAAAATAGGAGAAATATTCATAGATACGAGCAAAGAAGGTGAGCTAGTAAAAGCACTAATGAATAATTTTGCAATTGCAATTTCTCTTGGACTTCAATATGGGGTGCCTTTAGATGAATTTATTAGTGCATTTGTTGGAACAAAATTTGAGCCATCAGGTAAGGTTTTAGGAAACGATAGAATTTTGAGTGCTACATCTATTTTGGATTATATTTTTAGGGAACTAGCAATTTCTTATCAAAATAGGGAAGATCTCGCTCACACACCCTCTATTGGAGGAAACGATATAAATGGTTTAGACGATCAAAACTCAGAAGATCAAAATCAACTACTAAAAATTGTTAAAGATATTACAAGTAAAGGATTTGTAAGAAACAATTATAAAAAAAATTTAGTAGATCTTTCTGATGTAAAAATTAGCCTAAAGGGAAAAAAATAATTTTTAATTTTTATTTTTTATTGAGAGATTTAATTCACTCAATTGCTCCTGATTAATCTCTGATGGTGCATTCATCATTAAATCTTGAGCGTTTTGATTCATTGGAAACATAGTAACTTCTCTTATATTTTTTTCATTTGCTAAAAGCATTACAATCCTATCTATTCCAGGTGCAATTCCACCATGTGGTGGTGCACCATAACTTAATGCATTAATCATCCCACTAAATTTTTCGTCTACATCTGCCTTAGTGTAACCTGCAATTGAAAATAGTTTGTACATAAGATCAGGTTTATGATTTCTTATTGCACCGGAGGATAACTCTATTCCATTACAAACTATATCGTATTGGTAAGCAAGAATATTAAGAGGATTTTCAAAATCTTTATCTTTTAATTTGCCCTGTGGCATTGAAAATGGGTTATGACTAAATTTAATCTTATTTGTTAGTTCATCTTTTTCAAACATAGGGTAGTCAACTATCCAACAAAAAGCAAAACTATCATAATCAATTAGATCTAAATCTTTTGCAATTCTATCTCTGGCTAAGGCTGTAATTTTTTCTAATTCATTTTGCTTTCCACATGCTAAAAAAATACTATCTCCTACTTCAGATTTAGTAATTTTCATTATTTCTAAAAGTGCTTCTTCAGAAAAAAATTTTCCTACTGGTCCTTTAGCTGAAATTTTTTTATCTTTTTCAAAAGTAAAGTATGCTAATCCAGAAGCGCCTTGGTCTTTCGCCCATTTATCAATATTATCAAAAAAACTTCTAGGTTTATCTTTTGTATTTTTGGTTGTGATACATCTAACTTTAGATCCAGATCGTACTGATTTTTTAAAAATATCAAATGAAACATCAACTCTACTAAATATTTCTGTAATATCATTTATAATAAGAGGGTTTCTTAAATCAGGTTTATCACTCCCATACTTAAGCATTGCTTCAGAGTATGGAATCTTTGGAAAAATATCATACATTAATTTTTTATCAGAAAAATTTTTAAAAGTATTAACCATTAGTTTTTCTACAATATTAAATACATCCTCTTGCTCAACAAAAGACATTTCTAAGTCAAGTTGATAAAATTCACCAGGACTTCTATCAGCTCTAGCATCTTCATCTCTAAAGCATGGAGCTACTTGAAAATATTTATCAAAACCTGACACCATTATTAATTGCTTAAATTGTTGTGGAGCTTGAGGTAAAGCATAAAATTTTCCAGGGTTTAAACGACTAGGTACAAGAAAATCTCTGGCTCCTTCAGGGCTAGAAGAAGTTAAAATTGGAGTTTGAAATTCTAAAAATCCTAATTTTGTCATTTCATTTCTTATGTAAGAAATAACTTTTGATCTTAAAATAATATTTTCATGAATTTTTTTTCTTCTTAAATCTAAAAATCTATATTTTAGTCTTATTTCTTCTGCATATTCTTGATCACTAAAAACAGGCAGTGGTAATTCTTTACAAGTACCTAATGTCTCAAATTCTGATATTGCTACTTCAATTTCTCCAGTCGCAATATCTTTGTTTTTGGTTTCATCTGAACGATTTACAACCTTACCATTAACCTTAATAACAGTCTCTAGCTGCTTTTTTTCTAATTCTGAAAAATTTTTATTTTCTTTATCAATTATGCACTGTGTAATTCCATAATTATCTCGAAGATCAATAAATAATAAATTACCATGATCTCTTTTTTTGTTTATCCAACCAGAAAGAGAGACATTTTTATCAACATCACTTTTTCTTAACTCGTTACATTTATGTGTTCTGTACTTATTCAACTATTCTCCTAAGGCCTCTTTTATAATTTTAAAGTCGATTGGCTTTTTTCTTTTTAAACTAATTTCGTCGATTTTATATATGAAATCAGATATTTTACCATAAGATCTACTTATTCTTTTGATAATAAAATCTATTAATTTTTTATCAATTGAGATCTGACGATCAGACAAATTTTTTAATATTAAAGCATACATTAAATCATCTTCTGGTTTTTCAATTACTGATAAAAGAAAATTCTTAGATCTTGAACTTAAATCATGAAGTGTAAATTTAAACTCTGTAATAGGTTTTGTTGAAGTAATTATAAGGTATTTATTGTCTTGCTCTATAATGTTAATAAGCGTAAATAATAAATTTTCATCAATATTTTCTAACAAATCTTCAACAATAATATTCTCATGTATTTTAATTTCTTTTAAAAATTCATTGGTAATTTTGGAAGCTGAAATTTTAATACCTTTAAAATTTTGTAAAAAAATATTTATCAAGTGGGATTTTCCACAGAAATTTTCACCAATTAAATTAACAAAATTTTTTTCCCATTTAGGCCAACTATTTAAAAGTTTAAATGAAAATTCGTTGCTTTTAGACACGTAGAAATCTTGATCTTTAAAATTCTGTTCATAATCAAAACTAAGAATTTGTTGGTTAAGGTTTTTCATTTCATCACCCATAATTTGTTCACAATCTCAAATTCATAATTATTATTTTTCATAACTTCAATAAATTTATCAGGTGTTCCATTAAAAATTATTTTATAAATATTATTTTTGTTATCAAATTTATAAATATAAAAATTATAAATAAGATCTAAGTTAGAAAGTATTTCCTCTAATTGATAAATTTTTATATTATTACTATTCTCGACCGAGATCGTCAAAGGTAGTTTAACTGATGTGTTTATTTCATTTTGAGATTTCCAGGAGTCTTCAAAAGTAGTTTTTAAAATTTCTATGAATTTAATAACCTCAGAATCGCTATTAAAATTGATTTTTTTTATCAGTGTGTTTTTTAAAGTTTTTTTGTCATCAAAACTTATTTTATTTAAGAGTCTGGTTTGGTTAGAATCTATAAAAAATATCGATATAATATAATTTTCAAGGTTATATTTTTTCGTAATTTCTTTAAATTCAAAATTTTCTAAATTTTCAATATTTTTTTTAACTAAATTTAAATCTTCAAGATCCTCTGTTGGTAAAATATAATTTAAAAGTTCAAATTGTTTGGTATTAGAATTCCAGTGATTATATATAGTGTTATCTGAAAACATTTTGATCTGATTTTCATTTTGATCAACAATTATTGGTATAAAAATGATATCTTTTTTTTCTGGTAATGATGGAAAAATATTTTTTTTTTCTAATAAATCAAAGATAATTTTTTTATTAAAGGATACGTTAAGTTTTATATAATAAATTTCGTTAATAAACTTTTCTTCTTTAATTGAAAAGGTCTCAATCATACTTTTAATTTGATTCAATGGTATTTTTTTTAGTTTTTGATGGTCCTTAGACTGAACAATGGATAACATTAACTGATTAAAAGCTTGAACAAATCCCTTATCAATTATTTTGTTTTTGTTAAAATTTATCCTAAAAGGAGTAGATAATTCAACATCATTGATAGAGAAAGTCTTAGCAAAACTAATCCCTGTGGAAAAAAAAATATTTAATACAGCAAGAAATAAAAAAAATATATATAACTTTCTTAATTTTAAATTTTGAAAAATATATTTCATAGACCTTTTTAATGAATAAAAAAAAATTTACCTATAAAAAAAGTGGTGTTAATATTAATGCTGCAGATAATTTTGTTAATTTCATTTCTAATGTTTCATCAAAGAAAAAAGGCAAAAAAAAGTTTTCAAATATAGGTGGATTTGGGTCAATAACCAGTATTCCTAAAGGAATAAACCAACCAAAAATTGTTGCTTGTACAGATGGTGTTGGAACTAAAATTGAAATTGCAAACGAGCTAAATAAGTATGACACAATCGGTATTGATTTAGTAGCAATGAGTGTTAATGATTTAATCGTTCAAGGGGCTAAGCCCCTTTTGTTTTTAGACTATATCTCAATCAATAAAATTGACTTAAAAAAACTTAAATCAATTGTCAGAGGAATTCTTAAGGGTTGTAAATTATCTGGTTGTGAGTTGGTTGGTGGTGAGACAGCTGAAATGCCAGGCACATATGAAAAAGGGAAATTTGATATAGCAGGGTTTGCAGTGGGTGTAGTAGGGAAAAATAAAATTTTAACCAAAAATAGAATAAAAAAAAATAACCTTATTTTAGCTGTACCGTCGAGTGGATTGCATTCTAATGGTTTCTCATTAGTAAGGTATCTTATAAATCAAAAAAAAATTAATATAAAAAATAATAAATTTTTAAAATCTGAACTTTTAAAGCCTACTAAAATATATGTTAATGAAATTTTAAAATTAGTTGATCACAATTTAATCAATGGTTGTGCAAATATAACAGGCGGAGGCTTGTCAGATAATATCAAAAGAATTATTCCAGATAAAGTGATTGCTGATATTAATTTAAATCAAATAAAAACTTTAAGTATTTTTAAATGGCTTAGAATAAATGGAATATCAGAAAAAGAGATGCTAAAAACATTTAATTGTGGAGTAGGATTTTGCTTAATAATAAATCCTCAAAATTTAAACAAAGTCATAAAACATTTTTCAAAAGACTATAGGCCCTATGTGATAGGTAGAATTTCTAAAGGTGATAACAAAGTTAAATTAAATGGTTCAATCAACTGGTCCTAAAAAAATCAAGTCTGCTGTATTCATTTCTGGAACTGGCAGTAACCTAAGATCACTAATTCAATTCTCAAAAAAAAACAATTCACCTATTTCAATAGACCTAATTATTTCAGATAATCCAAAGGCAAAAGGATTAAAATTTGGAAAAATTTTTAAAATATCAAAAAAAGTTTTTAATTATGATCATAAGATAATTGCTGAAAAAAAAATAATTTCTGAATTGAAAAATAAAAATATTAAATTAATTTGCCTTGCAGGATTTATGAAAATTTTGTCCAAAGATTTTATAAAAAGTTTTAAAGGTAAAATATTAAATATTCATCCTTCCCTACTCCCAAAATATAAGGGTTTAGATACTCACCAGCGAGCGATGTCAAATAGAGAAAAATACTCCGGTTGCACAGTACATTTAGTTAATTCAAGATTAGACTCTGGAAAAATTATTCTTCAGAAAAAGGTTAAGATTAGCAAAAGTGAAACGGTTAAATCATTAGCAAAAAAAGTTTTAATTCAAGAACACAAGCTGTATCCAAAAGCAATCAGAAAAGTATTTAGTCTTTAAAAAAGAAGTCTATTTCAATTTTTGCATTTTCAATGCTATCAGATCCATGCACTGAATTTTTATCAATTGATATTCCATATTTTTTTCTAATAGTACCCTCTTCAGCATCTTCAGGATTGGTAGCTCCCATTAGCTCTCTATTTCCAAGAACTGCGTTGTGTTTTTCAATAACCATTACAAGAATAGGTCCTGATGAAAGGTAGGTACATAGATCATTGTAAAAAGGTTTAGTTTCATGAACTTTATAAAATTTTTCAGCTTCAGATTTTTCAATTTTAATCTTTTTTTCTTTCAAGATTGAAAAACCCTTATTTTTAAACATCTCTTTAATTTCGTTTTCTAGATTTCTCTCAACAGCATCTGGTTTTATAATTGACAAAGTTTGTTCTAAATTACTCATAATAGTCCTCTATTGTTTGTTCTAAATTACTCATAATAGTCCTCTATTAGTTTGTTTAATAATCTAACCCCATAACCAGTTGCACCACCTGAATTAAGAGCTCCGCCGTATTTTGAAAAAGCCATACCAGCTATATCTAAATGAGCCCAAGGCGTTTTGTTTAAAATAAATCTTTGTAAAAATTGTGCTGCTGTAGTTGAGCCAGCTCCACCAACATAATTAATATTCTGCATATCCGCATTTTTAGAGTCAATTAATTTATCAAAATTTTTATTTAAAGGCATTCTCCATACTTTTTCTTCAGTCTTTTCACCCACGTCAATTAGTTGATCAGATAATTTATCATCATTAGAAAATAAACCTGCATACTCTGACCCCAGAGAAACAATAATAGCACCAGTTAAGGTAGCTAAATCAACAATAAATTTTGGTTTATATTTTTCCTCTGTAAAGGTGAGAGCGTCGGCTAAAACTAACCTTCCTTCTGCATCAGTATTTAAAATTTCAACAGTTTTACCACTGTATGATTTTACTATATCTCCTGGTCTTTGAGCATTGCCTCCAGGCATATTTTCAACTAAACCAACAACACCCACAGCATTTACTTTAGCTTTTCTTAAAGCCAGACTTTTCATCAAACCAACTACTGTAGCTGATCCGGCCATATCATAAGTCATATCTTCCATAAATTTAGCAGGCTTTAAAGATATACCTCCGGTGTCAAAACAAACTCCTTTCCCAACAAAAGCCAAAGGTTTTGAATTAGATTTAACACCTTTCCATTCCATGGTTACTAGATATGATCCTCTAATACTACCTTGCCCAACACCAAGCAAAGTGTTCATACCTAATTTTTTTAATTTCTTTTCGTTATATACAGTAATTTTTAAACCAATTTTTTTTAGTGAAGAAATGCGTTTGACATATTCATCAGGATGTAAAATATTGCCAGGCTCTGAAACTAAATCTCTACCATAAAAAGTTCCTTCCTCTATTGCCTTAAATCTAATTTGATCAACATTAGATGGTTTATTTTTACCAATCACATTTATAATAATTTTTTCTTTTTGTTTTTTTGATTTATATTTTTCGAAAATATAAGATTTTAATTTAAGTCCATGCAAGAAATATGAAGTAAAGTTTTTTATAGTTTTCGGTAAAGTATCTGTATTAATAGTAAAATAATTTATTTTACTATTTTTAAAATATTCATAAAACCTAGCCCCTAAATTTTCAGCTCCAGAATTGCTAACTTTTTCTTTAACAGATACCAAAACAATTTTTTTCTTTGAACTTATATCGTAAGTAATTATTCGTTTTTTCTTATCATTAATATTAATTAAATCTGAAATATAAGAATATTCAGTTTTGGAAAAATATTTCTTTAAAGATGAAATTCTAAATTTATCATCTACAAAAAATACAACGTTTTCTGAATTTTTTTTTGAAATACTAACCTTATAATTAATTTGAACTGACATAAATTTTAATACAATCTCTGATAGATAATGCTATATATGAGTAAAAATTCCATATTTCAATGAAAAAATTATTATACAGAAAACTATTTTTAGATTATATGAGATTTTTTTTTATTGCATTAATAAGCTCTAGTTTAATTATTTGGATATTCCAAGCAGTAAACTTTCTTGATATAATGATAGAAGATGGACGTGAGTATAAAGTTTATCTTAGCTATTCACTTCTTAATTTTCCTAAAATTATTAGCAGATTACTTCCTTTTATACTTTTTTTTAGTATTTACTATATCTTAACAAAATACGAAGCGGATAACGAATTAATCATTTTTTGGAATTTTGGTGAAGATAAAATTAAATTTGTTAATTTTATAGTTAAATCTTCTTTTCTTTTACTTTTATTCCAAATTATATTAACAAATTATATTGTTCCAAATTCCCAGGACCAAGCCAGGTCTTTTTTAAGGAATTCCAAAATAAATTTTTATGAGAGTTTTATCAAACCTAAAAGATTTAATGACACAATTAAAGGTGTGACCATTTATAGTGATAAGAAAGATGACAATGGATATCTATACAATTTGTTTATAAAAAAAAATATTTCTGGTGGCTCCGAAATCACTTACGCTAAAAGAGGGGTTTTTGAAAATACAAAATCTATACCAGTGCTTGTGCTGTTTGATGGGGAAACAATTACAATCAAAAATGATAGTGTAACTAATATAAGTTTTTCACAATCAGATTTTGGACTTTCCAATCTAGAAGCAAATACAATCACTCATCAAAAAAATCAAGAGATGCCTACTTTTGAAGTTTTGTCATGTATTTTAGTTTTGAACAAAATTGATTTAAATTATTTTTCTAAGGATCAAAATGAATTAACAAATTGCAGGCCAGATAACAATGCAAATTTGATAAAAGAGTTTTATAAAAGACTGATTGTTCCCTTTTATATACCTATATTAATGCTAGTGCCTTATATTCTAATTTTAAGCTCAAAAGAGAAAAGCAATTATAACAAAATGAAATTATTTACTTTTATAGTGGGCGTAATAATTATTATTTTTTCTGAGTCAATAATAAGATTAATATCAATTGATATTCACAAAAATTTATTTATTTATGTAATACCATTAATTTTGCTTACTTTATTTTATTTACTATTTTTTTATAAACTAAAAATAAAAAGTTTTAATAAATGAAAGTTTATACCCTTTACTTTATAAATATTTTTATAAAATCTTTGTTATACGTCACAGGTGTAGCTATCAGCCTAGTATTAATTTTAAATTTATTAGGAGAATTGAACTTTTTTCAAAATATTAAAGTAGAGCATTATTTTACTTTTTTATTAGCGTTTCTTAATTCACCAATTTTTATATTTGATATGTTTCCATTTATTTTTTTAGTTACAGCTCAATTATTTTTTATAAAGCTTTTTAAAAATAGTGAGTTACTTACATTTAAATACTCTGGTTTAAAAAACTCAAATATATTACTTATATTATGTACTATTTCATTGTTTACAGGTTTGTTAATCGTTACTATTTTCTATAATTTTTCATCAAATTTAAAAAATTTATACTTAGAATTAAAGCAACCTTATACTACAGATGGTAAATATTTGGCTGTAATTACAAATAACGGTCTTTGGATAAGAGATAAAATTAAGGATAAAACATTGATAATTAACTCATCTAAAATTGATCAAAATTACTTAATTGATAATTTTATAACTGAGTTTGATAGTGAGTTAAATATAACTAAAAATATTAGGAGTGATAAAATTGATATTTCAGAAAATGAATGGTTAATTTATGATGCAAAAGTTTACAAAAAAAATGATTATGTATTTCATGAAATATTAAATATTAAGACTAACTTTAACTCTAAGAGAATAAATACACTTTATTCAAATTTAAATTCACTCAATATAATGGAGTTATATGAATTAAGAAAAAATTATAAGAAACTTAATTACTCTATTACTGAGGTAGACCTTCAATTATTAAAATTAATTTCATTACCTTTTTTCTTAGTTCTTATGTCACTTTTTTCCTCTTTGATAATGTTGAAAATAAAGCACTTATCAGGATCTACAATTAAGATTTCCTTAGGATTATTTTTTTCAGTGATAATATATTATTTTAATAATTTCTTTTTTGTGCTGGGAAGTACTGAAAAGTTATCAGTCCATACCTCAATATTTACGCCATTGTTGATACTCACATTTATAAACATGATAATGCTAAACAAATTAAATGATCAATAAAATAATTTATAGACTAATATTATTTTTTTTTTTCATACTAAGCTGTTTTAGTGTTAGTAGCTCGGAGCAATTTATTTTTGAGGTTACAGAAGTTGAAATTCTTGAAAATGGAAATTTATTTAAAGGTCTTAAGCGAGGAACAATTCAAACAAACGATGGTATAACAATAGATGCAGATAAATTTATTTATAACAAAAGAACAAATATAGTAAATGCAGAAGGTAAAGTTAAAGTTGAAGACAATGTTAATAATTATATTATATATTCAGACAAAGTTACTTATAATAAAAATGATGAAATTATATCTACACAAGGAAATTCAAAAGCATTTGATGAAAAAAATAAAATAATAACTGCAGAAAAATTTACTTATTATAAAATTCCGAATATTTTAAATGCAAAAGAAAATGCCAAAATTGAAGACATCAATGAAAATTATACAATATTTGCAGAAGATATTACTTATTTTATAAGTAAAGGAAAAATCATTACAAAAGGAGATACTAGTGCAGAAATTGAGTCTAAATATAATATTAAATCACAAGATATTGAATACTTAGAAGAGTCACAACAACTTAGCTCACAAAAAAAAACAACTGTAAAAGATGATAATTCTCAAATTTATTATTTAGATGAATTTGTTTACTTAGTTGATAAAGCTCTTTTGAAAGGTAAAAATATTCTAACAATCACTAATTTTAATCTTCCAAAATCTGATAAATTTTACTTTTCTGATGGAATATTTGACTTACAAAACAAAAATTTTACGGCAAAAGATGTCAAAATAAATATTCATAAAGATGTTTTTGGAGTTAGTGATAATGATCCAAGAATATATGGTGTTTCATCTGAGGGGAATGAAAATTATTTAAAAATAAAAAAAGGAAGTTTTACAAGTTGTAAGATGACTAAAAGCTGTCCAGCATGGTCAATTAAATCAGAATTAATAAAGCATGATAAAGAAAAAAAGCAAATTAGCTACAAACATGCATTTTTAAACTTATTCGATATACCTGTGTTTTATTTCCCTAAGTTTTTTCATCCTGATCCCTCTGTTAAAAGACAATCTGGTTTATTAAGGCCAAAAAATAACAATTCAAATATTCTAGGAAGTTCAATAACCTTACCATATTTTAAGATTATTTCAGAGAGCCAGGATTATACTTTTACCCCAACATGGTTTGACAACGATATTTTATCATTACAAAATGAGTATCGTCGGTCATATAAAAATTCTCAATTAATAGCTGATTTTGGTCTAGTTAAAGGATTTCAGTCAAACACAAAAAAAGAAAGAAGTAGTCTATCTCATTTTTTTTTAAACTATGATTTAGACCTTGGGCTTGAAAATTTTGAGACTAGTAAATTATTTATTTCTACTGAACAAGTATCAAATGATACGTATCTAAAGATATTTGACGCATACATCACAAAATCAAATGTTAGACCTGGCAATTTAAGTTATTTAAATAATCAAATTAAATTAACCTTACAAGGTAAGAAATACAACTTTACGTCTGGTTTTCATGCTTATGAGGATCTAAATATATTAAATACTAGCGATAGATATCAGTTTATTTTGCCTTATTATAATTTTGAAACTTCGTTTGAACAAACAAATTTAAATGGTTCCTTCACTTTTAATTCATCAGGAAGCAATAACTTAAGTGCAACAAATAATTTGAAATCTAATATAATAAATAATCTGAATTACAGTGAAAGTAATATTACTAATTTTGGGTTTAATAATAACTACAATGTTTATTTTAAAAATTTAAATTCTTTAGGCAAAAAAAATCCTAACTATAAATCAAGCCCGCAAATAGAATTTGTAAGTTTATTTGAAGCAAATACTAGTTTACCTTTAATCAAACAAAATCAATACTATACCAATTATTTAACTCCAAAAATTTCATTTAGGTTTAATCCTAGCGATATGAAAAATAATTCTGATACTTCAAAAACTATTAACAATGGAAATATATTTTCTTTAAATAGACTGGGGCTAAATGATACTTTTGAAGCTGGAAGATCTTTAACTCTAGGGCTAAACTATAGAAAAGAGGAAAAAGACATTGATGATATTGATGATATAAATAAATTCTTTGAATTGGGTTTAGCAACAGTAATAAGAGATAAAGAAGAAAAATTTATACCAAGAGTAAGTACCCTCAACAGAAAAAATTCTAATATCTTTGGATCAATTACTAATAAATTTAGTAAATATTTAGAGTTTAATTATAATTTTGCATTAGATAACAATTTGAATACTTTAGAATACAACGATACTTCGGTAACTTTTTCGATTAATAATTTGGTTAATACTTTTCAATTTACAGAATTAAATGGCGAAATGGGAGAATCTAATTCATTTAGTAATTCAACAACTTATAACTTTAATGAAAGCAATGTATTAACTTTTAAAACAAGAAGAAACCGAAAACTAAATTTAACTGAATATTACGATTTGGTGTATGAGTATAAAAATGATTGTTTGACAGCTGGTGTAAAATATAAAAAGTCTTATTATGAAGATAGGGATCTAAAACCAAGTGAAAATTTACTGTTTACTATAACTATATTCCCTATAACAACATATGAATATAATGCAGATGATCTTATTGAAAATAGATAAAATATTTATATTTATTTTTATTTTCTCACTTTTTTTCTTAAGTGTTTCAAGCGCGAAAGAAAACAAAATATTATTAAAAGTAAATAATGAAATTATTACAACAATAGATGTTCTAAATGAGATTGAATATTTATCTATCATCAATTCTCAATTTGGAACAACTAAAAAGAATATTCAAATTAATATAGCAAAAAACTCTTTGGTAAAGGAAAAAATTAAAATTATTGAGCTATCTAAATATAAAAAAAAATTAGAAATAAATGAAAAACTAATGGAAAACATTGTTATTAATTCTTTTTCAAATTTTAATATAAATTCAAATTCTGATTTTGAATTATTTTTTAAAAAAAAGAAAATAAACACTGAATTTATAAAAAAAAAAATAACAATTGAAACTTTATGGAATCAGTTGATTTATAGTAAGTTTTATAAAAATGTAAAAATTAATGAAAATGAAATTAAAAAAGGTATTTCAAATAAAAGAATTCAAAAAGAATATCTTCTCTCAGAAATCGTAATTAGTGCAGATAGTAGTGAAGATTTTGAAAGTAAACTTCAGTTAGTTAAAAATACAATAGAAGAGAAAAGTTTTTCTCAAGCTGCTTTAATTCACAGTTCTTCAAAAACAGCTCAAAAAAGTGGTGACCTTGGATGGGTAAAAGAAAGTGTACTTAGTAACAAAATTAAAAATGAACTTGATTCAATTAATATTGGTAATTTTACCAATGCAATTATAATCCCAGGTGGTTTATTAATTTTAAAAATAGAGGACATTAGAGAGACAAAGAAAACAATAAATATAGAAAATGAGATAAAATCAATTATAGAAAAAAAAACGAATGTGCAACTTAATAGATTATCATCGGTATACCTTAATAAAATTAAAAAAAATGTTTCCATAAATGAAATTTGATCCAATTCTTATAGTCACTGGAGAACCTAACAGTATATTTTTAGAAATTTTATTTAAATCATTGAAGAAAATTAGAATAAAAAAACCAATCATATTAGTTTCCTCTTATAAATTGTTAAAACTACAAATGAAAAAATTAAATTATAAGAAAAATATAAAGGTACTTGATTATAAAAATATAAAAAAATATAATTTGGACAATAATTCTATTAATTTAATTAATATTGAGTACAAAGCGACAAAAGCTTTTGATAAAATTTCTAAAAAATCCAATAAATTTATTAATGAGTGTTTTGATTTAGCATTCGAGTTGATTAAAAAAGAAAACATTAAAAGATTTATTAATGGTCCAATTTCAAAGAAAACTTTCTTAGATAATAAATTTTTAGGTATTACGGAATATATTTCAAATTATTTTTCTGAAAAAAAAACATGTATGTTAATATTCAATAAAAAACTTTCTGTATGCCCCGTCACTACACATTTACCACTTAATTTAGTATCTAAACAAATAAATAAAAAAAATATCTCCCAAAAAGTTTTTTTAATTGATACTTTTTATAAAAAAAAATTTGGTTTTAAGCCAAAAATTGGGGTATTAGGTCTAAATCCACATTGTGAAAGTATTCACAAATTTAATGAGGATGAAAAAATTATTAAACCTGCAATTAAATACTTAAAAAAAAAATTTAGAATCTCTGGACCATATCCTGCTGATACAATTTTTTTAAAACGTAACAGAAAAAATTTTAATGTAATACTTGGTATGTATCACGATCAAGTTTTGACTCCTATCAAAACCTTGTATGAATATGATGCCATTAATATTACTCTTGGTTTACCTTTTACAAGAATATCTCCAGATCATGGACCTAACGAAAGAATGATGGGAAAAAATTTATCTAATCCCCTTAGCTTAATTCAAGCAATTAGATTTTTGGATAAAAATTGATAATAGCAAAAAAAAGTTTAGGACAAAATTTTTTAATAGATCAAGAGATATTAGAATTAATAACCAACTTAACATCTATAGAGGGTAAATCAGTTCTTGAAATTGGTCCTGGTACTGGAAATCTTACTTCTTTAATACTTAAAAAAAAACCAAAAGAATTTTACGTTATTGAAAAAGATAACAAATTGGCCGAAAGACTTGCTGTTAATTATAAAAATAAAATTAAGGTTATTAATGAAGATGTTTTAAAAATTGAGGAAAATTTATTATTCAGTGAAAAAATTATAGTCTTCGGTAATTTACCATATAACATTTCTACAGAAATACTAAGTAAATGGATAATGAGCATAAAAAATGATTTTTGGTTTGATTGTCTAATACTTATGTTTCAAAAAGAAGTTGCTGATCGCATAATTGCAAAATCTAATTCCTCTGATTATGGAAGACTATCTATTTTAAGTAATTGGAAGTTAAATATAAAAAAAATTTGTGATATCAGTCCAAAATCATTTTATCCAAGACCAAAAATTGATAGCTCACTATTATTATTTACTCCTAAAGATAATTTTTATCCTATTAAAAATGCTAAAAATCTTGAAAAAGTTACAAGAATTTTTTTTAAATACAGAAGAAAAATGCTTAAAAAACCATTTAACCAACTTTTTGATGGTGATCAGAAAATATTAAATAAGCTCAAAATTGATTTAAATCTTAGACCTCAAAATTTAGACTTTGAAACTTACTATAAGTTAACAGATGAATATGAAAATTTAAGAAGTTAATTTTTCTATATGATTTCTGATATACTCAGCGTCATAATCTTTAGAACCATTATTTATTTCTGCGTAAATTAAATTTTTTATTTTTGAATAACAATTTTCAATATTATCATTTATAACCACATAATCGTAATTAATCCAATGTAGTACATCTCTCCCAAATTGTTTCATTCTTTCTTCCGCAATTAATTTATCTTTCATATCTCTATTTGAGAGTCTCTCAAATAATATTTCTTTACTTGGTGGTAAAATAAAAAATGAAATTAGCTTATAATCTAAATTTTTATTCTTAATCTGGTCAGCACCTTGCCAATCAATATCAAATAAAACATTTTTTCCTTTATTAAGTTTATCAATAACTGGAGTTCTTGTAGTTCCATAAAAATTATTAAAAACTTTTGCGTATTCTAGAAATTCTTCATTTTTAATGAACCTTTTGAACTCATTTTCATCCACAAAAAAATAATCTTTGTTAGGTGTTTCATTTTGTCTAGGTTGTCTGGTTGTATGGGATATTGAGATTTCAAAGTTATCTAATTTAGATAACATTTTTACTAAGGTAGTTTTACCTGCTCCAGAAGGAGAAGATAAAATTATCATTACCCCTTCTTTTTCTGAGGGCATTAAATTTTCTAGTTTGCTTTTCCTTCGATAAACTTAACTGCATCTCCAACAGTTAAAATTTTCTCTGCTTCGCTATCTGATATTTCAGATCCAAATTCTTCTTCGAAAGCCATAACTAGTTCAACCGTATCTAAACTATCTGCTCCTAAATCATCTATAAAACTCGACTCTTCGTTAACTTTTGCCTCATCGATACCTAAGTGATCAGCTACAATTTTTTTTACTTTGCTTGAAACGTCTTCTGACATATTGATCCTTTTTGTTATAAATTCTTATTAGTTTAAAAACATCTTTTGTCAAGCCATATACATGCCTCCATTAACATGTAATGTTTCTCCATTAATATAATTTGATTGATTTGAGCACAAAAAAAGCACAGCATTAGCGATATCATCAGGGTCTCCCAAACGGGCTGAGGGAATTTTTGAAAGTATTGCTTCTTTAAATTTATCATCTAATTTTTCAGTCATTGCTGTTTTAATAAAACCTGGTGAAATGCAATTTATATTTATATTTTTTTTTGCATATTCTATCGCCAAACTCTTAGACATTGCTATTATACCTGCTTTAGATGCAGTGTAATTAGCCTGCCCTAAATTTCCTGTATGACCAACAACAGACGTAATGTTAACAATCCTGCCTGATTTATTCTTAAGCATTTTTTTAATTGCAGACTTACTCATTAAAAAAGTTGATGTTAAATTAATGTTAATTACTTTTTGCCATTCCTCTAGACTCATTCTTATTGCAAGGTTATCTTGATTAACTCCTGCATTATTAACAATACAATCTAAATTTCCACCAAGTTCTTTTGTAGCATTTTCTACAAATTCTTCAATTTTATCACTTTGCGAAATATCAAATTTTAATATTTTTATATTTTCAAATTTTTTTTTCAATTGATCTAGTTTTTCAGTTTTTGTACCAGAAGCTAAAATATTTGCTCCGGCATGGTCTAATTTTTGAATTATCGAATTTCCAATACCACCAGAGGCACCTGTAACTATAATATTTTTACCTTTCAAATCACTCATAATTTTATACTATCAATATCGCTTAGATTATTTATTGTATCAATTTTAACATCTCTATTAATTCTTTTTACTAAACCAGACAACACTTTTCCGGGCCCAATTTCTATAAAATGATTCACATTATTTTCTATCATATTAATAACACTTTCTCTCCATCTTACTCTATTCTCTATTTGTTTAATTAAGAGATTTTTAAGCTCATCAAGATCTTTAATTTCATTAGCTGTCACATTTGAAATTAGTTTATTTTGTCCATTTTTAAAATTAAGTTTATTCAACTCTTCTGTCATAATTTTGGTTGCATTACTCATCAAATCACAGTGAAAAGGCGCGCTAACTGGAAGTTTAATGTTTTTAATCGAATTTTCTTTTAAAATTTTAATTAACAATTCTAAGTCCTCTGTTTTTCCACTTAATACCATTTGACCTTCTGAATTGTCATTTGCAATTTGAGCATCAAGTGTTTTTTTATGATCAGATAAAATTTTTTCAATTGCTTCAATTTTTGAACCTAATACTGCAACCATACCTCCTTGTCCTTTAGGAACAGAGTTTTGCATAGCCTCTCCTCTAATTCTTAAAATTTTTAAAGTTTCTGAAAAATCCAAATATCCAGCACATGACAAAGCTGAGTATTCACCTAAAGAATGTCCAGCGAAATATTTAGCTTTATTTAAATCTAAGTTGAATTTTTTTTTGACTATATTGAATATTGAATAACTGATTAAAAATATTGCTGGTTGAGTGTTAATTGTTAAATCTAACTCTTCTTTAGGACCTTCTAAAATTAACTTAGATATATTAAAGTTTAGAGTTTCATCTGCCTGTTTAAACAAATTTTTAACAATATCAAAGTTATCATATAGGTCTTTTCCCATTCCCACCATTTGAGAACCTTGACCAGGGAAAATTACTGAAAACATATAAAAAAAACTAATTAATTTGCCTTTTTAACTATTGTAATTGAACTTTTATAATAGTATATCCTCATTTTTTATTAAAGAACTTAAATGAATTTATACGAACATACTATTATTGCTAGACAAGATACTTCACCTAGTGAATTAAAGCAATTAACTGAAAAATATTCTAAAATTATTGAAAAAAATGATGGGGAATTAGTTAAGACCGAAAGTTGGGGTTTGCTAAACCTATCGTATTTAATAAAAAAAAATAGAAAAGGAAGTTATATCCACTTTAAAATCAAAGGTGACGGAAAAGTTATTGATGATTTAGAGAAGAATGAATCAATAGATAAAAAATTGTTAAGGTATTTAACAGTAAGGGTAAAAAAATTTGATTTAGATACAGTTTACTTTGGTAAGAGAGATGATAATGAAAAAAAAGAAAGTGTTAAAAACTAATGCCTAAAAGACAAAGTGGAAATAAAAAAGGAAAACAAAGTAATTTTGCAAAATTAAGTATATTCCAACCTAATAAATACAAATTTAAAAAAAGTTGTCCACTTTCAGTAAAAGGTGCCCCGCAGGTTGACTATAAAAATATTAAATTATTAAAAAAATATATGTCTGAAAACGGAAAAATTTTACCATCAAGAATAACTAATGTTTCTCAGAAAAAACAAAGAGAACTATCTTTATCAATTAAGAGAGCAAGAAATTTGGCATTAATATAAATGAAAGTAATATTATTAGAAAATGTTAAAAGAATTGGTTCTATTGGAGAAGTAATAGATGTAAAGAGAGGTTTTGCAAGAAACTATCTTATTGCTAATAAAAAGGCACTTTACGCCTCAAAAGAAAATATTAAAGAAGTTGAAAAAATTAAAACTGATTTATCCAAAAAAGATAACGAAAAGAAAAAAGAAGCTTCTCAAATAGCAGAGCAAATTAATGGAAAAGAATATTCTGTTAAAAAATTAAGTACAGAAAATAAAGAATTATACGGTTCAGTTAAGCCAACTGAAATTGCTAAACTTATCCAAGACGAAAATAAGATAGACATTAAGCCTTCAATGATACAACCTGTCGAAGAGATCAAAGCTTTAGGAAAGTATAAGGTTAAAATTTCTTTACACTCAGAAGTTGATGCAGAAATTTCTATAAATGTTTCTTCTGCAGAAACAATTCAATAATTATACATTTTTTTCCCCAGCAATAATTAAGAATTTTATAATAATTTTTTTCATGTAAATTATAAATATGGAAAATAATTTAAGCCTAGTTAAAAACCAATTCAAGGAACTACCAAATAATATCGAAGCTGAACAAGCTGTGATAGGATCTATTCTTGTTAGTAATGATATATTTGATGAGATAAGTACAATAATTTCTAGTCTTAATTTTTATGACCCTATGCACCAAAAGATTTTTGAGGCAATTGAGAGTCTAATTTATAAAGGAATGCTAGCAAACCCAATCACGTTGAAGAATTATTTTGAAGATGAAAAAGATGATTTAAATGTTCCAGAGTACTTAGTTAAAATTACTAAATTTTCTACATCTGTTAGACAGGCTGTGGAGTATTCTAAAATTATTTATGATATGTTTGTTAGAAGAGAATTAATAAAAATCTCTGAGCAAACTATTGATAGTGCAAAATTAAACGATCTTGATACTAATGGACAAACCATTATTGAAAATTCAGAAAGACAATTATTTGATTTAGCTGAAAAAGGATCATTTAATTCCTCTTTAGTAAAGTTTGATCAGGCAATGAAACAAACTATTGAAATGGCATCTGCTGCTTACAAAAATGAAGAGGGAATTGTTGGTGTCCCAACTGGACTTAGAGATTTAGACGATAAACTAGGAGGTTTGCATCAATCTGATTTAATAATTATAGCTGGACGACCGTCAATGGGTAAAACATCACTCGCAACGAATATTGCATTTAATGCGGCACAAAAATTGCAAGATAGTGGAAAAAAATCCTCTATTGCATTCTTTTCACTAGAGATGTCGTCTGAACAACTTTCAACCAGAATAATTTCGGAACAAGCAAGAATTAGTTCAAATGATATTAGAAGAGGAAGAATTTCTGATGATCAATTCGATAAATTTTTAGAAACTTCAAAAAATATTTCTGAACTTCCACTTTATATTGATGAAACACCTGCAATAAGTATTGCTGCTTTAAGTAATAGAGCTAGACGTATTAAGAGATTGTTTGGTCTTGATATGATTGTGGTTGATTATATTCAACTTATGAGAGGTACTACATTCAACAAAGACGGTAGGGTTCAAGAAATATCTCAGATTACTCAGGGCTTAAAAGCTATTGCTAAAGAACTTGCTCTTCCAGTTGTGGCTCTTTCTCAATTGTCAAGACAGGTTGAGCAAAGAGATGATCATAAACCTCAACTAGCAGACTTGAGAGAATCAGGTTCAATTGAGCAGGATGCTGATGTTGTTATGTTTGTTTATAGAGAAGGATATTATTTACAAAGAAAAGAGCCAAGAGAGGCGACAGTTGAGCATGCTGAATGGCAAGCAAAAATGAATGAGGTCGCACACCTTGCACAAATTATTATTGGAAAACAAAGACACGGTCCAATAGGTAACGTAACTCTTGAATTTGAAGAGAGATTTACAAAATTTAAAGATACTCAAACTAATTAATTTCCAATATAAAAGAGCTAATGTTGGCTCATATGTATCAAAACATTATTCTTAAGCATCCTAAAGCAATACTTATATTACTAATAATTACCATCTTAAGTTTTGGTTATTATACAAAAGATTTTAGATTGGATGCATCTTCAGAGACGTTATTGATCGAAGGTGATCCAGATTTAGCTTATCTAAAAGAAGTTTCTGAAAGATACGGATCTAGAGAGTTTTTAATTCTTACTTATACACCTAATGAGGGGATGGTTACTGATACATCAATTAATAATTTACTAAGTTTGAAATATAAAATTCAAAGTTTGAATTGGGTTCATAGTGTTGTAACTCTTCTAGATATACCATTGTTAAGTAATTCGGATGCCCCACTTCAAGAAAGATTAGAAAGTTTTAAAACTTTAAAAGATGAAGATGTTGACAAAGATAGAGGATTTAAGGAAATTCTTAACAGTCCCGTATTTAGAAACTTTGTCATTAGTGAAGATGGTAAAACAAGTGGTATAATTGTTTATATTAAACAATCTCAAAAACTTGAAAACATTGAAAGTAAATCAAAAGATGAAATTGAAAATTATAAAGATCAAATAAAAAAACAAAATCATCAAAATATTCTAGAGATCAGACAAGTCATACAGAGCTATGGTGATGTAGGTAAGATTTATTTAGGTGGCATCCCAATGATTGCTGATGACATGATGACTTTCATTAAAAGTGACATTGTGGTTTTTGGTATAGGTGTTTTATTATTTATTATTGCAACCCTATGGTTTGTCTTTAGGAAACTTATTTGGATAATAGTTCCAATTAGCAGTTGTGTAGTTTCCGTCATTATAATGACTGGGCTACTCGGACTACTGGGATGGAAAGTCACTGTTATTTCATCAAACTTTATTGCTTTGATGTTGATTTTAACAATGGCAATGAATATTCATTTGAGTACAAGATTTTTACAACTTAAAAAAAATTCTCCTTCTAAAAATACTTTAGAAATTATTTCTTTAACCACTAGAAAAATGTTTTGGCCAATATTTTACACTGTATTGACTACTATTTTAGCATTTTTGTCTTTAATCTTTAGCGAAATCAAACCAATTATTGACTTTGGGTGGATGATGACTTTTGGTCTAATTACTTCATTTGTAATTACCTTCACTTTACTTCCAACTTTTTTAAGTTTCGCTCCCTCTGAAAATATTTCACTTAAGAAAGAACAAAACTCTAAATTCACTTCTTTTCTAGGGTCACTTTCTATAAATAGAAAAAATACAATTTTTTCAGTAACAGGAATTGTAATTATTTTAAGTATTATTGGTATTAGCAAGCTGGAGGTTGAAAACAGCTTTATTAATTATTTTAACAAAAATACTGAAATCTATAAAGGTATGAAACTTATAGATGAAGAGCTTGGAGGGACAACTCCGTTAGAAGTAATTCTTAAGTTTCCCAAAAAAGAAAAAGAAAAAAAAACAGATGAAGATGATGAGTTTGAGGATTGGGGAGATGAAAATGATAAAAATGATGATAAATATTGGTTTACTAAAGATAAAATTGATAAAATCGCATCTGTTCATAATTACTTAGATAGCCTTCCTGAGATTGGAAAAGTTTTGTCTTTTTCGTCAATTATTGACGTGGCAACTCAATTAAATAATAATAAACCTTTAGGCACTTTAGAAATGGGTGTCCTTTATTCTAAAATACCTGAAAGTATTAAAACAGAAATTATTGATCCATATCTTTCAATAGAAAATAATGAAGCAAGGATAAGCTTAAGAATTATAGACTCTCAAGACAATTTAAGAAGGAACGATTTAATTAATAAAATAAATTTTGATCTTAAAGATAAGATTGGTTTAGAAGAAAGTGAGTATAAACTCGCTGGGGTATTAATTTTATTTAACAATTTATTACAAAGCTTATTTAAATCGCAAATACTTACTTTAGGATTGGTAATGATTGGGATTTTTATAATGTTTTTAATTCTGTTTAGAAATATAAAGTTATCTTTAATAGGAGTTATACCAAATTTCATTGCTGCATTTTTCATACTTGGAATTATAGGTTTGCTAGAAATTCCTTTAGATATGATGACTATCACCATTGCTGCAATTACAATTGGTATAGCAGTAGACAATAGTATCCATTATATTTACAGATTCAAAGAGGAGTTTAATAAGATTAAAGATTATAGCAAAACATTACAATTGTGTCATTCAACAGTAGGAGTTGCAATTTTAAACACTTCAATCACAATTGTTTTTGGATTTTCAATTTTAGTTTTGTCTAAGTTTATACCCACAATTTATTTTGGCATGTTCACTGGTTTAGCAATGTTGTTAGCTATGATCTCAGTATTAACTTTATTGCCTGCATTGATCTTGATTATCAAACCCTTTGGTAAATCAGCTTAATGTTAGAAACTTTGGCAGATTTTTACAAATCAATTTCCATTGTTGATTTGATTTATTTGGTCATCACTATTTGGTCTTTGATCAGTTGTTTTAAAAAAGGTTTTATATTAAGTGTGCTATCCATGGCAAAGTGGCTTTTGGCCTATGTGATAACTCTAATTTTATTTCCTAGAGTTAAGCCTTATGTAAAAGATATTATTGATAATGAGTATGTATTGGATGTTGGTCTTGGTATAGCAATTTTTATTGTAGTTATTTTTTTAGTATTGTTAGTTAATAAAGGTATTAGTAAAGCTGTTAGATATACTGGAATTGGTGGTTTAGATACAACGTTTGGATTCTTTTTTGGCTTTATAAAAGCTTATATAATTTCTATTTGTATTTTTTCAGGTATTCATATCGTTTATAATTATGATAAATGGCCAATAAATATAGACAAATCATACACCTTTCCATATTTAGAAAAAGGTAGTAATTATCTGATTAAAGAATTTCCTAATGAAAAAACATATCAGGAGTCTAGAGAAAAAATTGAAGAACTTTGATCCAAAATTAAAAGAAGAATGTGGAGTATTTGGTATTAGCAATGCAAAAGACGCCTCTGCTTTAACTGCACTTGGATTACATGCTTTACAACATCGAGGACAAGAAGGTTGTGGAATTGTAAGTTTTGATGGTGAGAAATATTATTCTGAAAAAAGATTTGGTTTAGTTGGAGACAATTTTAATAAAGAAAAAGTTTTAAATAATTTAAAAGGTACTTACGCCATAGGTCATAATCGATATAGTACAACTGGTAATAATACTTTACGAAATATCCAGCCTTTTTTTGCTGATACTAATGCGGGGGGAATTGGAGTTTCTCATAATGGAAATTTAACCAATTCAATTTCTTTGAGAAAAAAATTAGTTGAGGAAGGAGCTATTTTTTATACCACTTCAGATACAGAAACTATCGTACAACTGATTGCAAAATCTAAAAGATCAAAAACTATCGATAAAGTGATTGATGCAATTTTTCAAATTCAAGGTGGATACGCTTTAGTAATGCTTACTCAAAACTCTCTTATTGGAGTAAGAGATCCATATGGCATTAGACCTTTGTTAATTGGAAAATTGGGAAGTAGTTATGTACTAGCTTCAGAAACCTGTGCATTAGATATTATTGGTGCAAACTTTGTAAGAGAAGTAGAAAATGGTGAAATTGTTTTAATCGAAAACAATCAACTGGCTAGCATCAAACCTTTTCCACCTAGAAAAGTAAGACCATGTGTGTTTGAATATATCTATTTTGCAAGACCTGATAGCTTATTAGATAATAAGACTGCTTATGAACATCGAAAAAATTTAGGAAAAGAACTTGCAAAAGAAAACGATATTGATGCTGATATCGTAGTACCAGTTCCAGACTCTGGTAATGCAGCAGCGCTAGGATTTTCTCAAAAGAATAAAATAAACTTTGAACATGGTTTGATAAGAAACCATTATGTGGGTCGAACTTTTATTGAACCAAGCCAAAAAATTAGAAGCTTAGGTGTTAAGCTTAAATTAAATGCAAATCAAACTACTATTAAAAATAAAAAAATTATTTTAATTGATGACTCGCTTGTAAGAGGAACCACTTCTCATAAAATAGTAAAAATGTTATACGATGCAGGTGCAAAAGAGGTTCATGTTAGAATTGCATGTCCTGAAA
Organism: uncultured Pelagibacteraceae bacterium; assembly: GCA_902583295.1. GTDB lineage: Bacteria > Pseudomonadota > Alphaproteobacteria > Pelagibacterales > Pelagibacteraceae > Pelagibacter. The sequence continues at coordinate 8,378 of CACHUY010000009.1, read as the reverse complement.
TTAGATATCCTGATTTTTATGGTGTGGATACTCCAACTAAAAAAGAATTATTAGCTGCAAATAAAACGAATGATGAAATTTGCGAGTATATTGGTGCTAAATCATTAAAATTTTTGTCTATTGATGGTTTATATAGAGCTATTGGTTTTGATAAGCGAAATGAAACTTACCCTCAATTAACAGATCATTATTTTACAGGAGATTATCCAGTTAAACCAGTTGACGAGCTAGGAGATAGTAAAATAACACAATTATCTTTGTTAAGTACAGCCTCGAACAACTAGTAAGATAAAAACAGTTCTTTAAAAAAAAATAAAAGATACTATTTAAATAAACATGATCGATAATAAAGAAAAAATAATTGAGTATTTTAAATCTGGAGTAAAACAGAATAAAGATTTTAAAATTGGAATAGAGCATGAAAAGTTTTTATTTAATAAGAAAAATAATAAACGAGTGGATTATTCTAAAATTAAAGAAATGTTCAATGCATTATTGGAGTTTGGATGGAACCCAGTTTTTGAAAAAGAAAATATTATTGCACTTAACAAAGGAGGAAAAAATATTACTCTTGAGCCCGGTAATCAAATTGAATTATCAGGAGATAAACTTAACCATTTACATGAGGCTTGTTCAGAATCTCAAGATTATTTATTTGAACTAAAGCAAGTTACAAAAAAATTAGATATCCAAATTGTCAGTGCTGGTTTTGATCCTATCTCGAAATTAGAAGATATCCCAAATAACCCTAAGCAGAGATATAAATTAATGACGCAAGATATGCCTTTTGGTGGTGAATTAAGTTTAGATATGATGTATCGAACCTGTGGGACACAATTAAATATAGATTATAGTTCAGAAGAGGATTTTGTTAAAAAATTTAAAGTTATAAATTCAATTGTACCCATTTCTATTGCTTTATTTGCTAATTCCTCAATAGTTGAAAAGAAAAATAGTAATTATTTATCGTACCGATCAAAAGTTTGGCAAAATACTTCTAGAGGTGGACTTCCAAAATTGTTTTTTGAAGATTTAAATTTTGAAAAATATGCAGAATTTACGATGGATTTTCCTGTTTTATTTATTCAAGATAAAGAAGAATATATTTCTGGGAGAAAATATATATTTAGAGATTTTATGGAGGGTAAAATTAAAGAGATTGGTAGCCGACTACCTTCAGAGAGTGATCTTACAACACATTTAAGCACAATCTTTACAGAGAACAGGTTGAAAAAATATATTGAGCTTAGGTCCATGGATACTTGTGGTTGGGATTGCTTATGTGCTGGACCTGCATTTAATATTGGAATGCTATATGGTAATCTTGATGAGGTTTATGATGTTATTTCTAAGTGGGAAACTGATAAGATTATAAATGCCTACTTAGAAGCACCTCAAAAAGGATTTAATACTCAATTAATGGGTAGAGATCTTCTTTACTGGTCATCCACACTATTAAATTTATCAAAAAAAGGATTAGAAAATAGGGATATTTTAAGCAGAAAAGGAAACAACGAAACAATTTTTTTAAATCACTTGCAAAAAGTAATTGATAACAAGACAACAAACGCAGATCATATGATTAGTAAATTTTCAGAAAATGAAAATTTAGATGAATTATATGACAAATAAAATTGCTGCTATTCAAGGAAATCATCCTTCAAAATTAAATCCTGTTTCGGACACAAGTATATTTTTAGGCAATGAAATTCAAAATAAGAATTATAAAATATTCTATTATGAACCAAAAAATTTATCAATTATCAATTCAAGAGTAATTGCAAAAGGTTTTTTTATTAAATTTGATTACACCCAAAAAAAATTTTTTAAGATATTAAAAAAATGTAGTTTAGAACTCACTAAATGTAAATTTATACTTATACGCCAAGATCCCCCTTTTAATCTTGAATATATTTCAACTACGTACATTTTAGATACTATTAAACACAAGGTAAAAATATTAAATAACCCTTCATCTATTAGAAATATCTCTGAAAAGTTATACTCAGCTAAGTATCAAAAATATATGCCAAGCACTATTTTTACTAAAAATATCGATGAAATAAAAAAATTTTTCAAAAAAAACAGTAGTGTTATTTTAAAACCTATCCACAGTTACAGTGGAAACGACATACATTTATTAAAGAAATTTGATGCAAAAGTTATCAATAATTTTATTAAAAAACATGATTATGTTATGTTGCAAAAATTTTTACCTAATATTAGCAAAGGCGATAAAAGAGTTTTTATAATAAATGGTAAAGTTTGTGGGGCAATCTCTAGAATTCCAAAAAAAGGTTCAATTTTGAGTAACATGAGTAAAGGTGCAATACCTATAAATATCAAACTTAGTAGAAAAGAAAATAAGATATCAAAATTAATTGCTAAAGATTTAAAAAAAGAAAATATTTTTTTCGCAGGGATAGATTTTATTGATCAAAAACTTAATGGAGATATTAATGTCACATCTCCAACTGGACTAAAAACTCATTTCGATTTATCAGGTACAAATCTTGCTAAAATTTTTTGGAAAGAACTTAGAGCGTGAGAACTTTAAATGACCAACAAAAAGGTTCTTTGTTAGCCTTTGTTGCTGTGATGTTTATCACTCCTGACAGTTTGTTTATAAGATTGGCTAGTGTTGATACCTGGAGTTTAGTTTTTTATAGGGGAATAATTCCTTTTTTTACTGTGTTAGTTGGGATGCTACTTATTTATAAAGCAGATTTTTTTAGAATGCTTTTCACTAGTGGTCATCATGGAATAATTTATATAATAACATTTACTATAACTAATATTGCCTTTGTTGTTTCTATTCAAAATACTAATGTAGCTAATACATTAGTGATGATTGCTATGGCTCCTATGCTTTCAGCAATTTTAGGTGCAATATTTTTAAAAGAGATGCCAGACAGCAAAACTTGGATAGCAATTGGAGTGACCTTTATTGCTGCAATCTATATATTTTACGACTCATTACAATTAGGTAATATTTTTGGAGATTTATTGGGACTTATTTGTGCCTTAGGATTAGCGGTTGGAGCCGTTACGATTAGATCCGCTAAAACAAAAAACCTAGTCCCTGCTGCTGTCGTTGGCAAGCTGTTAGTTGCAGTATTTGCCATTTTCTTTATTGAAACTTACGCCTTAGTTGGAAGAGACCTGATAATTGTTCCTCTAATGTGCATAATGTGCGTTGCTATACCTTTTGTTTTGGTGACTATTGCTCCAAGATTTATACCTGCTGAAGAGGTTAACTTATTCTTTTTGCTAGAGACAATCATCGGGCCAATTTGGGTTTGGATGGTCATTAAAGAACAGCCAAGTCTTGAAACAATTCAAGGGGGTATTATCATCATTTTGACAATAGCTATTCACTCTTTTATTAAACTAAAAAAAACATAGTCCTATTACAATTAACTTGATTTGGCCACAAATCAGAAATAGATAGCGGTTCATATGAACAAGGTATTAAAAAATTCGTGGGCTTTATTTTTAGGTATGGGAGCAATTATGCTCGCCTACGGTTTTCAAGGATCACTTTTAGGAGTTAGAGCTGTAAAAGAAGAGTTTAGTCTAACCGCAACCGGATTTATGATGTCTGGTTATTTTGTTGGATATTTTATAGGAGCAATGACTATTCCTAAATTAATATCAAGAGTTGGTCATATAAGAATCTTTGCAGTTTTTGCATCAATTGCATCTTTAGTAATTTTAATTCATGCTGTTTTTGTTAGTCCATTTGTTTGGTTCTTATTGAGAGTGCTTACAGGTATCAGTATGGTCTCTATTTATACTGTTGCTGAAAGTTGGTTAAACGATAGAGCAAGTAATAAAAACAGAGGAAGTGTCTTATCAATCTATATGGTGATTTTGTATGGTTCAATGGGCATAGGAATGTTTTTTTTAAACTTTAGTAATCCAATAAATTTTGAACCTTTTATATTAATATCAATTATAACATCAGGTGCACTAATTCCAATTTTACTTACCAAAAGAAAACCTCCAACATTTAAAAAAATAGAAACAATGTCTATTCAAGAGGTTTATATTTCATCTCCTTTTGGAATGGTTAGTGCATTTCTTTATGGAACAATTCAATCTGCATTATTCACATTGCTAGCTGTATACGCTGCAGGAATGAATTTTTCTATTTTTCATATTTCATTAGTTACATTCTTGTTAGCAATTTCTGGCGCAGCTTCACAGTGGCCAATAGGAAAATTGTCTGACATGTATGATAGAAGAAAAGTAATTATTGTTGTGAGTTTTGCTGCAGCCTTTTTTGCATTATGTGCAATTTTTTCATCTGCACAAATGTATTTACCTGAAGGTTTAGGAACAAGTAAATTTTGGTTTTATTTTTTTTTAATTTTATTTTCTTTTTGTAGTTTGCCAATGTTCTCATTAATCCTTGCTCACACAAATGATTTTATTTCTAAGGAAAAATTTGTTGCAGCTGGTGCTAGTTTACAGTTTATTTTTGGCTTAGGAGCAATTGGTGGTCCATTTTTGTGCTCAATTTTTATGGACATAGCGGGTCTTAATGGTTTTTTTGTTTTTCTAATGTTTTTTCATATTTTGATTGGAATTTATGGTGTCTATAGATCTAGAGTTAGACCAGCAGTTGAAAATCCAGACTCTCAATTTATTGCAATGCCTCAGTCAATTACGCCTGCAGGTATTGAATTAAACCCAACTACAGAGCCAATTGATGAACCAACAAAATTAGGTTCTGAAGCTGCTGTTGAAGACATAAAAGCTTCTGATCAACAATCTAAATAGATTTAATTATCAGCGTCGTTTTGTAAAGTGAACTATGTTGGCTTTATTGTTATTTTGATAGAGTAATCTTATGAATAATAACGATATTCAGAACTTATTTGAGAAAACACGAAATCAATCGATTAAAATTGTTGAAAATTTAAGTCCAGAAGACATGAATATCCAGTCGATGGAAGATGCTTCCCCTATTAAATGGCATCTTGCTCACACTACTTGGTTTTTTGAAAAATTCGTTTTAAGCAAAATAAAGTCTAATTATAAATATTTTAATGAGGATTATAATTATTTATTTAATTCTTATTATGTCAAAGCAGGTCCAAGATACACAAGATCACTTCGAAACATAATTTCACGCCCAGGAATTGAAGAGGTTCTAGAATATAGGCAAACTATAAACCATAGAATTACAGAGTTATGTCAATCAAGTAACTCCAATTTAGGTATGATCGAAGTTGGCTGTCACCATGAAATGCAACATCAAGAATTAATGTTAACAGATCTACAGCATGGTTTAAGCTTCAACCCTAATGGTCCCAAGTACGATCCAACTAAAAAAGATATTGCAAGTGAAAATATTAAACAAGAATGGGTTGGTTTTGAAAAAGCTATTAAAAATGTAGGTACAGATGATGAAAATTTCTCTTTCGATTGTGAGCGACCTAAACATGAAGTTTTAATATTACCTTTTGAAATATCAAACAAGTTAGTTACAAATGGTGAATGGATCGAGTTTATTGATAATGATGGTTATAATAAAAGTGAATATTGGTTGTCCGATGGATTTTCAAAATGCCAGCAGGAAAATTGGCAGTCCCCTCTTTATTGGAAAAAAAAAGAAGGTAAATGGTTTCACTTCACCTTAAATGGAAATAAAGAAATAAATCTCAATGCGCCTGTAAGTAATATTAGCTACTTTGAAGCTGACGCTTTTGCAAGATGGAACAATAAACGACTTCCAACAGAATTTGAATGGGAGGTTGCTTCCAATGATCATATTCATGGGAATTTTTTAGAAAATAAAATATATCAACCATATTCAAAAAAAAATGGTGCAGATTTAAATCAACACTGGGGACACGTATGGGAGTGGACTTCTTCAAACTTCTCTCCTTATCCAGGGTTTAAATATCACAATGATGATATCAGCGAATACAATGGTAAATTTATGATCAACCAGATGGTATTAAAAGGAGGCTCTTGCCTTACACCTAAAGATCAAATGAGAAAATCATATCGTAATTTCTTTTATCCTCATCAAAGATGGCAAATGTCTGGACTAAGACTTGCTAAATGAGAGAATTTTTGTATGACTAGAACAAAAAACTAAACTTTTTTCAAATAAATCAATCATTACATGTCAAAACGCGCTGTTACTAAAAAAAAATAAAACTATAAGAACAACCTAAATGTCTAAATCTAATACTAATTTAAATTCTAAACTAACTGATGCTACGGATATTAGTAAACCTTGGGATAAGGATAATCAGGCCTGGTGGGACTGGTATGTTAGTCTCGCAGATAATGATGTTAAAGAAAATAAAATTATTAATGCCGATCCTTTACCAGATATTACAATACCCAGTGATGATGAAGTTATCTCAGAATTAGCTAAGCCCTACCATTTAACTAATGATCAAATTGATTTTTTTAAAAAAAATGGTTTTATTAAACTTAAAAAAGTTTTTTCACCTGGGGCCGTGCTAAAACTTAGATCTGAGTTAATTAGTTTATTAAAAGAAGAATTTAAGGTTGATCCAGATACAGGAGCACATGCGCGTTTCCTTAGTCTTGAAATGATTTGGCCTAACAACGCACTGCTTCGTGCTTATGTATTATCACCTCGTCTAGGGCAAATTTCAGCAGATCTTCTTGGAGTACCAGCTGTTAGACTTTATCATGACAATGTATTAGCTAAACAAGCTGGTTGTGGTCGTACCCCGTGGCATTTCGACGATCATCATTTTCCTCTAGATACCAATGACGTAGTTACTGCTTGGGCGCCTGCACAGCCAATTCCTCTTGAGATGGGACCGCTTTCTTTCGCTTATCCGCTCGATGTACACAAATTAGTCAATGCAGTTACGTTTGAAAAGACTGGTACTGGATATGACCGTGGGATCACAGATGTTTTTTCAAAAAACAATGTAACTGTGAATGAAACCCCATTTGAACTGGGTGAAGTTAGTTTTCATCATAATTTAAATTTTCATACCGCTTCACGCAACCGAACTAATCGTAGTCGAGTGGCTCTTGCCAATACTTATTATCGTGATGGAGCAAGAATAGTTAATTCACCTACGATGGTTTCTGGTGACTGGCAGAAATTTGTACCAAATGTCAAACCAGGAGACTTGGCTGCTAGTCCACTAAATCCGATTTGTTGGCCAGTAAAAGAAAAATCATGAAAAACATAAATAATCAAAATGGATTAAATTCGATCTGGACTAAAAGTCTTGCTCGTAATCTGCATCCTAATGGTAATGCTTTAGTAGATCATTTAAAAACAATCCATCAAGAAAATACTGGATTTACTGAAGCATGTGCAAGTTCTTGTCGTGATGAAGCTGGACGTAATAGTTATGAATGGCTAAGTGAAGTTGTGCCTGATAACGCGAGTTTGAGTGTATTAGATCTTGCTTGCGGGTCAGGGCCGTTATTAAAAATTTTATTTGATCGTAATAAAAATTTAAATTTAAAAGGTATAGACATGTGTCCTGAAGAATTAGTATTAGCTAAGACTCGTCTTAAAAATAGTAGAGTTGATCTTATCGAGTCAAAAGCTCAAAATTTGACAGCAATCAATGATAACTCTATAGACATTGTGTTATGTCATTGGGCTTTGACATTAATGGACCCGATAGTTCCTGTTTTAGATGAAGTCAAACGAGTTTTAACTTCTGAGGGTCAATTTGCAGCATTAGTTGATGGACCAATGAATGCAGCATCTGGTTATGCAGAGGTACATGATTTAATTTATAGTTATGTTCAAGAAGAAATACCTAGTTATGGAGCAATTGATTTAGGTGATCCAAGGATACGAGGAACTGAAAGTCTAAGTAATCTTGCACATAAAGCTTTTCCAGAAGCAAGTGTGACTATCGAAACAAATGTTGTATCTATGGAAGGACCAGTTACTAAAGTAGCTGAAATTGCTTCAGGATTTTTTTACGCAGCATTTATCTTAAGACCAGAAAAAAGAAAATTAATGATTAAAAATCTATCTAATATGCTCGCAATATCCAAAGTGAGCACAGACAATGAAAGACAAGGGCGATTTTCAATGCCAATTAGTCGTCTTTTAGTTAGGCAAAGAATAAAATGAAATCATTTTTACAAGAAGTAAGTCTTGGTTTAAATAAAAAGAATAAAGAGTTGAGTTCTAAATGGTTTTATGACTTTCGTGGATCAAAACTTTTTGAACAAATTACCAAGTTAAAAACATATTACCCAACAAGAACTGAAAGAAAAATTTTAAAAGATAATAAAATTGAAATTGCTAAAAAAATAGGTAAGCGAGCAGTTTTAATTGAACCCGGTGCTGGAGACTTCAAGAAAATAGCTATTTTTCTCAACAGTTTAGATAAGCCCAAAAA
>CACHUY010000008.1 GCA_902583295.1 uncultured Pelagibacteraceae bacterium | reverse complement strand
CAAGAAATTACGTCATATGAGTTTATCAGAGAAAATAGATCATATTTTGATGAGTTAAAAAATTCTAATTTAATTCTCATCTTTTTTATTTTTTTACTTTTAACAATTTTATGGGTATTTCCACTTTTAGGATTTGGATCACCTGTTGCTATAATGGGTGGTTTTATTTTTGGAAAATGGATTGGAACAATCGTTGTAGTATCTGGATTAACTATTGGCGCAACACTATTATATGTCTTTGGGAATTATTTTTTTAAAAATCTTATAAGAGAAAAATTTTTAAATAAATACCAAGCCTTGGAAAGTAAATTTAAAAAATCAGAATTTATTTATTTACTATTTTATCGTATGGTTGGAGGTATTCCCTGGCAGTTACAATGCCTTTTACCAACCTTATTTGATGTAAAATTAAAGAATTATTTTTTTTCAACACTTATTGGTGTAATACCTGGTACTTTTTTAATTACCTCAATAGGAAGTGGTCTAGAAAAAATTATCGATCAAAATTCTGAGGTTCCTAACTTTATAGATATAATTTTCTCACCAGATATATATATTCCACTTTCAGCCTTTTTTGGCTTAATCCTAATTTCTATTTTTTTAAGAAAAAAATTTAATAAAAGTTAGTGGTGCTCCCACCCTGTACTGACCAGGGAACTAGTCATTACCAATGACTTGTTATGCCATTTAACTACAGGAGCAAAGAAACAATTTATATTTTGTGGATAATAATGCATTTTTCTCAAATTATTGCCTTAATTTTTTACCCATTATGATTTATATCTAATTAGGGAAATGTTATGGGAATTCACTACGATTATAAATCAACCAAAGGTAACAAGCTTATGGAAAAGCAAGCTAAAAGAGAGAAAAAGCTTGCTGAAAAAAAAGCTAAACGTTTAGCAAAGGAAGGTCCTAAACAAGAGGAAACTAAATTAAAACCTTTAGACCCAAATAAACCAATATCTTTAGACTTCCTGACAAATCCAAATAAAGAATGAGTTCTAAAGATAAAAATGAACGTTTAAGTCTAGCCTTAAGAAAGAATTTAAAAAAAAGAAAGATTTTTCAAAAAAGAAATAAAAAAAAAAATAAATAATGTCAGTTCTTTCAGATAAATGGATTAGAAAAATGTCCAAAGAACAAGGTATGATTTCACCTTTTGAGGAGAAACAAGTAAGAGGTAAGAGTATCTCATACGGACTTTCTTCTTTTGGTTATGATGCAAGAGTATCAGAAGAGTTTAAAATTTTTACTAATGTTAACTCTGAGATTGTTGATCCTAAAAACTTTAAACCTACGAATTTTGTAACCAAAAACGTTTCTGAGTGTATTATTCCACCAAATTCATTTGTGCTAGCCAGAACTGTAGAAAAGTTTAAAATTCCAAATGATGTCTTGGTAATTTGTTTAGGTAAATCAACATATGCAAGATGTGGAATTATTGTAAACGTAACGCCATTAGAGCCTGGCTGGGAAGGATATGTTACTCTCGAATTTTCAAACACAACACCATTACCTGCAAAAATTTACGCAAATGAAGGTGTGGCACAATTTATTTTCTTAAAAGGAAATGAAAAACCAGAAGTGACTTATGCAGATCGAGATGGAAAGTACATGGGTCAAACTGGAGTAACATTACCTAAAGTTTAAATATGCAAAAACTCGAAGTCTTTGGAGCAAAGAAGCTCAAGGGACAAATAAATATTTCAGGTTCAAAAAATGCATCACTACCAATTTTGGCAGCAACTTTGCTTTCAAAAAATCAAATAACTTTGAAGAATTTACCAAAAGTAAAAGATATTGAGACAATGATGAATTTATTAGATTCCTTAGGATCTAATATTAAAAAAGAAAAAGATAAAATAATTATCAATAACTCATATCAAAAAAAAACATTTGCATCTTACAATTTAGTAAAAACTATGAGAGCAGGAATTTTAGTTCTTGGTCCATTATTAGCAAAATTTGGTTATGCAAAAGTGTCTCTTCCTGGTGGCTGCGCGATCGGAACAAGACCTGTAGACATACATTTGGATGCTTTATCAAAACTAGGAGTTAAATATAAAATTATCCAAGGCTACGTTCATGCAATTGCTCCAAAAGGATTGATAGGAAATAAAATACGATTTTCAAAGATATCAGTTGGTGCTACTGAAAATTTGATAATTGCTGCGAGCTTTGCAAAAGGGTTTACTTATTTAAGTAACATAGCAATTGAGTCTGAAATTAAAGATTTAATTAATTTCTTGAAAAGTATGGGATGCAATATCAAATGGACTGGTAAGCGTTCAGTAAAAATTGAGGGTGTGTCAAAAGTTAAAGATATTACCTACGCAGTAATGTTTGACAGAATAGAAGCTGGTACATATTTAATTGCTGCAGCAGTAACAGAAGGAAACCTTAAAATCAAAAATATTGTTCCAAAAATTATACAAACAGAAATTAATATTTTAAAAAAAATAGGTGCAAAAATTAATATTAAAAAAGAAGAGGTTCATATAGTGGGCAATAAAAAAATCAAAAGTATTAATATAAAAACTGCCCCGTATCCTGGCTTCCCAACTGATTTACAAGCTCAAATGATGGTATTGTTGTGTAAAGCAAACAAGCAATCTGTAATTAAAGAAGAAATTTTTGAGAACAGATTTATGCATGTTGCTGAATTGAACCGGATGGGAGCTCAAATATTAATCAAAGAAAATAAAGCAATTGTTCAAGGAAACATAAATTTCGCACCAGCTGAGTTGATGGCTACAGATTTACGAGCATCAGTTTCATTAGTGCTAGCTGCACTTACTGCTAAAGGAAAATCAGTTATTAATAGAATTTATCATTTAGATAGAGGTTATGAAAATATAGAAAAAAAATTAAAAAGGGTTGGTGCAAAAATACGCCGAGTAAATTAATGGAAAAAAAATATTTAGCAAAAATTATTGCAAATGATCAAGAAGGTCTCCAGATGATATCTGCATGCAGCGCTGGTGCAAAAGTTAAGGTTGTTGACATAAAATATCTACCCTCAAATAAAGTATTTTTGTTATCTATTGAGAGGACAAAGGTTGAAACTGATCAAGAAGATAAAAAAATCAATAGTATTTGTAGGTTTGATTTTGTTGATAAAGTAAAATCTAAAAATATAGATCAATCAAATCAGGAGTTAATTTTAGATTTAATTGGAATTGATTATTTGAAAAATAATACTGATTATGAAATAAACTTAATTTTTAATAATAATGCCCACATTGCTTTGACTACTGAGACAATTGAAGTAAGACTTGAAGATCAAAATGAAATTATAGATTAATGAAAACACTAAATATCACTAAAAATAATTTTGATAATTTATTAAATAAGTTACTTTTACAACGCAAAAAGAAAATTCAATCAAGCTTTATCTCTGTAAGCGGAATTATAAAAGATGTAAAAAAAAATGGTGATAAAGCTTTATTTAAATATGAGAAAAGATTTAATAAAAATAAAATAATTATTCCAAGCTCTAAACAAATTAATAATTCTATAAACTCCTTAAATCAAAATGTGAAAAAAGCAATTGATGTTGCGTATAATAGAATTTACAAATTTCATTCTCTTCAAAAATTTAAAAATATTTCTTATATTGATAAATTTAAAAATAAACTCGAATATAAATACTTACCACTAGATTCTGTCGCTATATATGTTCCTGGTTCATCAGCATCTTATCCATCAAGTGTTTTAATGAATGCTATTCCAGCAATTGTAGCTGGTGTTAAAAGATTAATAATGATTAATCCAGGTTTTAAAGGAAGGCAGAATCCAGCAGTTTTATACGCAGCTAGAAAATGTAAAATAAAAGAAATTTATTCTATAGGTGGTCCTTCAGCAGTTGCAGCCGTTGCTTATGGAACAAGAAAAATTAAAAAGGTTGATAAAATTGTTGGCCCAGGAAATGCTTATGTTGCTGCAGCAAAAAAAGAAGTTTTTGGGGATGTGGGCATTGAAGGCATGACAGCTGGTCCCTCTGAGGTAACTATTGTTTGTGATAGATTTTCAAATCCTGAATGGGTTGCAAGTGATCTAATCGGTCAAGCAGAGCACGATAATCTTGCCCAATGTATTTTGATTTCAAAAGACAAAAAATTATTACAAAAAGTAAACTTGGAAATAATTAAACAATTAAAACACATTCCAAGAGTATCTGTGGCGAGAAAGAGTTTAATTAGTAATGGAATTTTAATGTATGTAAATTCAGATAAAAAAATAATTGAAATTGTAAATAAAATCGCACCAGAGCATTTAGAATTAAATGTTAAAAATTATAAATCTTATGTCTCTAAAATTAGAAATGCCGGATCTATATGTTTAGGAAAATATGCTGTGATGGCTATGACAGATTATAATGTTGGATCTAACCATGTTTTACCAACAAATGGATCTGCAAAATATTCTAGCGGAATTAGTGTTAATGAATTTTATAAAAGAATTTCTTACATAAAACTATCAAAAAAGGGTATTGAAAGTCTTGGACCATCAGTTATAACACTTGCAAATTACGAAGGGTTAGTTGGACACGCTCAATCAGTAATAAAAAGAATTAGGAGAAAATAAATTTGTCAAAACAAGACTTACTGGAATTTAAAGGTAAAGTAATTGATCTACTTCCAAATGCTATGTTTAGAGTTAAGTTAGAAAATGGACATACGGTTACAGCTCATACAGCAGGTAAGTTAAGAAAAAACAGAATTAGAGTTCTTCAAGGTGATAATGTGACTGTAGAAATGACACCTTATGATCTTACAAAAGGCAGAATAATCTTTAGAGGTTAAAATCTTGCCTCGGTAGCTCAGGAGTAGAGCAGAGCCCTGAAAAGGCTTGTGTCGGAGGTGCGAATCCTTCCCGAGGCACCACCAATTGCTTTTCATCTTGAAATAATCCAAAAAAAAATTAACCTATTTTCAATTATAAATAACAAAAGGACTAAGAAATAAGATGAGTACACTAACTGGTAAAATTAAATGGTATAACGGAAAAAAAGGATATGGCTTTATCGAAAGAGACGATAAAGAAAAAGACGCCTTTGTTCATGCCTCTGCAGTAAAAGATGCTGGAATGAGATATCTTAATGAGGGTGATAAACTTGAATTTACATTAGAAGATGGTCCTAAAGGTCCTTCTGCAGTTAATTTAAAGAAAGTAGACTAATTTATTTTAATATTTTAAGGACGTTTTATCTAATTAGATTAAGTAAACGTCCTTATTAATTAATACTTGCGTTATAGTAGTTTTTGTCTAAAAGACTGCTCATGATTATAAATATTACATTTAGAGAGACTTCAAGAAGTACCCATAGAAATAGCTTCCATAGCCTGTAGGCTATTTATTTATAATATAATTTTAAATCCACATAAAATAATATAAAAACAAGGGATGCCTGGGTGGTGTAACGGTTAGCACGAAAGTTTGTGGAACTTTAAGTTTGAGTTCGATTCTCAGCCCGGGTACCAAAAAATGAATAAAGAAAATAAATTAGTACCTGAATTACCTTCAGGATTTGAAGATCGTTGGGAAAATAAACTTCTTCTCAAAAAGAAGCTATTAAAAGCTATAGAGAATAATTTTATTAAGTTTGGAGCAGAACCTCTTGAAACCCCTTCGTTTGAAATTAGCGAAAATATTGGATCTTTTTTGGCAGAAGATGAGGCCAATCCTATGTCTGATGTATTCTCATTCCAAGATGGTGAAAAAAGTATTACACTTCGATATGATTTATCTAGCCCACTTGCAAGATTTGTAGCTCAAAATAATCAAAAACTTCCATCAATTTTTAAGCGGTATCAAATTCAAAATGTTTTTCGTAACGAAAAAGCTGGTAACGGAAGGTATAGAGAATTTATGCAAGCAGACTTTGATATTGTTGGGAATGTTGATCCAGCTCAGGCAAATGCAGAACTTTGTAATCTAATATCAAACACATTATCAGATTGTGGTTTGAACAAAGATCAATTTAAAATCAATGTAAGCAATAGAAAAATTGTGCAAGGTTTAATTGATGAATTAAAAATATCTGAGGAAAAACAGGTCAAAGTTATTAGGGCAATAGATAAATTAGATAAACCAGGATTTGGACTTAAGGGGGTCGAAGATTTACTAAAGAAAGAGAGAAAAGATCAAAGTGGAGCAATTACTAAAGGGGCTGATTTAACTGATCAACAAGCAGCACAAATATTAAATTTCCTAAAAATAAAAGATTTAAAAGAATTAAAACAAACTTTAAAAAATCAATTATCTCAGGAAGGAATCTGTGAAATAGAAAATGTATTTGAGATACTTGGTTATGGATCAAATTTAAATCGAGTTAAAACAAACTTTACGATTGTGAGAGGATTAGCTTATTATTCTGATTTTATCGTGGAAACAAACTTGAACTTCAAAGTCACAAACAACAAAGGTAAGGCAGTTGATATTGGCAGTATATGTTCAGGTGGATCCTATGCAAAATTAATATCAAGATTTAGGGGAGTTGATATACCTGGTACTGGAATAAGTTTTGGAGTTGATAGACTGTTATTTGCTCTTATGCAATTAGATCAAATTAAGGTAAAGGACCAAAAACCTGTTTTAGTATGCGTAATGGATAAAAAATATTTAAAAAATTATTATGAATTAGTTGATCAACTGAGAGATAACAATATTAATGCTGAAATTTTTTTAGACAGTAAAAAAAATCTAGGTAAACAATTAACTTTTGCAAATAAAAGAGATTTATCAGTTGCAATTATTTGTGGTGAAAATGAATTTAAAGAAAATACTGTCACTATAAAAAATCTAAAAGGTATCAAGGGCGAAAATAATCAAATAATTCCAAGAGAAGATTTAATCAATGAAGTCAAAAAACTTATCTGAAAAAATCCTCAGATCAGTAAAATCTAGGGGTTTTAAATATATTGAGCTACCATCCGTAATAGAGGCAAATCATATTGTTCAAAGATCAGGAGAGAACTTTAGGAAATTTATGTTTTCTTTCACAGATATAAATGGAAAGGAATTATGTTTAAGGCCTGACTTAACTATCGCTTCTTGTTTAAGATACTTAGAAGGAAATTTTAAAGGTAAAGAGAAAATTTTTTATAGTGGCCAGGCCTATCGAAAAGTTGAAAGCAAGAAAGACAAAATTATAAGAAATCAAGTTGGTTTTGAAATTCTAGGATCTAAAGATGAAAAAAATGACGATAAAGAAATTATAAATACGTCACTAAAAATACTTCAAGATTTTAAATTTTCATCAGGCACGTTAACCATTGGAAACATTGAGATATTCAATTTACTTATTTCGAAATTAGATATTCCAAAAAGGTGGAAACTTAGATTATCAAGACATTTTTGGAGAGAGAAATATTTTAATGATTTGTTAAAACGTCTAGAAACAAATACTGATATTAACCCTTCAATTGTAGAAATTGATAAAAAACGTTATTTAGACTTACTCAATAAAAATCCTGAAACTATGATTGCAGGAAGATCAGTTGGAGAAATTTTAAAAAGATTTGATACAAAAATTAAAGATCCCAGACAAGCAAAGAGAGGCAACAAAGTATCAAAAATAATTAAATCTTTTTTAAAAATTAGTTGTCCAATTAACAAAGCAGCTATGGAGCTTAATAAATTCTTTAAAAAAAATAAGATTAATCTTGTAGTTGATCAAAGATATTTTCCAATCTCATCAAACAAATTATCAAAACTAAATGTTAAATTTTCGACCTCATTTGGAAGACATTTAGAATATTATTCTGGAATGGTTTTCAAAATAGATGTGAAATCAAAATCTAGAATAATCAAGTGTGCTGGTGGTCGTTATGATCGATTAATATCTGATCTTGGTTCTAAAAAGCAAGTACCCGCAGTTGGAGCTGCTTTTAATTTATAATTATGAAGGATATTATTAAAATTGGTATTCCTAGTAAAGGACGGCTTCGTAAAGATGTTCTTAAAATTTTTAACAAAAATAATCTTAAACTTATCTCTGAAAGAGGTAAAAGGGATTTGTTTGGATCAGTAAAAGGAAAACTAAATATCCAAATTATTTATCTACACGCTCGTCAAATTATCGAGAGATTATCTGATAAATCTCTAGATATTGGTTTTTCAGGTTTAGATTTATTAAAAGAAAGTGAAATCAATATTCAGAGAAATATTAAAATATTTAAAAAATATCCATATGGACAAGCCACTCTTGTAGTTGCAATACCAGATGATTTTATTGATATTTACTCAATGTCTGATCTAGAGGAAGTAGCATTTGAATTTAAGGAAAAGAAAAATAGAAGAATAAGAGTTTCCACTAAATATCCAAATCTTACACGTGAATTTTTTTATAATAAGGGTGTTACTCAATTTTCAATTGTAAAATCAATTGGATCAACCGAAATAGAGCCTTTTACTGGGGGTTGTGAGTTGATAACTGATATCACTAGTACTGGGTCGACTCTAGCTGCAAATAATTTACGTATAATAAATGATGGTTATATTTTAAAATCTGAGCTTTGCATGTTCATTGGCAAAACTTCTTTTAAAAATCAAGGAGTAAAAAAATTAGCGAAATTACTTTCTACGAAGTATTAAATATTTAAATATATTAATCAATTTTTTACTATAGAATAACAGTTAAGAATCATGGATCTTATTTTAATAGTGTTACTTGTTTTATTGCTTGGAGGAGTTCTCGCAATTCTTTACCTAAATTTAAGGCCAAAAATTAAAGACGAGAATGACAATAAAGATGCAGAAGAAATAGCTAATTTAAAAACAGAAATAGTTACGCTTAAAGATACCTTAAATAACACTATTAATACTTCGCTTGGAACAATGTCAACATCGTTTAATAATCTCTCAACTGGAGTAACAAAAGATATGACCGAAGCTCTAACTAAAGTAGATGAAAAAGTTGGAAACTTTAACCAACAGGTACAATTACTTAATCAAAGCCAGGAGGGTATTACCAAAATTTTAGCTGGAGTTAAAAAATATGGAACACTTGCTGAATTTAGCTTAGATGCACTAATTAAAGATTTATTGCCAGCCTCTCAATTCATGACGAACGTAAAAATGAAAGAGGATACAAGCGAAAATGTTGAATTTGCAATTAAACTTCAAGGAGATGTTTTAGTTCCAGTTGATAGTCATTTTCCAATAGAAAAATTTAAAGCAATTACGGATGGTCATGATGCAGATGACAAAAGAGCTGTTGCTGAGGCAAGAGCTAAATTAGCAACTGCCTTTAAAGCCAAAGCTAAAAGTGTTAATGAAAAATATATTGTACCACCAAAAACAACAGATTTTGCAATAGTCTATGCACCAACAGAAAGCTTATATAAAGAGTTAACTGAGTATCAAGATCCAAGTACTAAAGAATTATTAACTCAAGAATTAATGAAAAAATCTAAAGTTGTAATCTGTGGACCTAATACTCTTTCGGCATACTTACAATCTTTACATATGGGTTTTCAATCACTGAAAGTTCAAAAAGGCGCAACAGAAATTTATAATCACTTAAAAACAATAAGTACAAGATTTGGTAAGCACTTTGATAATATTATTTCGCTAAGAAAAAAATTAGAAGAAGCAATGGCTGTTGTTGATAAATTTGGTACAGATGCTAGGTCAATTACTAGAACGCTTGAAAGTATTAAAGATCCCGAACAACTTGAAAAAGCTGTTCAAACAGAAAATGTAGAAAAATTTATTGATCGTTCAAAACAAGTAAATAATTAATTTCAATTTTTCTTAAATAAAGAATATAAGAAATCACATGCGGTGGAATAAGAAATATGATTATCCAACATCATCAAGAGCTACAGTAGAGGGTATAAGAAGATATTTATTAGGTGAAGTGAAATTACCAAGCGTTACATCCATTTTAGATGCAACAAAATCAGAGGAGGATAAGGCGGCATTAGCCAATTGGCGTGAGAGAACAGGCTATAAAGAGGCTGAGGCAATTACAAAAGCAGCAAGTAGCAGGGGTTCCCAGATGCATAATTATTTAGAGTCTTATCTTCTTGGAAGAGAAAATCTTAGTTTTTTTGATGACAATGAACAATATAAATTAATGGCAAAAGAAATTATCGAAAAAGGATTAAAAAATAGATTGGAAGAAATTTGGGGAGTTGAATGCACACTTTATTATCCAGATAAATATGCTGGTACAGCAGATTGTGTAGGAGTTTATGAGGGAAGAGAAACGATAATAGATTTTAAACAAAGCAATAAACCAAAAAAATCAGAGTATATTGACTCTTGGCTTCTACAAACGAGTGCTTATTCATTGGCTCATAACATTGTGTATAACTCTAATATCACTTCTTGTGTAATCCTAGTTTGCACAGTAGATAAATTATTCCAAGAATTTAAAATTCAAAGTCATGATTTGGTTGTTTACCAGAACTTATTTTTGGGAAGATTAAAAAAATTTAATGAGCTTTCAAATTTAGCTTAAATATTTATATGGATAAAATAGTAATCTACGATACAGAAACAACCAATAGTACTATATGGGGAAGCATTATTGAGGTTGGTGCTGTAGTTGTGGATAAAAATCTTAAGGAAATCGGAAAGTTAAATATTAGAGGCAGAATGCCAGAAGGGGAAGTACCTAGTGCAAAAGCACTTCTAGTAAATTCTACCAGTATTGATTTACTTACCAAAGGCAACTATTCACATTATGATTTTCTAGGAGCTGTCGAAAATTTCTTTTCAAAAGCAGCTCCATCTTTATTTATGGGTTGGAGCAATCTTAATTTTGATCGTCGAATGTTTCATTTTAATTTCTTTAAGGGAAACAGATATCCTTATTTAACCCACTCATCTCCCAATCAAGAATCTGATGGTCTACATGTTGCAAGAGCAGCTCAAACTATAAACTCTAAAACTTTAAAAACAGAATTAACTCCCGCTGGAAATGAAAGTTTGGCTTTAGAATCACTTGCCCGACAACAAGGATTTGATACCACTCAACAACATACAGCTTATCATGATGCTTTCACAAGTTTAAAAATTCTTAGAATTATAAAAGATCAGCATAAAGATAATTGGGAAAAATTTTTAAGCACTTCTACAAAAAGTAGTGTTGAGTCACTTTTAAAAAGTGAGGGAATTTATTCTATCTTTGAAAATGTCAAAGGACGAAATATGATGTATCTTGTTTGCACACTTCATCCAGAGCATTGTTTTCATCCTACTTATGTATCTTGGGGATATGTTTGGGATTTAAGAAGGGATCCAGAACCTTTTTTAAATCTGTCAGTTAATGAGCTTAAAGCAAATTTAAAAAAAATTAGTCCAAAAGTATTAAGAGTACTTAAAACCAATAAAGCTCCAGTAGTATTAGATAAAAAATTTGCATTAAAAGAAAAAGCATATTCAGAATTAGATTTAGAAACAATTCAGAAAAGAGCAAAGTTAGTGAGAAGCAGTGAAAATTTTTGTAAAAATATTCAAATTATCAATAGGGAAGCTGCTGAGGAGAAAGCCCAAACTCAAACACAAGAAGATTTGCTACCAGAGGAAACTTTGTACGAAAAATTTATACCTAATAAAGATACTGCATTATTTAAAAAATGGCATAGTTCATCTTGGGAGGACAAATTAAGATTATTAGATAAGTTTCAAGACAAACGATGTAGCTGGTTTGGTCAAAAAATCATTTACCAAGAGGCACCTCATATTTTACCCCCTGATTTATACAAAAATATTAAGAGTGAAATAGCTAGGAGAATATTGAGTAAAAATAAAGAAAAGTGGCAAACAATTGGTATGGCCTATACTGAAATTGATACATTGAGAGATCAAGCATCTAACCGAGATGATCAGGATGAATTGAAAAAATTAGACGAAATTAACGAATTTATAATGTCAATTGAAAAAAAATATGAAATTGCCTAGTTGACTTTAACGCTCCAATTTATAGAAGGTCATTATGCTTATAGATTTTAAAGACGAAGATTTTGATAGTAAAATTAAAAATGAAGAGGTATCAGTGATACAATTTTCAGCTTCGTGGTGTGGACCATGTAAAGCACTTAAGCCAGTAATGGATAAATTATCCGACGAGTATAAAGATAAGGCAAATTTTTATATTACTGATATTGAAGATGCTGGAATTAATACAGGTTCAGCAGCAGGGATCCGAGGAGTTCCAACAGTAATCATATATAAAAAAGGACAAGAAGTAAGTCGTAAGGTTGGAGGAGTTCCAGAGGGTCATATGAAAGAATTCCTAGACGAAAACATTTAGTTTAGATTTAACACCTCTCCAGCAAGATATAAAGAACCTGTTATCAAAATTATGTCGTTTTCCTTTACTGGAATTGAATTGATAGCATCAATAATACTTTCTTTATATTTAACATTATTAAAGCTATTAAGTTTGTTTTTTAATACTTTTCCTTTGATCGAGTTCGGTTGATTAGGAATGTCTATAGTAGTCAATGAAGAAATATTTTTAAAGTAACTCATATATTCATTATGATCTTTATTACCCATCATACCTAGAATAATATGTTTATTACAATTCAAAGTTTCCAAATATTCATTTAAAGCTTTTGCGCCTAATGGGTTATGAGACCCATCAACAAGTAATTTATTATTTTTTACAAGTTCTTTAAGTTTACCAGAATCGATTTCTTGAAGTCTTGCAATACTTTTAATTTTAGTAATTCCATCTTTAATGTGTTTTTCACTCACTTTTAATTGTTCAATTGATCTTAATGTTGCTATTGCAGTTGAAATATTTTCTAATTGAAATTGACCTTTAACGTTTGGAATTGGAAGCTTAATCCCACCGTTTGTATCCTCGTAAAAAAAAAAGCCATTTTCATTCAATGAATAATTATAATCTTCATTAAAATAATATTTTTTTGAGGAATTTTTTGTAATTGAATTTTTTATTTCATTAATAATTTCAGATGAATTTTGCTTTGCAATAATAATATTAGAATTTAATAAAGTTGATGTTTTTTCAAATATTATTTTTTTAGTTGTTTGTTCATTTTTAGGTAACCAATCCAAATGATCCAAACCAATAGAAGTTACAATACTTGCTAAATTATTTTTAAGTATATTTGTTGCATCAAAACGGTGAAATAACCCAGCTTCAATTAAGTTAATATTTTCAGGGTATTTTGAGGCATTGTAAAAGTAGGCTGCAGTTAATATTTCAAAAAAAGTTATTGGTTCATTGTTATTTGCTTCCTCGATTTCCTCTAAAAGAATTCCAAGATCATCATCATTTAATTCTTGATTATTAAATACAAATCTTTCGTTTATTCTTTTGATATGGGGACTGGTGTAAATATTACACTTATTATTTGCCTCTTTTAAAATTGAGAATAAAGCCTGAATAGTTGAATATTTGCCATTAGTTCCAACTACAGAAATAGATTTTAATTTGTCCTGTGGATTTCCAAGGATTTTACAGAGTTTTTTTATTCTATTTAAACTTAGATCTATCTCTTTAGGATGCAGCTTTTGTAAGCGATTGACTATCTTCTGCAGTTTCATTTTGTTCAGAAGTTATAACAGAATTTCGCTTTAACAATATTGATAATAGAGTTCCAATTTTAGAGGCTAGTTCTTTTCGTTCAACTATTAGGTCAACAAACCCAGTTTTTTCAACATACTCACTCTTTTGAAAACCTTCAGGCAACTCCTCTTTAACAGTGCCTTGAATAACTCTAGCCCCTGCAAATGCAATCAATGCACCAGGTTCTGCAATATTGATATCACCAAGCATTGCATAAGAGGCTGTTATTCCTCCTGCAGTAGGATCTGTAATACATACTAAATATGGTAAACCATTTTTTTTTAATTCATTAATTGCCAGAGTAGTTCTAGTCATCTGAGACAAAGAAATTAGACTTTCCATCATCCTCATTCCACCACCTGCACTAATACATAGGAAAGGTGTTTTATTTTCTATCGCATGTTGAATTCCATATAAAAAAGCCTCACCTTCAGCTGCAGCCATTGAGGCACCTAAAAAATCAAAATCAGATGCAACTGCAGTAATTTTAATATTATCAATAGTACCAGATGCAACCATCATACCACACTCTAACCCAGTTTTTTTTCGTGCACTTTTTAATCTGTCTTTGTATGATTTAGAGTCGGTCCAATTTAATGGATCATCTTTTGGAATAGGAGTTTTAAATATTTCATAATTATTTTTACCAAATAAAATATCAAATCTCTGTTTAGGTTTTATTCGATGGTGTTTATTACACTCAGGACAAACCCACAAATTACTCTCTAAATCTTTTTTAAGTATTGGGCCTATACAACATGACGTCCAATCACTGTTTGCAATATCTTCTTTTGAAGCTCTTTCTTTGATAGCTGTTTTGATTTTCTCACCAGCTTTTATTATTTTTGTAATCCAGTTCATTTAATTTTATTCCTTAATCTTCTGACTACATTAGTAACATTTGTGACAGCATTTTGTCTGTTTTTAATTGATTTAGATATTTCCTTGCAAATCGCGCTTCCTACAACCAAACCATCAGCTTTTTTTAGTGATTTAATAGTTTTTTCTGTGATTCCAAATCCAATTACGACATTTTTTGATTTGTTTTGATTTTTTATTTTGAAATAATTTTGTAATATTTTTTTAGGGGAGACTTTTAATTTTCCTCCTGTAGTTGACAGCATACTTATATAGTAAATCATATCATGAGAGTCTCTGATGATTTTTTTTAATCTTTTATCTGATGTAGTTGGAGACACTAATTGTACAAAGTTAATACCTTTTCTTTTACATTTTTCAGAAAAACTTTTATTTTCTGGATAAGGAAGGTCAACAACAATCAAACCATCTATGTTTGAACTTTTACACTTTTTAAGAAAATTATTTTCATTATATTGATAAATCATATTGTAATAGCCCATTAAAATAATAGGGGTTGTTTTTTTTGATAATTTAAATTCTTTAGCAATTGCAAAAATATCATTTATTTTAATTCCATTTTTAATCGCGCGGTAAGCACTAGTTTGTATTTGACCACCATCTGCAATGGGAGTGTTATGGGGGAAACCTAACTCACATATATCAGCATGTGCTGATATTGACTTAAGAATATCTAAAGATTTTTTTTTAGTATTATCACCAGCAACTGTATAAGTTAACAATGCTGGTCTTTTAGAGTCCTTTGCTTTTTTGAAAGCTTTGTTAATTAATGAGACCATTAATTTTTACCCAATCTTTCCTTTAAAATATCCCTATCTTTTTTTGCGTCTCCACAAGAATTTACAATTATAATTGTATCTTTGCTTAGTTTCGGAGCAATTTTGATTGCTTCAGCAAATGCATGGCTAGGCTCTAAACTTGGATTAAGATTTTCAAATTTGGTTACCATAACATGTGCATTCAAAGCCTCCTCATCAGTTGCATGAGTGTACCTTGCTCTTTTAGTATCTTTTAAGAAACAATGTATTGGACTTACCCCCGGATAATCTAATCCAGCACTTATAGACTCTGTTTCATTTATTTGACCTTCATTATCTTGGCAAATATAAGAGGCAGCTCCATGTAAAACTCCAATTTTTGCATTCCTGCTTAATGGAGCTGCATGAAGATTTGATTTTTCAGGTCCACCTGCTTCAACTCCAATCAGCTCAATTTGTTTTTTGTTAAAATCTATAAACTCACTCCAGAAGCCATAAGCCGAACTTCCACCACCTACACAATTTATTAATTTGATTTTTTTTGGAATTTTTTTAAATTCGGATTTTAATTGATCCTTTAATTCTCTGGATATTTGGGCAGTACTCCACCCACATATTTTAACAAATATATTTGGACCTACTGTACTACCAACACACATATGTGTATTATCACAGTTTGATACCCAGTATCTCATACATTCACTTACGGCATCTACTAAGGTTTGGCTTCCAGAATATACAGGGACAATCACAGCCCCATTTTTTTTCATTGCATCACAGTTTGGTTTTTGTCTTTTAATATCTTTAGCACCCATAAATATTTTACATTTCAAGCCAAACTTCTTTGCGGCCATACTTAACATTTTTCCTGCATAACCTGCTCCCGTGTCACCAACGATATATTTTTTACCCATTGCTTTACAAAGAAGTGCATGCACAGTCGCATTATATATTTTATGAGCACCTCCATTAGCTTCAGACACAACTTTTGCCCATATCTGAGCACCACCTAGATGACTAGACAAGTTTTCTAATTTTACAAAAGAGGTTGGAGATCCAATATAATTTTTAAAATAATAGTCTCTCTTTTTAATGAATCTTTTATCTTTTCTTAATTTTTTAAATTCTTCTGTTAAATCCTCAACAGGTTTTTTTAGAGTTTCAGGTATAAAGCTGCCTCCAAATTTGCCTCCCCAAAAACCAGATTGATCATGTTGATCAATTAACGGAATACCTTTTTTAAGTTTCATTTTTAATTTGTTTTACTTTTTTTAAAAAAATTTCTATTTTGGATAGATCTTTTAATCCAGAAGTTTCTAAGCCTCCAGACAAATCTATAAAATCTGCTATTTTTCCATAATTTTCTAAGTCATCATTGTACTTAATATTACCAGCAAGCATCAATTTTTTATTAAGTTTGATATTTGTAATTAGATTGTGATCAAATGCTTTACTTTTTTCATAACCTTTACTATCAAATAAATAAATATCAGTTACCTCACTAAAATCTTGGTATTTTTCTAAGTCTGATTTGTCTTTAACAGTAAATGCAGTAATTATTTTTTTTTTATAATTTATCTTGATTGAGTTTATTTTTTCAGGAGTGCAATCATATAATTGGTAGTAATCAAAAGGTAGATTTTTAATTTTTTCTAATATTTCTTCATTAGGTTTGACTAATACAGCAACATATTGAGAATTATTTTTATTTATATTTAACAATTTTTTTAATTTATTGAAGTCAACATACCTTGGACTTTTTTGATAGTTACAAATAAAACCAATAAATCTAGGTGGATACGGATGATTAACGATAAAGCTCAATGTATCTGGATCAGAAATTCCACAGATTTTACAGCCTTTGATCATTGGCTTAAATGATCAATCAATTTTTTTACATTATGTTTAATATTACCTCTTGTAAGTGATCTACCCATTACAACTCCTGAAACTTTATTGTTAAAAGCATCTTTTGGAGTCATTACTCTTGCTTGATCGTTTGAATTATCTCCAGGTAGTCTTATGCCAGGTGTTATTATCAACAAATTTTTAAATTTTTTTCTTATCATTTTGGACTCTTGTGGTGAACATACAATTCCATCACAACCTGATTTTTTTATAAGTTCAGCCTGTTTCAACACTAATTGTTGAACATTTTTTGTATAACCGATCTCTTTCAAAGATTTGTTATTCAAGCTTGTTAAAATTGTAACACCTAAAACTTTTAAGTTTTTATTAATTTTTTTTGCATTTTTTTTTACAGCTCTAAGCATATCAAGGCCACCATTTGCATGGACTGTAATATACTTACATTTTTTTAAATCATTTAAACTATTTACTGCTGAGAGAGCTGTTTGTGGAATATCATTTATTTTTAAATCTAACCAAAAATCTTTTTTAAATTTCTCAAGAAACTTTCTTCCATTTTTTGAGTAAAAAAGTTGCAATCCAAATTTTGGTATAATGTTTAATTTATTATTTTTTGTTTGAACAATAATATCTTTAATTTTATTTATCTTTGATGCATCGCACGCAACAAATATAATTTTATTCTTCATTATTTAATTTTTTAAACAAGTCTTTTGACATTTTAAAGTGAATAGTTTTTTTTTCAGGAGTATTGACCTTTTCTCCTGTTTTAGGATTTCGTGATATTCTAGCTTTTTGAATATTTGCGGAAAATACTCCAAAACCTCTGAGTTCTACTCGGTCTCCTCTTCTTAGAGCTTTCTTTATCTCGTTTAAAATTATGTTTGTAAATTTTTCTAAGTCTTTTTTTAAGAAATTGGGGTAATTGTTTGAAAGTTGTTTTAAAAGCTTTGATTTTACAATAGCCAATTTAGATCTTCTTAATTTTAGTTATCTTCTTCTTTTTTTTTTAAATCATCAGATAAAGATGAAAATGGTAAGTTCTTACCTGAACCTTCTGATCCATATTTTTCTAAAGCTTCTTTTTTTTCGATTTCCTCAAGTAATTTTATGCTTAATACAACTTTTCTTTTACTAATATCTAAATCAGCTATTGCAACATCTAATTTCTCACCACCTGTCCATCTCGAAGGTCTTGAATCTGCTGCATTGATAGCAATTGCACTCTTTTTAATTTGAAAGTCCATCTCACAACCCTCAGGTCTTACCATTAAACCTTTGTTGTCAGTTGATATAACTTTTACAGTAATAGTTTGATTCTTAGTTTTATCTTTAAAGAAATCAAAAGGATCTGCTTGGGTTTGTCTTACGCCAACTCTAATTTTTTGTTCTGAAGATTTTATTTCTAGAATCATTACTTTAATTTTATCACCCTTCTTATATTTGGCTAATTCCTCTTCTCCATTATTCAAGTAGGTTAAGTCATTGCAGTGCAAAAAAGCATCAACATCTAAATTCTCAATTTTAACAAATAATGAGTACTCATTTTTGTTAACAACTTCACCTTCAACAATCGTATTGATAGGAAATTTTTTCTCAAAAGTCTCAAAAGGATTTTCTTGAGTTAATCTATGGGAAATAGCAACTCTTCTTTTATCTTTATCTATTTCAGTAATTACACAGTCTATTTCATCACCAATTTTAAATATTTTTTTTGCAGAAATATTTTTCTTTGTCCAGCTTAGTTCACTTGAATGCAAGAGAGTAGTCAGACCTGGCTCTAACTCACAAAAAGCTCCGAAGTCCATCAGCTTAACAACCTTAACTTTATAGATTTTATTAAGTTCATAATTTTCTATATGTTCAAAAGGATCTGGTGACAATTGTTTTACTGAACAGCCGACTTGTAATTTTTCTTTATCAACGCTTATAACTTTTAAATCGTGTTTTTCGCCAATATTAAATACCTCATCAGGATGGTTCACTCTTGAGTAAGATATTTCTTGAAGATGAACAAGTACATCTAACTCTCCATTAACATTAAAAAAACAACCAAAAGAACTATAACCTTTTACTTCAGCTCCTTTTATAATGTCACCTACTTTAAATTTTTCAATTATTTTAGCCTTGTCCTCTTTTTTAAATGATGAAATAATTTCTCTTCTTGAAACACAAGCATTACCACGAATTTTGTCGAGTTTTATTAGTGCAAATTTTTGTGGTTCGTTCATTAGGTGGCTTATGTCTTTTAAAGGTTTGTCTGATATCTGGCTACCTGGTAGGAACATGAGTGAACCGGTATCAATATGCTCAACGATACAACCTCCTTTACATTTTGAGGTAATTTTTCCCATGATAGGCTCATTTTTCTCGTATGCTTCGACTAATTTATCCCATCCTTTAATTTTCTGTGCCTTAGAGGCAGAAACTAAAACCTCACCATGCTTATCTTCAATTTTTTCTAATAAAACAGATATTTTTTCACCGATTTTAATTTTCTCAGACATGCCCATACTCTTCAATTCATTAATATCTAGAACAGGCTCAGATTTTAGCCCTTCAACAAAAAGGAAAACAAATTTTTCTGTAATTTTGTTTATTTTACCCTCTATAATTTTACCTTCTTCTATTTGTATTTTTGAGAGCTGGCTGTTAAGTAATTTTTCGAATTCTTGAGAGGCTGGGTTTGATAAATCTTTATAAATTTCCATTAAGTAATTATTTTTCTGTCTATTATTTTTTTTATTTTTAAAAAACAACGTCTTATACTTAGGTTACTAGTGTTTAGCAAGATGCTATCCTTTGTTTTTTTAAGAGGAGAAATCCTTCGATTTGTGTCACTTTTGTCACGTTTTTTGAGACTTTTTAGTACTTCTTGATAAGAAATATTCTTATTTTTAGCTTTTAGCTCCCTATATCTTCTAAGCGCTCTAGTCTTTAAATTGGCAGTTATAAATAGTTTTACATCAGCATCTGGTACAATAACCGAACAGATATCCCTTCCATCTAAACATGATCCAGCGTATTTTTTTGGGGGATTATATGCACACTTTAATTGAAAAGTATGAACTAATTTTCTAATTTTTATATCTTTAGCGATTATTGATGCAATTGTTGCAACTTCATCAGACAGCAGTCTTTTGTTTTGTAGTGATGAAATTTTTAAATTATTAATTTTTTTTTTTAAATAGTGGTAATTAAATTTGTTAGGTTCTGTAATTTTAATGTTAGCAATATGTCTATAAATGCGCCCAGTATCAAGTTGGAGCAGATTGTAATGCTTAGAAATTAATTTTGCTTGTGTTCCAGCACCAGCTGCTGCAGGAGAGTCTATAGCTATTTTAATTATATTTTTTCTTTTTAACATTTTTTTTTAAATCATTAATTATTTTTAAAAAGTTTGGAAATGATGTTTTAATAGAATCTTTGTCATGTATACTCCACTCTCCACCAAAAGACAGTGCAGCTATTACACTTGTCATAAAAACTCTATGATCTTTAAGATAATTTTTGATTAATATTTTTTTTTTTATATTCAATTTAGGATTTCCATAAATTTTTATGGAGTCTTCAGTTGTTATAGTTTTAATGCCCATTTTAGTTAAGATTATTTTAGCCCATTTTAATCTAGGGCTTTCTTTCTGATTTAATTCAGCTAAATTTTTGAAATATGAGGCTCCATTAGCTTTAGCAGCAACCAAAAATATTAAAAGAAATTCATCAATAGCACCACTATTTAATTTCGATGGGCAATTGATAGATTTAATTGATTTAGGGGTTTTGATCATTATGTCGGCAATTTTTTCTCCTTTATAAATCTTTTGATTTTTAAAAATTATAGAAATTCCCATCTTTTTTAAAATAGTAATAATCCCAGTTCTAGATGGATTAATATTCACGTTCTTTATGATTAATTCTGAATTATTTGACAGAACTGTTAAAACAATAAAAAAAGCACTTGAGCTAATATCTGATGGAATATTATAATTTAACGGTTTTATATTTTTAACTTTATTAATTTTGATTTCATCATAATTTTTATTTGTTTTCACTGAGATTGGTAAATTTAAGTATTTACATAAAAGTTCTGTGTGATTTCTCGATTTCTTAGCTTTAATTATTGTGGTACCGTCAGCTCTCATACCTCCAAATATTACAGAGCTTTTGCACTGAGCTGATCCTTTTTTTTCAATATATTTTATTGACTCCAATTTTTGAGAGCCAAGAATTGTTAAAGGCAAACTTTTACTTTTGTTTAATTTAAATTTTGCCCCAAATTTACTTAATGGTTGAGCCACTCTTCTAAAATCTCTTTTTGATAAACTGTCATCACCAATTATTTTTATTGGATATGTGGTATTGATTAGTAGACCAAGAATAAGTCTACCTAAAGTCCCTGAGTTCCTAGCATCAATTGTAATATTTTTTTTATACTTATATCCTTTAATACCTTTCCCATAAATCATAACTCCTTTTTTATTAATTTTAGATTTTATTCCTAAAATTTTAATAGCTCTTATTGCTGCCAATACATCTTCTGATAATAATAAGTTTTTTGCATTGGACACTCCATTTGCTAAAGAAGAGAGAAGAACCCATCTTACACTTATACTTTTGTCGCCACTTACCGAAATAACCTTATTGAATGTACCTATTTTATCATTAATGATTAACGGATCAGGCATTTCAAATTAATTAAATTTAAAATTATCACCAAAGTATGCATTTTTAGCATTAATGTCTTTGACTAAATTTGATGGAGTATCTTGAGCTATAATCTTACCATTACTCAATATCATAGCGACATCTACGCAAGCTAAAAGATCTCGTGCTTGATGATCACATATACAAATTGTAATTCTATTTTCATTTTGTAAGTTTACAATTATTTCTTGTAACATCTTAATTGTTAAAACATCTAAAGCAGCAAAACATTCATCTAATAGAAGAACCTTTGGTTCACTTAATAATGATAATGCGATTACCAACTTTTTCTTTTGTCCACCTGATAAAAACTTTCCTTTAATATCTTTTAAGTTATCAAGTTCAAATTTAGAAATTAAATAATTTACTCTTTCGATTCTATAGTTTTTGTCATCTATTACTATTTCGCTAATTGCTTTTAAATTATCATGAAGAGTTAGATCATTAAAAAAACCACCATATTGTGGAACATAACCTACTTTAAACTTTTTTGTACGCAGATAAACTGGATACTTGGTTACATCCTCACCTGCTATCTTAATTTTTCCATTTCCAGGATTAATTAATCCTGTTATAAGATTAAATATAGTTGATTTACCTACACCGTTAGGTCCTAGCATTCCAAATATTTGTCCTTCATTTATCTTAAAACTTATATTTTCTAATATCTGTCTATTTCCATAAGATAATGAAATATTTTGAAACTCAATTATCGAATTAATATTTTTAAATGATTTAATCCTAAATTTTTTAATTATTGCCATTTTAATTTAAACTTTTAATATTTACTTTTTTCTGATTTTCGTACATAAATATTTTAGTATCCTTACTTTTAATATTCATTTCTACAGCGTCTGCTTTAAGAATATTTTCTAAATTTGTATAAACTACTTTTTTAGTAATTAACATTGAATTTCTTTCTAATGAAAAATCAAGATATTCTCCAGTAATTTTGTTATTTAAATAATCAATTTGTACATTTTTAGAAAATATAGTGTCGAAATTGTCTGAATTGTATTTACCATAATTTGAAGTAACATAAATATTCTCAGAATTTACCAACTTAATTAAAGCTTTTACTCCAGTAAGATATATTACATTTGGATTTGAATAGTCTATTTCTCCCTCTAAAGCTGTAACGGTATACTCATTACCATCATTATCTTTAGTTGTGTATTTCACATCTTTTATTTTATTTGAACTGTATACTTCTTTCTCCAACTCTTGAGGTTTTATTAAAGTTGTATTCTTTTTTTCAAAAATTTTCGAATTAATTAAAATTAAAACAATAATAAAGCATAAAATAATAAAAATAATTTTACCAATATGCCTTATAATCATTAAGAAATATTTGATTGCAAAATTGTATGAACATGAATGACACCAATGGTTGTTGATGGTTTTTGCTTACTATGAACAATTAAAGATGTTATTTTTTTTCCATTCATCAAGGAAAGTGCCCTAGCCGCAAGTTCATTTTTCTCAATAGATATAGGCTTTTTAGTCATAATTTGTTTAACTGGTAACGACTGGAAATTTAAATTTTTTTGACTAAATCTTCTGATCTGGCCATCAGTGATTATACCGGTAGTTTTCTTTTGTTTATTTCTGATAATCAAAATTCCTAAACTTTTTTCAGTTAAAATTTTTAAAGCTTTACTCATCTTTAAATTTTCATTGGCGAAAGGTATTTTTTTACCTTTGACCATAATATCTTCGACGGTTCTTAGTTGTGCTCCTAAATTTCCAGCTGGGTGTAATTTTTTAAAATCTATCTTACTGAATTTCTTATACTTCATAGTTGCAATAGCTAAAGCGTCTCCTAAAGCAAGTTGTGCAGTTGTGCTTGCTGTTGGAATAATGCCGCCTGCTTCAATTACTTTAGGAATTACAAGTTTAATATCAGATGCTCTATAAAGTAATGACTCTTTTCTTGAAACAATTCCAATTAACAAAATTTTGTTTCTGTTTGAGTATTGAATTATATTTCTTAATTCACTTGTTTCTCCTGAATTACTAATTAGAATTAAAATATCTTTTTTAGATATCATTCCAAGATCTCCGTGAGAAGCTTCACTTGCAGAAATACTAAAAGATGGTGTACCAACTGATGCTAATGTTGCTGCTATTTTTGAGGCTATCAGCCCACTCTTACCTACCCCACATAGAATTACTTTTGACTGACATTTTAAAATTTCAGAAACTGCTTGATTAAATGAATTGTTTAAGGTTTTTTTTAAATTTTGAAGAGCTTTGACCTCTAAGTTAATAACTTCTTTAGCAGTTAGTATAAATCTTTTTTTTGTCATTAATGAGACCAGATATCATCTTTAAAAAGAGCCAGATCAAGATCAACTCTTGTTTTTAAAAATTTTAAACAATCCTTGTATAGCTTTATACGATTTTCTCTTTCAAGTATTTTTTCTAAATTATCGTGTATTTTATGCAAATAAATAACATCATTTGCACAATATTTTAGCTGGGCAGGTGTTAACTGTCCTCCAAAATCTGAACTTTGAAATTGTTTGCTAATGTCTATATTTGCAAATTCTTTTATAAGTGTTTTTAATGAATGATTATCAGAGTATGATCTAGCAAGTTTTGAAGCTATTTTTGTATCAAGAATATTGTTAGTCTCAGTTTTTAAATAATATTTAATATGAGACATATCTGCTCGACCATAGTGAAAGATTTTACTAACATTTTCATCTTTTAACAGCTTTACTAGGTTTGGAGCGTTGTAATTATCTCTGTCGAATTGCACAATGTGAGCATCTGAGTTTCCTGAAGATATTTGTATTAAGCACAGAGGGTCTCTTCTGACATTAAGACCCATGAATTCGCCATCAACAGCTATTATATTGCCTAATTTCAAATCATCTGGTAGATCATTTTTGTGAAGATGAATATTATTGGTCATTTTTAAACATATATATATGAAAGCAAAAAATTGTCTAATTTTTGGTGGTAGTGGTCAAATTGGTCGAAACCTCATAAGAAAACTCACTAAGAATAACTTTAGGGTTACTGTAGTAACCAGAAATATTCATAAAAAAAGTTACATTATCAAAACCCAAGCAAATGTTGGCTACATAGACATTGTTGAAGCCAATATATTTGATGAAAAGAAAATAAGAGACCTTTTTAAAAAAACTGATATTTGTGTAAACTTGATTGGCATACTATTTGAAAAAAAAAAAGGAAATACATTTAAAAATATTCACACAATTTTCCCTTCATTGTTAGCAAAACTCTCCAAAGAATATAACCTAAAGCATTTTATTCATTTATCAGCCCTGGGTATAAATGAAGCTAAAGATTCAGCTTATGCAAATAGTAAAGTTGAAGGGGAAAATAATATTTTAAGGAATTTTCCTCTTGCAACAATATTAAGACCATCTGTAGTTTATTCTGTAGACGATAATTTTACTACAAATTTTATGACTATTTTAAATAGACTTCCATTTTTTCCTTTATATTATAGTGGGAGGACTAAGTTTTCCCCAATTCATTGTTCTGATTTAACAGATACAATTTATCATGTAATTTCAAATAATATTTATTCAAAAATTATTGAATGTGTAGGGCCAGAAGTTTTTACTTTCAAAGAAATAATAATTAAATTACTAAATTTGACTGGCAAAAAAAGAATTTTATTACCGATGCCTTTACCTATGGCTGAAATGACTGCAAGAATATTTGAAATAATGCCAAAACCCTTACTTACAAGGGATCAATTAAAACTTTTAAAATACGACAACATTGTATCTGGAAAGTATAAAACCAACTCAGACATAGGTGTACCGAGTGTAAGACATTTTGATGAAGAAGTAAAAAAATATTGCTATATGTGGAGAGAGGGTGGGCAATTTTCTACAGAAAAATACAATTCTGGAAAAAACTCAGATGTTAATTTTAGTTAAAATCTAAGCTGTTTGGATTTTCTTTTCTATAAATTCAGG
Source organism: uncultured Pelagibacteraceae bacterium (assembly GCA_902583295.1). Taxonomy (GTDB): domain Bacteria; phylum Pseudomonadota; class Alphaproteobacteria; order Pelagibacterales; family Pelagibacteraceae; genus Pelagibacter. The sequence goes on along the minus strand of CACHUY010000008.1, from coordinate 18,754 downwards.
GACCTCTTCTTTATCAGTCGTTTCTTCTTTTTTACCTTTCGGTTGATAAGCATAAAGAAGATGTAATTTACAATATGAAAAGTCTTTTAAAGATGATCTGCCACAAAAGTAAAAAGATTTTTCATCTGGATGACCAATTGGCCATTTGCATGAACTTTCGTCTAACTCCTCTAGTTGCTTAGGATTTTCTGGCTCAAAATCTTTTTCAATTATTAAAGACTTGAATTTACTTTTGCGACCTCTTCTATTTTTTATATTTTTTTCTTCCAAAGAATTTTCAAAGTTTTGATTTGAAGTAGCCGCTCTAGTTTTAATTTTTGCAGATAAATTTAGCCTGTGAGCTTTGCCTATAACGGCATTTCTGCTGATCCCACCAATAATCTCGGCGATTTGACTTGCAGTACTTCCTTTTCCCCAAAGTTCTTTTAATTTTGCTACTTTTTCGTCTGTCCAACTCATATATCAATATCTTGTGTTAAACTTTTATACATCAACAATATACTGATATTAAATTTAATTAAACAACCAAAAAATCCTAGTTATCAACACATATTGGCTCAACTTATTAGATATGAATTTTCAATCATAGCTTGTATCTAATAATTTAAATTTATAAAAACAAATTAAATTTATGACGTATTTAGCAAAAAACTATAATAGAAAAAAAATTTCTTTTAAGTATGGTAAAGGAAGTTACTTATTTTCGACTAATAACAAAAAATATTTAGATTTTGTTCAAGGTATTGCTGTAAATTCATTGGGTCATTCACACCCTAAACTTACAAAAACGATTAGTACCCAAGCAAAAAAATTATGGCATGTTTCAAATGCCTTTCAAATTCCAGAGGGAGAAAAGTTAGCTAGAAAATTGTGTAAAAAAACTTTTGCCGATTATGTGATGTTTCAAAATAGTGGAGCAGAAGCTACTGAGGCTGCAATAAAAGTTGCTAGAAGATATTTTTATTCAATTGGTAAAACTAATAAAAACAAAATATTATGTGTTAGAAATTCCTTTCATGGTAGAACTTTGGCTGCAATTTATGCAAGTGGTTCAAAGAAAATGACCGAGGGGTTTGGTCCAAAAGTAAGTGGTTTTGATCATTTTGTCTTTGGAGATCACAAGTCCTTAAAGAAAAAAATTACTAAAAATACAGCTGCTATTATGGTGGAAACGATTATGGGAGAAGGCGGAATTAAAGTAATACCTGATTGGTGTTTAGTGGAATTGAGAAAGTTATGTAATCAAAAAAAAATACTTCTAATTTTAGATGAGGTTCAATGTGGAATAGCAAGATCTGGTGATTTTTTTGCATTCGAAAAATCTAAAGTAAAGCCAGATATTGTGCCAATTGCAAAAGGGATTGGGGGTGGATTCCCTATCGGAGCAGTTTTAATGAATAAGAAAGTTGCTTCTGGGATGACACCAGGAACACATGGTTCAACTTTTGGTGGTAATCCATTAGCAATGGCTGTTGGAAATACCGTAATGGATATTGTTTCAAATAAAAAATTTCTAAAAAATGTTAAAAATATTTCTAAATATTTTTTTTTAAAATTAAATAATTTAAAGAATGTTTATCCAAAAATAATAAAAAATATAAGAGGTAAGGGACTTTTGATTGGTATTCAGCTACATGAAGATCAGACAAAATTTATAAAAAAACTGATGGATAATAAGCTATTAACTATACGTGCAGCAGAAAATGTTGTTAGAATTTTACCTCCACTGAATGTTAAAAAAAACGAAGTTGATCAAGCTTTAAAAATAATAAATAAAGTTTGTAAAGAATTAAATTAAAATGAAACACTTTATCAATTTAAAAGACATTTCTTCTAGAGATCTTAAAAAAATAATAATAGATGCAAAGAGAAGAAAAAAATTGAGAAAAAAACTAAGTACACTTGAAGTCGATAAAGGATCCCCTTTGAAGGGAAAGCTACTTATTCAAATGTTTGAAAAGTCAAGTTTAAGGACAAGATTAAGTTTTTATCTAGCAATTAAACAACTTGGAGGAGGCACTTTAACTCTTAGATCAAATGAGCTTCATCTAGGACAGGGTGGTGAAAGCATTGCAGATACTGCAAAAATTCTTTCAACATACGGTGATGGATTTATGTTGAGAACTGATAGTGATAAAAAGGTTGAAAATTTTAGAAAATATCTTTCAATTCCGGTAATTAACGGTCTTAGTCCATCATCTCATCCGACACAAGTTTTATCTGATGTGTTTACTGTTGAAGAAATAAAGAAAAAACCTATTTCAAAACTAAATATTTGCTGGATTGGAGACTCTAACAATGTTTTAGATAGTCTGATTGCAGCATCAGTAAAATTTTCATTTAAACTCAGTATAGGTTGTCCAAAAAAATTTGAACCTGGTACAAAAGTAAGAAACTGGGTAAAAAAAAATAAAAAAAAAATTTTTATTTACAACGAACCAAAAAAAGCAGTTTCAAATGCAGATGTAATTTTTTCTGATAAAGTTATTTCTTTGAATGATAAAGTTAATAAGAAAAAAAAAATATCTCAATTTAAAAAATTTAAAATTGATAAAAAACTCATGGGGTATGCAAAAAAGGATTGTATTTTCCTACATTGTCTTCCAAGAGGTAATGAGGTAACTGATGATATTTTTTTAGGAAAAAAATCTCATGTGTGGCAGCAAGCTCTAAATAGAGTTCATGTTCAGAAAAGTATTTTATTATACTGTTTTGGAAAACTAAGGTAATGATAAAGGATTATCTGAGTTTTGGTTAAGATATTTAATTACAGAAGCTCTATCTTTTTCTTTTCTTAATCCAGCAAAAGCCATCTTTGTTCCTTTGATCCATTTGGCAGGCTTGATTAAATAACCATTCAGCTCCTCTACTGTCCACTCTTTATCGTAAGACGCTAATGCTTTAGAATATTTGTAATCAGAGACTACTCCAGTTTTTCTACCAACAACATTATATAAAGCTGGACCAATATTATTTTTTCCACCTTTGACAATAGAGTGACATGCAGCGCATTTCTTAAAAACTTTTTCACCGTGAGTTAGATCGCCCATTGCCATTAATGCATCAATATCGATTTTCTCTTCTACACTTGCTTTTGTCGTAGATGAAACCGTTGTCGCTTCTTCTACATCTATCGCATAACCTGGAGTTTTCGGTTTTTCTACATGAAAAATAATATCTGATAATTTTCCAATACCTATTACTAAAAGTGCAACCATTAAAACTGCAGCAACTATTTTATTAATTTCGAAAGAATCCATTTTTTATTAAATAATTTTGAACATATATCACGATAAATTAAAAATTTATCAAAATTATCTGTATAAATTTGCCTCTATTGGTATGTAATAGGTATAATTAATTCAGTACTTATGAAAATCTTGATCATTATACCATCCAGAATGGGAGCCAACAGATTACCTGGAAAACCTTTGTTAAAAATAAACAATAAATCTATTATTTCTCATGTTTTAAAAAGAGCTCAAGACGCTGATATTGGAGATGTAGTAGTAGCTACTGAAAATAAGGAAATTGTTGAAGATGTCACTATTAATGGAGGTAGAGCCATTTTAACTAGCAATAATCATAAAACTGGAACGGACAGAATATATGAAGCTTTTAAAAAAATGAAACTTAATGATGTGGATTTAATCATGAACTTACAAGGAGACGAGCCAGCGATTAATATAGAAGATATAGTAAATTTAAAAGACAAAATGATTAACTACCAATCAAAAATGGGTACGCTTGCTGCAAAAATGGAAAATGAAAAAGATTTTCAAAATGAAAATATCGTCAAAGTTCAAACAAAATCTAATCTTCAAGAAGACTCTTTTTCTGAAGCGGAATCATTTTCACGGATATCTAAAAAATTAGACAAAGTTTATCATCACATTGGTATTTATTGTTATTCTGCCGAAACACTTGAAAAATTTGTTGAATTAAATCAGTCTAAAAACGAAATTGAGCAAAGATTAGAACAGCTAAGAGCACTAGATAATAGTATTAAGATAAATGTTGCTTTAGCTAAATCACCTCCAATAGGAGTAGATACCGAAGAAGATTATATAGCCTTAAAAAAAATTATGGAATATAAAGATTGATGAGTAAAATTTATTTCCAAGGTACATTTGGTGCTTATTCACACTTAGCAGCCTTATCAGTTGATCCAGATGCAGATATACTTCCATGTAAAACTTTTGATGAGTGTTTTAATAAGGCATCGCTTGAACCAGAAAGTAAAATAATTATACCCGAGTCTAACAGAATAACAGGGAACATTGGAATTGAGTATTTAATATTTAAACATAGATTAAATATTTATATGGAACATTTTCAAAAAATTGAACATAATTTATTAGGTCAACCAGGCTCAAAATTAAAAGATATTAGAGAAGTTTACTCTCATGCACAGGGACTATCACAGTGTTCAAAATTTATAAAAGAAAATAATTTAATAGAACATATTAGAGCAGATACAGCAGGTTCTGCTGAAATGATTTCAAAAACTAAAAATACTAAGCAAGCTGCTATAGCTTCATCTTTAAGTGCTGAAATTTATGGACTAGAGGTAATTAAAAAAAATATTGAAAATGAGAATGGAAACTTAACAAGATTTTTAGTTATGGGTAAAAATATTTCCCAACCTGAATTTAAAGATAAAAATTATATTACGTCTTTTTTATTTAAACTCAAAAGTAAACCAGCTGCTCTTTATCAATCACTAGGAGGATTTGCAATTAATGGAGTTAATTTAACTAAACTGCAGAGCTATCCAGAAAAAAACTCATTCGATTCCTATTTTTTCTTATGTGACCTAGATGGACACATTGAAGATAAAAAAGTTCAAAAATCTTTAGAGGAACTAGGTCTTCATTGTGAAGATTTTCACGTCTTAGGTGTTTTTGAAGCAGATAAGTTGAGAGAAAGTAAGTAATAATCTTTTCTTGTAGATTAGAAAATATAACTGCTATAATACTTTTGGAGGCTAGAGGTGGATGCTGCTTGAACCCGACCAGATCTTAACGGAAGCAGTCGTAGAGACAGTTATTCAGGTTCTAGTCTCCTAATATATATGAACAATAATTCGAAAGTACTGGCATTAAAATATAGACCGCAAACTTTTGACGATCTATTAGGCCAGGAAGTGGTTGCAGAAACAATAACAAATTCAATTAAAGCAGACAAAATTCCAAATGCGTATTTATTCACAGGCATTCGAGGAATTGGAAAAACTACAATAGCCAGGATTGTTGCAAAGACTCTTAATTGTTCAAATGGAATTGAAAATAAATGTAAAGTAAAATGTGAGAATTGTGACTCCATTGCAAGTTCTAATCATATTGATGTTTTGGAAATGGATGCAGCTAGTAAAACTGGTGTAGATGATGTTAGAGATCTCATAGAATTTTCTAGATATGGACCAACTTCAGCTAAATATAAAATTTTTATAATTGATGAAGTGCACATGCTTAGCAGACAGGCATTTAATGCTCTTTTAAAAACATTAGAAGAACCACCTGAATATCTTAAGTTTATTTTTGCGACTACTGAAATTAAAAAAATTCCAATCACCGTTGTGTCTAGATGCCAAAGATTTGATTTATCTAGAATTAAATCATCAGAATTATTTGAGTTTATAAAAAAAGTTAAAGATAAAGAAAATGGTAAAGTTACTGACGAAGCTTTAAAATTAATTGTAAAAATTTCAGAAGGTTCAGTTAGAGATGCGTTATCTTTATTAGATAGAGCTTTATTAAGTTTAGATGAAAATACTGAATTAGATTTAAACGCAGCACAAAAAATATTTGGCTACTTTGATAAATCTCAATTAATTGATTTATTTGAACTAATATTAAAAGGTGAAGAAAGTAAAGTTATAAATATTTATAGAAAAATTTACGATCAAGGGGTTGAACCTAAAGTATTTTTAAATGATTTCTTAGAATTGTTGTATTATTTTAAAAACATAAATTCTTTAACACTAGAAAGTACAAATTTTTCTTTAAATGATGAGGAGTTTTCGAAAATAAAAAGTATTTCAAATAAAGTAGAGTCTGATGTGTTAGTATTGTTTTGGCAATTTGCAATTAGCTCTCTTGAAGAATTAGACATAGTTTCAAATCAACATTTGTCGATTGAGATGTTTCTTATCAGATTAATGTATTTACAGTCTGTGAAACTACAAAAAAAAATTGAGCCTGAAACTGAAAAAAGAGCAACCAATGAAATTGAAGAAAATATAACCTCAAATAAAATAATAGATCAAATAAAAAATATTTCTCAAGAAGAAAAGAATAAACCACAAGTACAAACTGAAATTAAGGCAGAAAATAAAATACTTATAAATTCCTTTGATGATTTGTTATTAATCTGCTCAGAAAAAAAAGAAATCAAATTGAAATATGAATTAGAAAAAAATGTCAATCTAGTAAAATTTGAAAAAAACAGAATAGAAATATCTTTTAATGATAGTTTAGATAAAGATTTTGTTAAAGATTTATCATCGAAACTTTTTGATTGGACCGCTGAGCGATGGATTATTACTTTTAGTAAATCTAAAGGCGAAATGTCTGTTAAAGAAAAACAACTTAACAATAAGAAAGTTTTAATTGATGAAGCAAAAACTTCAGAAGCTTATAAAAATATAATAGAAAATTTTCCTGATGCAGAATTAATAGACGTTAAGATAAAAAAGGATGAAGGTCAGAATGACTGATTTTAGTAAGATTTTAGATAAAGCCAAAGAGCTTGAGGCAAAAATGAAAGAAAGCCAGCAGAAAATTAAGGAAATAAGAGTAGAGGGCGTTTCTGGTTCTAATTCTGTAACAATAACTCTTGATGGTGAAGGTGAAATGCAAACAATAAAATTGTCTGACGAAATTATGAAAGAGGACAAGGCTATTATTGAAGATTTAATTGTTGCTGCTCACAATAACGCTAAAGCACAGTTAAAATCAAAGACTTCTGAAGAAATTTCAAAAGCTACAGGTGGTTTTGGTATACCTGGTTTTAAATGGCCTTTATAATTCATGCAAAACATTAACGAAATAGAAGAGCTAGTTAAACTAATATCTAAACTACCAGGCTTAGGACCCAAATCGGCAAAGCGAATTGTATTAAAATTAATAAATAATCGTGATGAACTTGTTAAGCCTTTGGCAAAGTCATTAGCCGATGTATACAAAAATATTGTTCGTTGTAAGATTTGTGGAACTTTAAAATCAAATTCAATCGATTGTAATTTTGATAATTGTAAGATTGTTGAAAAAAAATATGATAAGATATGTGTTGTTGAGAATATATCTGATCAATGGAGCATAGAAAGTTCTAATATATTTAGTGGATATTTTCATATTTTAGGAGGTACAATTTCATCAGTTGGTCAAAAAAAAGAGGACTTGCTAATTAATTCTTTAGTAGAAAGAGTAAAAAAAGATAATATTAATGAAGTAATCTTAGCTACAAGCGCAACAGTCGAGGGCCAGACAACTGCATATTATATACAGGACAGTCTTAAAGGTATTGAGGTTAAAGTAACGAAGTTGGCTCAGGGTCTACCTGTTGGTGGTGAAATAGAAAGTTTGGATGATGGAACTTTATTTTCAGCTTTTAAAAACCGTTCAAATTTAATTTCTAATTCAGATTAGATTTTTTTTTTAATCTATTAATATGTAATAATGGTTCAGTATATCCAGAGGGCTGCTGTTTACCTTTAAATACTAAATCACATGCAGTTTTGAAAGCTACCGAGTTTCCAAAGTCATCACTCATTTTGATATATTTAGAGTCATTTTTATTTTGACCATCGACAATTTTTGCCATTTCTTTCATAATTTCTGTTACTTGAATTTCTGTAGTAATTCCGTGATGTATCCAGTTTGCAATATGTTGTGAGGAAATTCTTAAAGTTGCTCTATCTTCCATTAGACCTACATTGTTTATATCTGGAACTTTAGAACAACCTATTCCTTGGTCAACCCATCTTACAACATATCCAAGTAATGTTTGAGCTGAGTTGCTAATTTCATTATTAATTTCTTCAACAGACCAATTAGTTCTATCTGCTACTGGTATTGTTAGAAGATCATCAAGTTTTGCTTGATCTCTATTTAAAATTTTTTTCTGTTCATCAAAAATATTTATTTCATGGTAATGTAGCGCGTGTAAAGCAGCAGCAGTTGGAGATGGCACCCAAGCACAATTTGCACCAGCTTTTAAATGGCCTGTTTTTTGTTCCATCATGTCTTTCATTTTATCAGGCATAGCCCACATACCTTTACCAATTTGAGCTTTACCAGAAAAACCACATTTTAATCCAATATCCACATTTCTATTTTCGTAGGCTGTAATCCATTTTGATGACTTCATTTCTCCTTTTTTAATCATAGGTCCTGCCATCATTGATGTATGCATTTCATCACCAGTTCTATCTAAAAATCCAGTATTTATAAAAAATACTCTATTTTTTAAGGACCTAATACACTCTTTCAAGTTAGAGGATGTTCTTCTTTCTTCATCCATTATTCCTATTTTGCATGTATATTTTTTTAATCCTAAAACTTCTTCTACTTTTGAAAAAATTAAATCTGTAAATGCTGTTTCATCTGGTCCATGCATTTTAGGTTTAACAATATATACAGATCCAGTTCGTGAATTATTTTTTTTCTTTAAATCATGAAGTGCTGCAGCTGTTGTTATAAATGCATCTAAAATACCTTCTGGCACTTCATTTCCATCATCTAAAATAATAGATGGGTTTGTCATTAAATGCCCAACATTTCTTACAAGTAGAAGGCTTCTGCCATGTAATTTTAAACCTTTACCATCCCTAGAAATATAACTTCTATTTGGATTTAGCTTTCTCTCATATAATTTTCCATCTTTTTCAAATTTTGACTTTAGATCTCCACGCATTAAACCTAACCAATTTCTGTAACAAATAATTTTATCTTCTGAGTCAACTGCAGCTACACTGTCTTCATTATCACAAATAGTTGATATTGCAGACTCTACTATTATATCGCTGATACCTGCATGATCCTGTTGAGCAGCAAACGCTCTAGAGTCTTTTAAAATTTCAATATGCAAATTATTATTTTTTAAAATTATTGCATTGGGATTATCGCTTTCACCTCTGTGACCAATAAATTTATCTTCATCTATCAAACTAACTAAATCAGCACCTTTAAGGATTTTTAGCTTTTGGTCTTTTACAGCAAAGCTTGTTATTTTCTTCCAGCTTAAATTTTTTAACGGAAAATATTTATCTAAAAAATCTCTTCCATACCTAATAACCATTTCACCTCTTAGTGGATCATATCTCTCTGAAACACTATCTTCTGATTGTTCAATAATATCGGTTCCGTAAAGGCTATCATATAAACTCATCCATCTTGCATTTGCAGCATTCAGTGCATATCTTGCGTTCATAACTGGCACTACCAATTGAGGTCCTGCAATTTTTGCTATCTCGTCATCAACATCTTTTGTTTCAATTTGAAAATCAGGTCCCTCATTTTTTAAATAGCCTATTTCAATTAAAAATTTTTTATAGTCTTCAAAATTAAATTCTGATCCTTTGTTTTTGATATGCCAATCGTCAATTTTATTCTGTAAATTTTTTCTAATACTAATTAATTCTCTATTTTTAGGGGCTAAATCATTGACTGTTTTTTCGAAACCTGCCCAAAAATTTTCTGGTGATATTTCTGTTTCTTTTAGCAACTCATCCTTAACAAATCGAACAAGATCATTTGATACTTTTAAACTTTTAATATTTATGTATTTTTCTTGCATAGCACTTTTATGACCCCATCTGTATTTTTGCCTGAGAGTTTTACTCCTTCGGCGGAATTTAATCTCTTTCCAGAGTGTTATGCCTTCATCGGTCCTTTTGCCTGAGAGTTTCCGGGGTGGTTGCTCCTTCGGCGCTAAAAAATGATTAGTCTCTCCCGATCATGGATTTCTATCTGTTAAAATTATTTAGTCAATTAATAACAATTACCTTTAAAATAATTCATCATTTTATGGCCTTTTTTATAATTTAACTATCCGATATAACTAAATCATGAAAAATTATCTTAATTTTGAAAATGAGATTAAAAACCTTGAAAATGAGATAGAAAAATTAAAGGATCCTTATAATCAAGAAGGATTATCAGAAGTCGATACTCAAAAAATTTCTAGTACTCAAGATGAGTTGGATGAAAAACTGAAAGATATTTACTCAAATTTAGATCCATGGCAAACAACTATGGTTGCAAGACATGAGGACAGACCAAAATCTAAATTTTTTATAGACAATTTATTTGAAGATTTTATTTCGTTGTCTGGTGATCGTCATTATGGTGAAGATAAATCAGTTTTAACAGGTTTTGCAAAATTTAAAGGAAATTCAGTTTTAGTTATTGGACAGGAAAAAGGTGAGGATTTAGATAGTAGAATCGAGCGGAACTTTGGAATGATGAGACCTGAGGGATATAGAAAAACAATTCGATTAATGAATTTGGCAAACAAATTTAATATTCCAATTATTTCCTTCATAGATACCCCAGGTGCATATCCAGGTGTTGGTGCAGAGGAAAGAGGTCAAGCAGAAGCAATAGCAAAATCAATAGAGTGTTGCATGGAACTTAAGGTCCCAACAATTGCAATAATAATTGGTGAGGGTGGTTCTGGAGGAGCAATCGCTCTTGCATCTTCAAATAAAGTTATAATGTTTGAGAATGCAATCTATTCAGTTATATCTCCCGAGGGATGTGCAACTATTCTTTGGAGAGACCCAAAGAAAATGCTCGATGCTGCAAAAGCAATGAAACTCTCAGCAAAAGACTTGTTGAAATTAAAAGTTATCGACGAAATTATTCCTGAGCCTTTGGGTGGTGCTCATCGAGATAGAGATACGATGCTTGAAAACTTAAAAACTTCTATCAAACAAAATTTAGATTACTTTAAAGACCTATCTCCAGAGCAGATAGCAAATGAAAGAAAAAATAAGTTTTTAAAGATTGGAAGGAACGATGGATTTATAAGCACAACAGAAGATTTAAGTTCATTAACTGTCAAAAATAATAAATTTGAAAATATTTTAAAATCAAAAAAAATACAAATTGGTATTGGTATAGGTGTTATTTTCTTAGGTTTGATTTTTTTGTTAATTTAAAATTATAAAGCTCCACAACAATTTTTAAATTTTTTCCCTGTTGCTTCACATCTGTCATTTCTTGAAATTTTTTCATTTTTCTTAGTGATAAGTAAACATTTTGGATTGTTATTTTTTTCTATATTTCTAATATTTTGATTTGAGGATTGTTCTTCCTGAACTACTTTTAAATTCATCAAGATTGTTACATAGTCTAATTTTAGTTTTTCTAAGAGGTTTGAAAATAAATCAAAAGCTTCTTTTTTATATTCAACTAGGGGATCCCTTTGACCATAAGACCTTAAACCAACAACTTGTCTTAATTGTTCTAAATATTGAATGTGAGATTTCCAATTTAAATCTATGGATTGTAGAAAAATTCTTTTTTCTATTTCTTTTGCATAATCTTCTCCAAGAATCTTAATTCTTTCATTTCTTGTTTCATTAAATTTTGAAAGTATTTTTTCTTTAAGCTCTTCATCTTTTGATGCAATTAATTCTTCAAACTCCTTGTCTGTGAAACTTTTTCCTAGTATTTGCTTAATTCTGTTACTAAATTCTGTGCTCTTAGGATTTGAAAGTTTTTGAATCTTAAGCTTAATTAAGTCCTCAATTATCTCTTTTAAAAATTCATCAGAATAACCAAAAATATCCCCGCTACTCATTGCGTTTTTTCTTTGAGAAAAAACAACATGTCTTTGATCATTAAGCACATTGTCAAATTTTATTAAGGTTTTTCTAATGTCAAAATTTCTTGCCTCTACTTTCTGCTGTGCTCTCTCTAATGCTTTATTGATCCAAGGATGATCTATGCTTTCTCCATCTTTAAGTCCTAATTTTTCAAGCATATTATTCATGGACTCAGAACCAAAAATTCTCATTAAGTCATCCTCTAAACTTACGTAGAATACTGAGCTTCCTTCGTCCCCTTGTCTTCCTGATCTACCTCTTGCTTGATTATCAACTCTTCTAGACTCCATTCTTTCTGTGCCAATTACAAACAAGCCACCTAAAGACTTTATTTTATCTTTGTAAATTCTTAGCTGTTCATCTGGAATAGATCCTTTTTTTCCTCCAAGTTGGATATCAACACCACGTCCAGAAATACTGGTTGTGATAATTAAAGATTTTTCTTTACCTGCATTAGCTATAATTTCAGCCTCATTTTCGTGGTTTTTGGCATTAAGAACTACATGTTTAATATTTTTTTTATTCAATAAATTTGAGTAAACCTCAGATTTATTAATACTTGATGTAAAAACTAGTATTGGTTGGCCAAGCGCATTACGTTCTATAATTTTATTAATTATTGCATTATTTTTTTCTTTTTCTGTTCTAAATATTAAATCATTAAAATCTTTTCTGATCATTTTTTTATTAGTCGGAATTACTACAACTGGTAAATCATAAATTTCAAAAAACTCTGCAGACTCAGTTAAAGCGGTACCAGTGCAACCTGCTAGCTTTTTGTAAAGTTTAAAATAATTTTGATAGGTGATCGAAGCCAAGGTTTGATTTTCTGCCTGAACATCAATTTTTTCTTTTGCCTCAAGTGCCTGGTGCAAGCCATCTCCAAATCTTCTACCTTCAAGAATTCTACCTGTTAATTCATCAATTATTTTCAAACTTCCATCTTTTACAATATAGTCTTTGCCTTTCTCAAATAAATGATTGGCTCTTAAAGCTTGATTAACATGATGAACTAAATGTAAATTTTCCGGATCATAAAAATTATCATTTTTTAAAATTCCTGCATTTGAAAAAAGTTTTTCAACATTATTAATTCCATCGTTTGTTAAAAGAATACTTTTCTCTTTTTCGTCAATTTCAAAATCTTTATCATTTAAAATTTTTATTAGTTTATCAATTGCCAAATACTGAGCAGTCTTATCATCTGCTGATCCAGATATTACCAAAGGCGTTCTAGCTTCATCAATTAAACATGAATCTATTTCGTCAACAATTGAAAATGCATGTTCCCTTTGAACCATCTCATTTTGTAAAAATTTCATATTATCTCGAAGATAATCAAATCCTAATTCACTATTTGTTGCATAAGTTATGTCGCAATTATAATTTTTTTTACGTTCCTCGTCACTTTGGTCGTTATTTATGAAACCTGAAGTTAACCCAAGAAAATTATAAATTAGTCCCATTTCTATTGAGTCTCTTTTCGCCAAATAATCATTAACAGTTACTATATGAACTCCTTTTTCACTTAGTGCGTTTAAATAAGCGGCCAATGTGATTGTTAAAGTTTTTCCTTCACCTGTTCTCATCTCAGCTATTTTACCTTCATGAAGAACGACACCACCAATTAATTGAACATCAAAATGTTTTTCATTTCGAGTTCTTTTTGAAGCCTCTCTTACAAGTGCAAAAGCTTCGGGCATTATATCATTTAATGATTTTCCATTTTTAATTAGATCCTTAAATTCTAAAGTTTTTTTAGGAAAATCCGCATCATCTAAATTTATAAATTTTTCCTCTAGCAAATTAATTTTTTCAACTATCTTGTTGACCCTATCAAGCTCCTTTTGGTTGTTGGATTTAATGAATTTGGAGATTAGATTTAATGGATTAAACATGACTATTTGATTTATTCTTTAAATATTATGTTTAATATATGTATTAAAAAAATAATTTAAACAACATGGGAATTAATTTAACAAATTTTCTATCTTCTCAATCAAAAAATACCAAAATGATTGATTTTCAAGACCTAGATCATATAGACGGTTTGTCAATTTCTGTACTGAGTGCAAATTTATATAAAAACGACAGAGATGATTTATCAATGTTTTACTTCAGAGATGGTGCGAATCATGCCTCTATTTACACACAGTCTAAAATTGTTTCTGAAAATATTAAATGGAACTTAAATCAAAAAACAAAGAAAGTATTTTCTTTAATTGTTAATACCAGAAATGCAAACGCATTTACAGGAAAACAAGGATATGAAAGCTTAAAAAAATTAGCAGATTTAGTATCAAAAAATTTAACAGAGAAACAAAAACAAGATGAGGAAATACCAAAAAAAATAAATTCAAAAGAAATTTTATTTGGTTGTACAGGCACTATTGGAGAAGAGTTTCCATTCGAAAAAATATCTAATCAAATACCAAATTTAATTAATAAAATTTGTTATACACAAAATAAATTTATTTGGATGAAAGCAGCACTTGGAATCATGACTACCGACACAAAGCCAAAAATTGCTATGGAGGAGTGCAATATAGGAGTTGAGAAAGTTAAAATTTATGGAATTGCTAAAGGTTCTGGCATGATACATCCTAATATGGCAACAACCTTGGCTTATATTTTTACAGATGCAAGTTTATCTAATAAAATTTTAAGTAAATTGCTAAAAAAAAATATTTTTAATACTTTTAATGCTATTTCTTGTGATGGAGATACTAGTACAAATGATATGGTATCTATTTTTGCAACTAATAAAATAAATAATTCACAAGTAAAAAATATTAACGAAAATAAAATTAAAAATTTTGACAGAGCTTTAAATAATGTTTTGTTAAATTTAGCTAAAAGAGTTGTTTCAGATGGTGAGGGAGCATCCAAATTTATCTCTATAAATGTTTCTCAATGCAAAAATGAGATAGATGCAAAAAAAATAGCTTTTTCAATAGGAAATTCACCTTTAGTAAAAACAGCAATTGCAGGTGAAGATCCAAATTGGGGAAGAATTATAATGGCAATAGGCAAGGCTGGACCAAAAATTAATTTAAAAAAACTTTCTATAAAATTAGGAAATTTAAAGATAGTACATGAAGGAAAGCTTTACCAAAATTATAGTGAAGAGGAGGCATCTAAATATATGAAAAAAGAAAATATAGAAATAAGTGTTCAAGTTTACACAGGAAAAAAAGATTTTACCGCATACACTATGGACTTAACTAAGAAATATATAGATATTAATGCAGACTATAGAAGCTAAGCAATATTGAAAAATTTTATCTAATTATTACTTATATATCATGATCAAATATAAGCTTATATGCAAAGATTGTAATATAAAATTTGATAGTTGGTTTGCATCATCTAACGAATATGAAAAGTTAAAAAAAAGAAAATTTTTGACTTGTCATAGCTGTAATTCATTAAAAGTAGAAAAAACTTTGATGGCCCCACAATTAATAAACAGCAAGTCTAAATCTGAAACAAAATTAGATTCTTTAAAACATCAAAAAATTAAAAAAACTATTAAAAATTATCAAAAGTTTATCAAAGATAATTTTCAATATGTGGGGGATAATTTTGCTTATGAAGCAAGATCAATCCATTATAATGGTAAAAAAAAAACAAAAGGCATTTATGGAAGCGCCTCCAAACAAGATTTTAAAGAGCTTAAAGAAGAAGGAATAGATGCGCAGATGATTCCCTGGATAGAAGATAAAGATAATTAATTTTTTAAAAATTTTGCAATATAATTAACCGAAAGGTCACTTGTAATACTCCACTCATCTTTAATTATATTAAAATGCATTCCATCTAATTTTTTTAAGAACAAATTATTTTTGGATAAAATTTCTTTAAGTTCTTCTGGTTTAACAAATTTTTCCCAGTCATGAGTTCCTATAGGTAACCACCTTAAAATGTATTCTGCTCCAACTATAGCGAACACATAAGACTTTAAAGTTTTATTAATTGTTGCAACAAACATTAATCCATTTTTATTTAATAGCTTAGAGCATGATTTTAAAAAGAAAGAAATATCCTCTACATGCTCAACTATTTCCATATTGAGTATTACATCAAATTTTTTACTAATTTTTAATTTTTCAGGAGACGAACAAATATAATTAATTTTAAGCTTATCTTTTTTTGCATGGAGTTTTGAAATCTTGATATTCTTTATTGATGCATCAATTCCAGTTACATTAGCACCCAATCTACACATTGGCTCAGAAAGCAGACCTCCACCACAACCAATATCTAAAATATTAATTCCAGATAAAGGCTTATTCGTATTTTTTATTTTAAATTGTCTAATTATATTTTCTTTTATATATTTAATACGTATCGGATTGAATTTATGTAAAGGTTTAAATTTTCCATGTGGATCCCACCATTCATCCGCCATATTTGAAAATTTTTCAATTTCTATTTTATTTACGCTACTCATCTAAGATAATTAGTTGACATAGCAATTAAGATGTATTTTATCAAATATTAATTAAATAATAATTAACCAGCTGATCATGAAAACTGTAGTATTAAAATTTGGTGGAACCTCTGTAGGTAGTATCGATAGAATTAAAAAAGTATGTAAAATTATAGATATCTATAAAAAGAAAAAATATAATGTGGTTGTAATTTCCTCTGCTATGAGTGGTGTGACTAATGACTTAGTTAATAAATCCAAGTCAATAAGTAATAATTTTGATTTAGCAGAATATGACGCACTATTATCTACTGGTGAACAAGTTTCTTGTGCGCTTATAGCAGGAAGATTGAATCATATTGGATTAAAATCTAGATCTTGGTTGTCATGGCAGCTACCAATTGTTACAGTGGGAAGTCACTCAGGTGCTCGAATAAATAAAATAAATATTAAGGAATTAAATAAATATATTAAAAATGGTGGTGTTCCAGTTGTAACTGGTTTCCAAGGTATTAACAAAAATTATAGAATAACTACTATCGGTAGAAGTGGATCTGATGCAACAGCAATTATGTTAGCTAAATATATTAAAGCTGACGAATGTATAATATTCACTGACGTAGAAGGGGTTTATACTACTGATCCACGACAGCATAAAAAAGCAAAAAAAATTAAAAAAATTTTTTATGATGAGATGCTCGAAATGGCATCATTAGGTTCAAAAGTTATGCAACCAACTTCAATTCAGGACGCAAAGCTGAATAAAATAGATATCAAAGTTCAATCATCTTTTGTATCCAAGTCAGGAACTTTAATTACAAATTCAAAAAAATCATTTAGTGATCAAATAATAACTGGAATCTCATCAACAAAAAATGATGCTAAAATTACAATAGTTGGTGTTAAAGACAGCCCCGGTGTTGCTGCATCAATTTTTAAACCATTATCTAAAAATCTGATTAACGTTGATATGGTTGTTCAAAATATCTCACAAAATGGAAAAAATACTGATTTGACTTTTACAATCAAATCTGAGGACCTTAAAAAAACTGAAAAGCTTTTAAAAGAAAATAAAAGTATTTTATATAAAAAATTATCTTTTGACAGAAATGTATCTAAAGTCTCAATAATTGGTGTTGGAATGATTACAACACCAGGAATAACTTATAGAATGTTCCAAGCTCTAGCTTCAAAAAAAATAAATATTTTAGTTATTTCAACATCTGAAATAAAAATTTCAGTTTTAGTATCAGCAAAGCATGTTAAAAAGGCAATTGCATCTTTACATAAAGAATTTAAGTTAGATTAATTAAATGAGCGTTAGACCATTTAGAGATATCAGAAGAAGAAAAACAAAAGTAATAAATGTTGGTGATGTCAAAATTGGCGGCGATAATCCAATTTCTGTTCAATCCATGACCAATACTTTAACAACGGATGTTAAAGCAACAATAAATCAAATTAATGATATCGCTGAAGAAGGAGCTGATATAGTTAGAGTTTCGTGTCCAGATACAGAGTCAACCAAAGCTCTTAAAGAAATAGTTAAGCATGTATCTATCCCATTAGTAGCGGATATTCATTTTCATTATAAAAGAGCAATTGAAGCAGCTGAAAATGGAGCTAAATGTTTAAGGATAAATCCTGGTAATATTGGTGAGGCGTCAAAAATTCATGATGTTCTAAGTGCAGCAAAGAATAATGGTTGCTCAGTTAGAATTGGAGTAAATGCGGGATCATTAGAAAAAGATATATTAGATAAGTTTAAAGAACCTTGTCCAGAAGCTCTAGTGGAAAGTGCTTTAAGAAATATAAAAATATTAGAAGATAAAGATTTTTTTAATTTTAAAATAAGTGTTAAGTCTTCAGATGTTTTCTTATCAATTGGTGCTTACAGACAATTATCTAAAGTATGCGATTATCCTCTTCACTTGGGCATTACAGAGGCTGGGAGTTTTGTATCTGGAAGTATAAAGTCTTCTATAGGACTTGGGAGTCTTTTAATGGATGGGATTGGAGACACAATAAGGATTTCTTTATCAGATAATCCTACAAAAGAAGTAACAATAGGAAATGAAATTTTAAAATCATTAAATCTAAGAAATAGGGGTGTTAAAATCATATCATGCCCCTCTTGTGCAAGACAAGCTTTCCAAGTAATTGATACTGTAAAAATATTAGAAGAAAAACTTTCTCACATAAAAACACCAATAACCTTGTCAATAATAGGATGTGTTGTAAATGGACCTGGAGAAGCAGCTATGACCGACATAGGTATTACTGGAGGTGGAAAAGGTAATAATATGCTTTATTTATCTGGGGTTCAGAGTGAAAAGGTTTTGACCAAAGATATTATTGAAAAAGTTGTTACAGAAGTTGAAAAAAAAGTTTCTGAGCTGGAAAACTAAAAATGATACCCAATAAAACAATTGAAGAACTTATATCAAGACATTTAAGGTTAGAAAAAGATTTATCTTCTGGGACTATAG
>CACHUY010000007.1 GCA_902583295.1 uncultured Pelagibacteraceae bacterium | reverse complement strand
ATTTGAACCAAGTGAATTCCCAGAAAATGCCTCTTTAGCAGCTTGTTCTGAATTTTTCGCCGCTTTTTCGCCATGAAGCAAAGATGTGGTTTTATTTGCAAGTAATATTTTTAATTCGTTTATATTTTTTTTTTTTAATTTTTCTATTTCGCTAATATCAAGATCGGTAAACATTTTTATAAATTTGATCACATCCCTGTCATCAATATTTCTCCAAAATTGCCAGTAATCATAGGCTGATAAAAACTTTTCATCTAACCAGACTGCACCATTTTCTGTCTTGCCCATTTTTGCACCTGTAGCTAAAGTAATTAGTGGAGTAGTTAAACCAAAAGTTTGATTATTAGAGTGTCTTTTAATAAGCTCAACACCGTTAACAATATTACCCCACTGATCAGAACCACCAATTTGCAAAACACAATTTTTTTTTTTATTTAATTCTAAAAAATCATATGCTTGCAAAATCATATAATTAAATTCCATATAACTTAGTGATTGTTCTCTATCTAATCTTAATTTGACACTATCAAATGTTAACATTTTATTGATAGTAAAGTGTTTTCCAATATCTCTTAGGAAAGATATGTAATTCAAATTTTTTAACCAAGTAAAATTATTTACAAATATTGGTTTTGTGTTTGGATCATTATTATCTAAAAATTTTTTAAGAATATTTTTAATGTTTTGAATATTTTTTTCAATTTCTTCTTCGCTTAAAATTTTTCTAGTTTTATCTTTTCCTGATGGGTCACCAATTCTTGTGGTTCCACCACCAAGTAAAACTATAGGACGATGTCCATTCTTTTGAAGTAATCTCAAACACATTATTTGCAGTAAGCTACCAACATGTAAACTCTCTGCGGTACAATCAAAACCAATATAAGCTTTAATTTTTTCTTTATCTAATAGATTTGATAGTTCATCCTCACTAGTACATTGGTAGAAATATCCACGATCTTTAAATTCTTTTAAAAATTTATTCATAAGTCTATAGTTACAATATACAAATTTTTAATAAAAAGAATATCTATGAAACAAAAATTATATACATCCATTGGATTAATGAGTGGAACTTCAATGGATGGAGTGGATATGTCAATAATACAATCTGATGGGCAATATCAATTTTACAACATTTTAGATGAGTATTTTGAGTATGACGTCGAACTTCAAGCAGAGTTAATTAGATTAAGAAACTTAGTTTCAGGTGAGAATGATTTATTTAAATATTCTAAAGAATTGGGAAATCTAGAGAGAAAAATCACAGTTTTTCATGCAGAAAAAATAAACCAATTATTATTAAAATATAAGCATGAAATTGATCTAATAGGTTTTCATGGCCAAACAATATTTCACCAACCACAAAAAAAAAATCACAAAACAGCTTGGAGACGGAAAGTTGCTATCTCAACTATTAAAAAAAAAGGTAGTTTATGACTTTAGACAAAAAGATATTGAAAATGATGGACAAGGAGCCCCTTTAACACCAATATTTCACTATCTCATATCCAATATAGTGAATGAAAAATTCAAAACAGGATTTCCGATAGGATTTATAAATATTGGAGGAATAACAAACCTTACTAAGATTATCAGTATTTCAGATAATTTTGAGGATAATATTACAGCCTATGATATTGGGCCTGGAAATTGTTTGATAGATGATTGGGTTAGAAAAAAATCTAATAAAAAATTTGATGAAAATGGGAACATATCAAAAACAGGAAAAATTGATCAATTAA
Source organism: uncultured Pelagibacteraceae bacterium (assembly GCA_902583295.1). GTDB lineage: Bacteria > Pseudomonadota > Alphaproteobacteria > Pelagibacterales > Pelagibacteraceae > Pelagibacter. The sequence goes on along the minus strand of CACHUY010000007.1, from coordinate 45,179 downwards.
TTACTAATCAAATCATTGAAAATTTTAACATAGATACATTCTCAAAATCTTTAGATATTAAAGATTTTGACAACTCATTTGCTAGAGGTCTTACATTTGAAAATGGTTGCTCAACAATAACTAATTTTACAGGTTATCTAATAGCTAAAGGTATAGAAAATGTAGGCACTGATAGTAAAATTAAATACTTAATTTCTGGCGGAGGAAGAAAAAATATTGCTTTAATAGAATGTATTAAAGAAAATCTTAATAATAAAAATAATTTTATTTTAGATAATATTGATAACTATGGTTTAAATGGAGATTATATTGAATCTCAGGCATTTGGATATTTAGCTATTAGATCTTTTTTGGATTTACCTATTTCATTTCCAAATACAACAGGATGTGCACAGCCTACAGTTGGTGGCAAACTAGTAAAAAATTTTTAATAAAGAGCGGTCTCTTTTTTAATATATTTATCAAGACTTTTAATTAACACGTTATCTGTTTTAGAAAAAAAATGATTGGCATCTGTTATAGCGTGAAATTCAACTTTAATTCCTTTTTGTGAACTCAGTCTTTTATCAAGTTCTGCAATATACTCTACTGGAACTAATTCATCCTTTTTTCCATAAACTACCATTCCAGATGTAGGACAGGGTGATAAAAAAGAAAAATCATAAACATTAGGTTGAGGTGAAATAGCTATAAATCTATTTATTTCAGGTCTTCTCATTAGTAGCTGCATAGCTATCAATGATCCAAAAGAAAAACCAGATACCCAACATTGAGAATTATCAAAATTTTCTCTTTCCAACCAGTCTAAAGCAGCTGCTGCATCAGCTAGTTCTCCTTGGCCATTATCAAATTCTCCATCACTTTTTCCAACACCTCTAAAGTTGACTCTACAAACAGAGAAATCATTTTCCATAAATGTGTGGAATGTATCTACTACAACCTTATTATTCATGGTCCCCCCATATTGTGGATGAGGTTGTAATACTAGCGCTACAGGAGATGTATTTTTTTTACTTTTAAAATATTTAGCCTCAAGACGTCCAGCAGGACCTGGAATAAAGATTTCTAAAATTTTATTATCCATAAGCGCAATTGATTATTATTCTCAAAAAAAAGTTACGTTTATCACAACTGAGCGACAAAATGTTAGTTTTTTTTTAAAGTCTAAACTTGACCATTTTAGTCAGGTATGTATAAAAAGCCCACAATTTAAAGGGTAATATGAAATTAACTTCAAAAGGTAGATATGCAGTTATGGCATTAGTTGATCTTGCTAGATTCGACACTATTAATCCAGTGTCTTTAAGAGATATTTCATTAAGACAAGGAATTTCTCTAGACTATTTAGAGCAAATTTTTTCAAAATTAAAAAAAAATCAAATTGTAAAAAGTACTAGAGGAACCCAAGGTGGATATGTTTTGTCAAAAAAACCAAATGAAATTAAACTTACAAATATTTTAAACGCTGTCGATGAAAAAGTTAAAACTGTTCAGTGTAAAAAAGAGTCAAAAAAAGGGTGTAATGGTAAAGCAACCAAATGTGTAACTCATAATCTATGGGATGAGTTAGAAACTCATATTAATACTTTTTTTGAAAAAAAAAGTTTACAGGATTTGTTAAAAAATAATTCAGAACGGGTTAATTAATATGGAAAATAGACAAAAGGAAATTGATAAATTAAAAGATTATAAATACGGTTTCTCAACAGACATAGAAAATACAAGAGCACCCAAGGGTTTAAACGAGGATGTAATAAAATTTATTTCTAATATTAAGAAAGAACCTCAATGGATGCTTGATTTTAGATTAAAAGCTTTTGAAAGATTTAAACAATTAAAAGAACCAGACTGGCAAAAACCAAAATATCCAAAGATAGATTATCAAGATTTATATTATTATTCTGCACCTAAAAGCATGGATGATAAACCGAAAAGTTTAGATGAACTAGATCCTAAACTTTTAGAAACATATAAAAAACTAGGAATACCTCTTCAAGAACAAGCAAGATTAAATGGCATTGCAGTTGATGCAGTTTTTGACTCGGTTTCAGTTGCAACAACTTTCAGAGAAGAATTAATTAAACAAGGTATTATTTTTTGTCCAATTTCAGAGGCTATTCAAAAACATCCAGACTTAGTTAAAAAATATTTAGGATCTGTAATTCCTTTAACTGATCATTTTTTTGCAACTTTAAATTCAGCAGTTTTTACTGATGGTTCATTTGTATACATTCCAGAGGGAGTTCGATGTCCAATGGAACTTTCTACATATTTTAGAATAAACGCTTCTAATACAGGCCAGTTTGAGAGAACTTTAATTATTGCTGACAAAGGAAGCTATGTTAGCTACTTAGAAGGTTGTACAGCTCCTATGAGAGATGAAAATCAATTGCATGCTGCTAATGTTGAATTAGTTGCTCTTGATGATGCTGAAATAAAATATTCAACAGTTCAAAATTGGTATCCAGGTGATAAAGATGGAAAAGGCGGTATATACAATTTTGTAACTAAACGAGGCTTATGTAAAGGAAAGAACTCTAAAATATCTTGGACACAAGTTGAAACTGGATCTGCAATCACTTGGAAATATCCAAGTTGTATTTTAAAAGGTGATAATTCTGTTGGGGAATTTTATTCAATTGCCATTACAAATAATTACCAAAAAGCTGATACAGGCACTAAAATGATCCATTTAGGGAAAAATACAAAAAGTAAAATTATATCAAAGGGAATTAGTGCTGGCTTTTCAGATATGACCTATAGAGGGTTGGTTGATATTTCCTCAAAGGCTTCAAATTCAAATAACTATACTCAGTGTGACTCTTTATTGATGGGGAATAAATGTGGTGCTCATACAGTTCCTTACATTAAAAATAAGAATTCAGAGTCAAATATAGCTCATGAGGCGACCACTTCTAAAATTAGTGAGGAACAATTACATTACTGTCAACAAAGAGGATTAAGTGCGGAGGAGGCAGTTGGTTTAATTGTAAATGGATTTTGTAAAGAAGTATTGCAACAATTACCAATGGAATTTGCTGTTGAAGCACAAAAGTTAGTAGGAATAAGTTTAGAGGGAAGTGTGGGCTAATGTTAAAAATAAATAAATTAAATGCTAAAATAGATAATAAAGAAATTTTGAAAGGATTTTCACTTGATGTTAATCCTGGTGAAGTTCACGCTATAATGGGTCCAAACGGATCAGGTAAAAGTACTTTATCAAATATTTTGTCAGGAAAGAAAGGATATGAAGTTTCTGGTGAAGTTCTTTTTGAAGAAAAAGATTTATTTGAGCTTGAAACAGAGGAAAGAGCTCATAAAGGTATTTTTTTAGCTTTTCAATATCCATTGGAAATTCCTGGAGTAAATACAAATATATTTTTAAAAACCTCTCTAAACGCAGTTAGAAAAGCAAGAGGAGAAAAAGAACTTGATGCAATAGAATTCCTTAAATTGGTTAGAGAAAAGTCCAAAGAACTTAAATTTGATGAGGAAAAGTTAAATAGACAATTAAATGTTGGTTTTTCTGGAGGAGAAAAAAAGAAAAATGAAATTTTACAAATGTCAATGCTATCTCCAAAACTTTCAATTCTTGATGAAACAGACTCAGGGCTAGACATAGATGCTTTAAGAATTGTTGCAGATGGAGTAAATACTTTAAGAAACGAAAAAAACTCATTTTTAATAATCACACATTATCAAAGGTTGCTAGATTATATAAAGCCTGACTTTGTCCATGTTTTAATGAATGGTAAGATTGTTAAATCTGGAGGTCCAGATCTAGCTTTTGAATTAGAAAAAAAAGGATATGAAAATTTTAATTAGATGAAAGAACAATTACAAAAAGATTTCGACAACATTATTAAAAATTTAAGTTTATCTCAAAAGGATATTGAAATAAAAAAATTTTCTTTGGATAATTTTATAAACAAAGGTTTTCCTGATAGAAAAGAAGAAGATTGGAAATTCTCAGATCTAAATCAGATAATTAAAAAAAATATTGGGGAATTAAGTTTCTATAATGATTATACATCTACCAATAAAGTTGATACTTCTGTATTCGTAGATGGATTGGAACACAATAAAATAGTCTTTATAAACGGAAGAATTGAAAAAATTGATTTTGATTATGAAAAAAAAGATCAAATAGAAATAATTGATCAGTCAGAAATTATTAATAAATTTGATAACAATAATTCTTTATCTGATTTAAATAATGCTTTTACCAATAAATCCTTTAAAATAGTCATTAAAAAAGGTTATCAGCTATCAAAACCACTTATTATTTACCATACAACAAACTCTAAAATTTGGTCCAAAAATATTAATTTAAGATTAGATTTTGATTTGCAAGAAGATAGTGGCTTAAGATTAGTTGACTTATTTAACGATTCATCGGAAAAAAATTTTTTAAATATTTTTTACAATTTTAATTTAAATGAAAATGCAATTCTTAAAAATTATAAAATAGATAAACTAGAAAATAAAAATATTAAATATTCTTTTAATAATATTGAACAAAATAAAAATACAATTTCGGAGACGTTTATTTTATCTTCAGGATCAAATTTCTTTAAAAGTGAAGTTAATTGTAATTTAAAAGGAGAACATTCATCAGCTTTTGTTAATGGTATTTTCTCTTTGGATAAAAATAAACATCATGAGATTAGATCAACTATCAATCATTTAACTGAGAATACTAAAAGCTACCAATTAATTAAAAGTGTTCTAGAAGATAATTCTAAAGCAGCATATCAAGGAAAAATATTTGTAAATTCTGACGCACAAAAAACAGATGGTTACCAACTTAGTAAAGCAATATTATTAAGTAAAGACTCTGAATTTAATGCTAAACCTGAATTGGAAATTTATGCAGATGATGTCAAATGTTCACATGGATCAGCGTCAGGAAGTCTTAATGAAGACTCTATTTTTTACTTAATGTCCAGAGGGTTAAATTATAATCAAGCAAGAGAACTTTTAATAAATGGTTTTTTACTTGATGTAGTAGAAAAAATTACAGACTCAGAGATTAAAAACCTAATTAAAAATATGATTGGGATAAAGGAATGAAAATAGAAAATATAAAAAAAGAATTTCCTATATTTGATGAAAAAATTCAAAATAACGATTTAGTTTACCTTGATAGTGCTAACTCTTCACAAAAACCAAAAGTTGTAGCAGATAAAATTAATGAATTTTATACAAAGCAGTTTTCAAATGTTGGAAGAAGTGTTCACTATCTTGCAGTTGCAGCTACAAACTTATATGAGAATACAAGGTCCTCTGTTCAAAAATATATTAATGCTAAAGATAAAAATGAAATAGTTTTTACTAAAGGAGCAACAGAAGCATTAAATTTAGTTGCAAATACCTTAGGACAAAATCATCTAAAGGAAGGTGACGAAATTTTAATTACTGAACTTGAGCATCATTCAAATTATGTTCCATGGCATTTTTTAAGAAAATCAAAAAACATCATAATTAATTTTGCAGAAATGAATGAAGATGGAGACGTTTCTTTAGAGGAAATTGAAAAAAAAATAACTCCCAAAACCAAAGTGATAGCAATTACACACTTGTCAAATGTTACAGGAGCAATACTACCTGTTAAAGAAATAACTGAACTAGCCCACTCAAAAGGAATAATTGTTGTGATTGATGGTTGCCAGGGCGCTCCACATCTTAAACTTGATATGCAAGATCTAGATTGTGATTTTTATGCAATATCGTGTCACAAAATGTACGGTCCAACAGGACTTGGTGTTTTATACGGTAAAAAAAAATGGTTAGAGGAATTACCCCCTTATCAAGGTGGTGGAGGAATGATCAGAGAAGTTAAAAAAGATAGTATTTCTTATGGTGAATTACCAAATAAATATGAAGCTGGAACAATGGCAACTGCTCAAGTTATTGCCTTTGACGAGTCAATTAAGTTTATGGAAAGTATTGGTATAGAAAATATTATGCATCACGAAGCTGATTTAGTTGAATATGGACAAGAATTATTACAAAAAAACAATTCTGTTAAATTGATTGGTAGTCCAAAAAATAAAGGTGGAGTTTTATCATTTACTTTAGAAGGTGTTCACCCACATGATATTGCAACTATACTTGATGAAGACGGAGTTGCAATAAGAGCAGGACATCATTGCTGTCAAATTTTACATGATAAATTAAATATACCTGCTAGTGCAAGAGCTTCTGTTGGAATTTATAATACTAAAGACGATCTAGATAAATTAAATGACTCAATTAATAACTGCAAAAAAATATTTAACTTAAAATGAATTTAAAAGAATTATATCAAGAAATTATTTTAGAGCATGGAAAAAATCCAAGAAATCTTGGGAAGACAAATGACTTTAATAAAGATGCAAAAGGTAACAATCCTTTATGTGGAGATAATGTTCATGTTTATTTAAAATTAAATGGTCAAAAAATAGTTGAAGATATTTCATTTGAAGGAAGTGGTTGTGCTATTTCAATGGCGTCAGCCTCAATCATGACAGATCTAATTAAAGGTAAAAATGAAAATGAAGCTAAAGAAATCGTCGAAGATTTTTTAGGAATGATTAAAGAAAATCCAGAATTAAAGTCAGAATATTTACAGGAAGATGAAAAAACTAAATTAATGTGCTTGTCAGGTGTTAAACAATATCCAATGAGAGTGAAGTGTGCTACACTTTCATGGCATACATTGGTTTCAGCATTTGATAATAAAAAAGAAGAAGTAAAAACAGAAAATTAATTATGTCAAAAAAAGAACTAATCATAGAGGAAATAAGAAAAATTTATGACCCTGAGTTACCTGTTAACATTTATGAATTAGGTTTAATTTATGATATAATAGTGGAAAATGAAAAATCTGCTAAAATTAAAATGACTTTGACAACACCAAATTGTCCTGTAGCCGAAAGTCTACCTAAAGAGGTTAAAGAGGGTGCAATGCAAGTTGATGGAATTGAAGAAGTTGATTTAGAATTGGTATGGGATCCACCATGGACCAAAGACATGATGTCCGAGGCAGCCAAATTGGAATTAAATTTATAATGACTCAAATAATTAAATTAAGTGATAACGCTGCATCCAGAATTAAAGAGATAATGGCTATTGCAGAAAAAGATTCCCTTGGAGTAAGAGTATCAGTTAAATCTGGTGGTTGTGCAGGAATGTCGTATGTTATGGAATATACAAAAGAAATTAATCCAAATGATGAAATAATTGAAGATAAGGGTGTGAAGGTATTCGTAGACTCTGCTGCCATTATGTATCTTTTAGGAACTGAAATGGATTATAAGAAAGAGGAATTATCTTCAACTTTTGTTTTTAATAATCCTAATGAAACCGAGCGTTGTGGCTGTGGCGAGTCATTTAAAACATCATAGGTTAATTATCCCATTTTGAGCATACCAGATTTGCATTATTTGCATATCTAAGATAATGCTAAACAATGAATACATTTGAGTTTAAAAATCTTGTTAAAAACCTAAAAAATTCTTTGAAAGAGAAATCATTTTTCAAGGACCTCAGAAAAGAAGTAGACACTGGTGCCAACGGCACACAGGACTACGTCGTTAAAAAAGGTATTAACAAAAATACAATAGCTACAACTAAACAGTAACTAATTACTAACTGCTGTAATACATCTCAAACTCAACAGGATGAGGTGCATGTTCAAATTTATGAATTTCCTCAAATTTAAGAGCAATGTATGCATCAATTTGATCATCTGTAAATACACCACCTTGAGTTAAGAATTCTCTATCTTTATCTAAACTTTCCATTGCTTCTCTCAAAGATCCACAAACTGTTGGAATTGTTTTAACTTCCTCTGGTGGTAATTCGTAAAGATCTTTGTCAAAAGACTCACCTGGGTGAATTTTATTTTTAATACCATCAATTCCAGCCATGAGCATTGCAGCAAATGTTAAATATGGATTACCAGATGCGTCTGGGAATCTAATTTCACATCTTGCACCCTTTTTACTTAAGGTAATAGGAATTCTACATGAAGCTGATCTGTTTCTTGCAGAGTATGCAAGTAATACTGGAGCCTCAAAGCCTGGTATTAATCTTTTATAACTATTAGTAGTAGAGTTAGCAAAAGCATTAATAGCTTTAGCATGTTTTAAAATTCCACCAATGTAATGCAGCGCAGTTTCAGATAATCCTGCATAAGCGTCGCCAGAAAAAACTGGCGTATCACCTTTCCAAATTGATTGGTGAATATGCATACCTGAACCATTATCACCTGCTACAGGTTTTGGCATAAAAGTTGCGGTTTTACCAAACGAGTGCGTTACCATTTGAACAACATATTTATATAACTGAACATTATCAGCTTGATTAACTAAAGTTCCAAAATACATTCCAAGTTCGTGTTGACTTGGAGCAACCTCATGGTGATGTTTTTCGACTTTAATTCCAACTTCTTTTAAATTTTTTAGATATTCACCACGCATATCCTGTTCACTATCAACTGGTGGCACTGGGAAATATCCACCTTTGATTGGAGGTCTGTGTCCCATGTTTCCACTTTCATATTCTTTTCCTGAATTATATGGACCTTCTTTACTATCAATCTTAAATCCACATTCATTCATATCATTTTTAATTCTTACATCATCAAAAACAAAAAATTCTGGTTCTGGACCAAAGAATGCTTTATCGCCAATACCTGAAGCTTTTAAATATTCTTCGGCTTTTTTAGCCACACCCCTTGGGTCTCTTTCATAAGGGTCTTTTTTAATTGCATCTAAAATATCACAAAACAAAACTACAGTATTGTGGGAAGTAAAAGGATCCATAAACATTCGAGAAGTATCTGGTTTTAAAATCATGTCTGACTCATTAATTGCTTTCCAACCAGCGATAGATGATCCGTCAAAAAATACACCTTCATTAAGCATATCTGCGTCAACAACAGTTGAGTCCATTGTTAAATGTTGAAGCTTTCCTCTTGGATCAGTAAATCTTAAATCTACAAATTCAGCTTCTTTTTCTTTAATAAATTTTAAAACGTTTTGTGCACTCATTATGTCTCCTATGTAATTTCAGAGCATTAATTAGCAAATAAACTCTTATAAATATTGCTTATTTAATAAATAACACTTATGCAATTTTCACATAAGTAGTGTATTTAATCAATATTATTAATCATACGAGTAAATAAGTGAATTCCATTTTAGATAAAGAACCAGTTAAAAGAGCAGAGAAAATTCTTAAAGACTTTGATCCAAATCTTAATGTTATTATTTTAGAACAAACAGCAAGAACAGCAAATGATGCTGCTACAGCCTTAGGTTGCAATGTAGGTGCAATTGTAAAAAGCTTGCTTTTTAAATTAGGCAATAAATTTTGTCTTTGTTTAGTATCGGGAGACAAAAGATGTTCTTTAAATAAGTTGAAAAAAAAATTAAGCGAAAAAGATGTGTCAATGGCAAGTCCCGAGGAGGTTAAGCAAATTACTGGTTACACAATAGGCGGTGTATCCCCAATAGGTCATTTAGTGAATATAAAAGTATATATGGATAAACATTTAGAAAGATTTTCAAAAGTTTTTGCTGCAGCAGGACATCCAAACGCAGTTTTCGGAATTACTTTTATAGAATTAAAAAAATTAACTAATTCAGAAGTCGATGATTTAACAGAATGAGGCAACCAAAATTAATAGATTATACTTTATTAACTATATTGTCTTTAATATGGGCATCTGCATTTTTTAATATAAAAATTGCAACTTATTCATTTGGTCCAGTTACAATCGCTTTCCTACGAGTATTTTTTGGAGCAATTCCAGTTCTACTTCTTTGTTATTATAAAAATATAAAAATTGAGGCTTTTTCCAAAGATTGGCATTGGTTCGCTATGATTGGGTTTATAAATTTGGTTGCACCATTCTTTCTAATTGCCTATGGAGTAAAATCTGTTCAAAGTAATCTCGCTGCAATCTTAATGTCAACAACACCACTCAGTTCTACTATATTAGGTCATTTTTATACAAAAAATGAAAAATTTAATTTAGTTAAAACGTTTGGAATTTTAATCGGCTTTTCTGGAATAATTTTTTTATTTTCAGACAATCTTTTAATTGATCAAAATAATTTTACTTCAGCTTTGTTAATTTTGTTGGGCTCAACATGTTATGTTATTGGTGGTGTATTAACTTTAAAAATTAGTAAGAAAAAAAATGAAAATGTAACAGGCTCGATATTAATCTGGGCAACAATTATTTTAATACCATTGGTATCATTTATTGAACAACCATGGCAGGTAGTACCAAGAATAGATTCATTAATATCTGTAATTTATCTAGGTATTGTTCCAACAGGAATTGCATGGTTATTAAGGTTTAAAATACTAAAAGATAATGGCTTGATTTTTCAATCCCAGGTGTCTTATTTAATACCAATTTTTGGAACAATTCTAGGATACATATTCTTAAAAGAATTAATAACTATTAAAGTCTTAATTTCTTTGACTGCAGTTTGCATAGGTATTTATTTTGTTCGAAGAGCTGATAGAAAAAAATTATCTTAGTTTAGCAATTTCTCTAATATCCTCTGGTGTTGTTTCGCAACATCCACCGAGAATTGTTGCCCCTTGTTCAACAAGTCTTTTCGAAAAATCATAGAATTTTTTAGCAGAATTGTTGTCTCTTTTCCCAAGAGTGAGGTTCGGATTAGTGCCTATTTCATCAGGTTTAGCTTTATTAAAAGTTTGAACTGGAGTTGGTTCTTCTACTTTCCAAAGGTTGGCTTTAAATCCAAACGGGATATCTAACTTTTTAATTTCAGAGGTGCACTCCTCAGCAATTTTTGGAGAGACGCATGCTGTTATTACTCCTAGCCAATTATTACTTCTATATTTATTAAAAACTTCAGTAATAGTCTCATTCGAGGGTAGCAAGTTATTTTTTTTAACATGAATACCTAAGAGAACAGATTTATTTAATTTGACTGCAACGTTTGACGCTATGTCTATTTCTCTTCCACTTGAAACAACATCTAAATAAAAAAAATCCACATAGGGAGAGATTACCTTAGCTTGTTCATAAAAAGCCTTTTCTAATTCTTTGCTATCTCTTCGATCTTCTACATAAGTATCATTTTGACATGGTAAGCTACCGGCAATTAAAACATCTTTTCCAGATTTTTCCTTTGCTTTAATAGATAACAAACAAGCTTGTTCGTTTATATATACAAAATCTTTATCCACTTTATTTTGTATTAATCTAATTTTTCTCGCCGAAAAAGTATTGGTAAGTATCACCTCAGATCCAGCATTTATAAATGATAAGTGTACGTCAACAACCAGATCATGAAATTTTTTATCTAAATTAGCACTGGCGGACCACAATGTGCCTTTCGAAATTAATCCTTTGGCTAATAGTTGTTGCCCCATACCACCATCCAAAATTCTAATATTTTTAAAAAAATCAGTATCCATTTATTTTTTAAAAATAATTTTTACATTAAAAGAAAATGATCGTCTTTCTCCATTTATGTTAAATGGATATGCAGTATGCATAAGATAGTTTGGAAATATTATTAGGTCTCCAATTTTTGGAATTAGGTTATAAATACTATTACTAAGAAATGCTTTTTGTCCGTTTATAAAGTCAATAGTTCCATTGGTTTTAAGTTTTTTATTTTTGACTAGAATATTTTTGGTCATGTTTTTAGGTAAAGTTAAATATCCAACTCCTGACAAATTACCATCATGATAATGAATAGGGTTATATTCACCTTTAAATTGTCTAACGACCCAAAGATTTAATATTCTAATCTCTTTTATATTTTTAATTTGTTCGTTGGCTAAAAATTTTTTTATATTTATTTTTAGCTCTTTAAATAAATATTTTTTAATAAAATTATTTGAAATCTTTATTTCATTTTTTATTTGACTAGCTAATTTTGAACTGTAATCAATTTTTTTGTTATTTGATTTTTTATCAAATTCCTCATTTAGTTTATTTAGAAACCTTTTAGATATTTTTGTTTTTCCAATTGAGGGACCAAATGGTTTAATATTTTTCATAGATGAATTAAATATATTATAAATCTATAAAATCAATGTGGCGGTTTAAAATTTAATGAGCTCAAATTTTTTTGTTTTCAAAGATTTATTTGCCGTCTCAGCCAATATCACCGACATTCTTCCATCCTCAAAATTTGCCCTTGGTTTAATGTTTTTTTTACAAAATTTTGCTAAGTCACTTAATTGGTTTTTAAATGCCTCTAAATATCTCTCAATAAAAAAATTTTTAAAAGACTGTTTACTACCAGTTGAATTTTTAAAATAGGATGTTGTTTCTAAATCTCTTTGATTTTCAGAAATTACCATCCCTTTATCACCAAATAACTCAACTCTTTGATCATAACCGAAGCTACAGTGTCTTGAGTTTGTTATTACACACTGGACACCTTTCCCAGTTTTCATAACCACTGTAGCTAATTCTAAATCTTTTACTTTTTTAAATTTTTTATCTTTAAAGTATTCACCTGTTGCAAATAAATATCTAAACTCATCTGAACCCACATAGTATCTTGCTAAATCAAAGTCGTGGATCATCATATCTTTAAAAATACCACCAGAATTTTTCAAGTAATCAGTTGAAGGTGGTGCAGGGTCCCGACTTGTAATTATTATTTTTTCTAATTTTCCAATTTTTCCATTAATAAGATTTTTTTTTAAAGAATTGTGGCCCGCATCATATCTTCTATTAAAACCTATTTGTATCTTTGGATTTAACTTAGAAAGTTTTTTTTTGTATTCATTAATTTTTTTTAAACTTAAGTCTAATGGCTTTTCACAGAATACAACTTTTTTATTTCTAACTGCTTTATCAATATAATTCAAATGTGTCTTAGTACTTGTGGCTATAAAAATACATTTAATGCTCTTATCATTGAATGCAATATTTGGATTGTTGATAGGAATTGACTTATGTTTTTTTGCCAATTTTTTATTTAAATTTTTATCAATATCAAATATATATTTTAAATTGAATTCTGGATGATAAGTTAAATTTAAGGCATGCATTTGGCCTATTCTTCCAAGACCAAGTAATGCAATATTTATTTGATTTTGACCCATCTTTTATTTTTTGATGAAATTTTACAAGCATATATAAATTTTGCTGTTTCTAATCCTTCATCCTCATTTGGATAAAAATATCTTTTTTTTGATTTATTTTTCAAAGAGTCAGCAAATTCTCTATAAATATTTGCAAATGCATCTAAATATCCTTCAGGGTGTCCAAATTTTATTCTAGAGAATTTTTTTGAAAGCTCAGCATTATGAAAACCTCTTTCAAGGTATCTTACTGCACCCTTGTCTGGATTTAATTTTAGATAATTTGGGTCATTTTGAACCCACTCTAAGCTTCCTTTAGAACCAAATACTCTAATTCTAAGACCATAAACTCCACCTTTAGCCATGACGCTTGTCCAAAACATACCTTTTGCACCGTTTGTAAAATTAATCATTACTTGTGCGTTATCATCCATTTTTATTTTTTTTGAAATTTGTTTAATGTCAGCGAAAATTTTTTCTCCTTTTAGTCCTGAAATATATGTAGCTAAATGGTAAGCATGAGTTCCAATTTCATTAAGAACAGCAGATGCACCAACTATTTTATTATCTATTTTCCATTTTAGTTTTTTTTTAGCATTTCTTACATTAATTTTTGTTCCACCAGACCAATCCTGGATATATTCAACATTCACATATTCAATTTTTCCAATTTTACCTTTTTCTATTAAAACTTTAGCTTCTCTAACCATTGGGTAAGCTGAGTAGTTATGAGTTAAAGCATATTTAATTTTTTTATTTGATTTTATTTTTTTATAAAGTTTTTTTGCTTGATCTAGATTACCAGCAAATGGTTTATCTGAAATAATATTTATATTTTTTTCAATAAATTTTTCAGCAATAATTTGATGACTTGATGGAGGTGTCATTATTGAGACTACTTGAATACCATCATTTCTTCTCGACTCCTTTGAAGCCATCTCTTTAAAGGTTGAATAACATCTATCTTTAGCGATACCCAAAGTTTTTCCAAAGTTTATAGACAATTTTGAATTTCTTGAGAATACACCAGCTACTATTTCGTACTTGTCATCAAATCTTGCAGAAATTCGATGCACATGACCTATCCAAGATTTTGGACCTCCACCAACAATACCTAAGGATAATTTATTTGTATTCATTAGATTAAGATTTTATATATCATAACAAATATAAGTATTATGTCAGTAAAATTAGGAATAGCACCAATAGCATGGAGTAATGATGACATGCCTGAACTTGGTGGTGATACTCCATTGGAACAGTGTTTATCAGAAGCAAGTGAAGCAGGTTTTTCAGGAATAGAATCTGGAGGAAAGTTTCCAAAAAAATCAGAGGAACTTATTCCTTTGTTACAAAAACATAACTTAAAGTTATGTTCAGGCTGGTACAGTGCAAATTTAAGAAAAAATTCTGTAAAGGATGAAATTATGTTAGTTCAAGAACAATTAAAACTTTTTCAAGATTGTAAAGCACCATGTATTGTATTTGCCGAAGTATCAGACTCTATTGCTGGCGACCCTAACAGACCTTTATCCAGTAGACCACAAATGAATAAAGATGAATGGAATGAATATTGTAAAAAAATTTCTGAGATGGGAAAATATTTAGAAGACCAAGATATGCCTTTAGCATATCATCATCACATGGGTACTGTGATTGAAACAGAGGACGACACAAAAAGACTGTTAGATAACACAAGTGACCAAGTAAAATTAATTCTTGATACTGGTCACATGCTATTTGCCAAAGGTAATTCTGTAAAAATAGCAAAAGACTATAAAGATAGAATAATTCATATTCACTGTAAGGATATGAGAGAAGATATTTTAAATAAATCCCTTGAAAAAGATTGGAGTTTCAGAAAAGCATTTTTAGAGGGAGCTTTTACCGTACCTGGAGACGGATATATTGATTATAAACCTTTATTGAAATATTTAAAAAATATTGATTATAAGGGCTGGTTAGTTGTAGAAGCAGAACAAGATCCAGCCAAAGCAAATCCTTTAGAATATGCAAAAAAAGGTTTCAAATATTTATCAAAGGTGTGTGCAGACATTGATCTTAAAATAGCTTTATAGTTTTACTTTTTTTGAATTTTCTAAATTACCATCAAAAAAATCAAATATATTTTGAATAGTTTCTTTACCCATTCTTGTCATACATTCTTCTGTGAAAGCTGCAGTATGTGGACTCAAAAAAACTTTCTTATTTTTTAAAAGAGGATTGTTTTCAGCAGGAGGTTCAGTTTCAAATACATCCAAACCAGCACCAAAAATTAAATTTTCGTTTAAAGCTCTATCTAAATCCACTTCATTTACAATACCTCCTCTGGCGGCATTGATTATAATGCAATTCTTTTTCATAGATTTAAGTAATTCATAATTAATTATATTTTTTGTTTCATCATTCAAGGGAATATGAAGTGACATTGCATCCATATCTTTTGAGGCTTCGCTTAAATTGTCCGCTTTTGTACCGCCACGTTTTTCTATAAATTCTTTAGAAACAAAAGGATCAAAAACAAAAACATTCATTTCAAAACCGAGACACCTTTTAATTAAGGCTTGTCCTATTCTACCAAATCCTGCAATTAAAATATTTTTATTCCAAAGCTCTACCGTTTTAGGTAATTTGTTTCTTTCATTAAATTTTCCACTTTTTACAGTGTCATCATACATACTACCTCTTTTAGAAATATTTAAAATCATGAACATTACATGTTCAGCTACCGCCACTGCGTTTGCAGTTGCCGTAATGGCTAAAGTAATATCTTTTTTTTTTGAAACCTTTAAATCTATATTGTCATATCCAACACCATGTCTTGAAATAATTTTAAGATTATTAGCAGCTTCAATTACATCCCCACTAAGTTTAGCGGTACGAATTGAAATACCATCACAGTCTTTAATTTTTGATTTTAGAAATTCTGTGTCAATATTATCCACAACCTCATATTCAAAATCTGAATTATCTTTTAAAAGATTGATACCTTCTTCATGAATAGGCTGAATGACAAGAATTTTTTTCATATTCACTTATACACTTATATTTGTTTTATAAAATATTTAATTAAGAGTTAATTAAATTCGAAAGGTCTCTTTTATTATTTTTGAAAGTAGGGAGTGGATATTTAAATGCATATTTTCTTGGTATACATTTTTCTTTAGCTTTCTCCCAAAGTGTTAACCACTGTTTAAAATTTTGAATTTTAATATTATTTTTATTTTTACTTCTAACATAAAAGTTTGGAAGTGGCTCTCTACCAGACGGTTGTCCAGCAACATTATATCTAAGGTCGGCACTTATTCTAAAATCATTTGATCTATTTGGTAATGAGCAATGTATAGAATGTTTGTGTAAAAGAATAATGTCGCCCACATCCGCTTCTAAAGGGACATGTTTCATTTTATCTAATAATTTACTATTTTTTAATTCAACTTGGCCTCTATATCCTGGTACATGATTTAATAATCCCATTTTATTAATTTCTTTGACTGTAATCATACAGCCATTTTTTTTTGTAGTTTTAGTAAAAGGTATCCAAACAGTGACCATTTCAGTTAACTTTTGTCCTTTGGAATTTAGAACAGCTGCATCTTGATGCCATGGTGTTCTTCCACTTAATCCATCACGCACAGAACTTTTTGGCAATTTTTTTTCTGGTTGCTTAATTCTTGTATTTTGCACAGGATTAGACATTATTTCTTTACCTAAAATCTTTTCAACTACATCTAAAATATTTTTATTTGTAATTAAGTTCCACAGCGATTGAGTAGCAAAATAATCACTTTCTGGTTTTACATGATCTCTAGGTAATCTGGTATTGAAGTATTGATCTAGATCATGAATATTTAATTTTGAAACGTATGAGTATTTTTTTTTAAAATCCAAATTTAAAATTTTCTGTATATTTTTCTTTCTTGCATATTTTTGAATTAAGCAATCCATCACAAATTCCATATCATTCAAAACTGGTTTAAGATCTTTTTTAAAGTTAAGTATATTTTTAACTATTAAATAACCCTGTTCATGTAATTTTTTTTTAAGATTATTTTTCATATTTAAATTTTATTTTATCACAAAAAAATATCAATATTTAGGTTTTGAAGTTAAATAGTTTGCATCATGGAAAGAGGTAAGCATTCTTTTTTTTGAATAAATTATATGTGGATAATATGTAGCATCTTTATATTTCCATATAACAGGGGTATTTTGTGCATAACTTCCATAAATAAAAAACCTTTTAGGACAGTTATTTTCTATAAAACGTTTAACTCCATGATATGAATTTGGAGTTGATTGAAAAAAAACTACAGTTCCTTTTCTAGGGGTAAATGATTTTACTATTTCAAGTTCACTCATTTTTGGAAATCTTTTAAAACTTTTTCTAATATTTTTTTTTGCCTTTTTTTTATAAATTGTCAAAGATCCCCCATTTTTTCTTGGAATATCTGTTAAATAAATTAAAAAATTATATAACCTGGTTATATCATCACGATGTGGTCTTAATCTGTATCCACCTTTTGAGACTGAGAAATCAATATCCAAATTTACTTTTGTGTGTTTGTAGTTTTTACCAAGTAAAGCTTTAAGCTCGGTTGAATTGATCTTTTTTTTTATTGTAAATTTTTTAGTATTAAATAATTTTGGTGGATACAAATTTACCCATGATTGATTTTTAAAATTTTTTTTAAAAACATTCTCAATTTTATTGTAAAACTTTTTACTATTAAATAATTGAAAAAGTTTTTTCGAAATTTTAGATTTATTGATATATTTTTTGAAGTTTTTTGAGCCCTTGTTAATTCTGCTTCTTCCGCCCATGATTAAATCATCAAATGTTTCAGAAGAACTTATTTCTTTAATTAAAGACGTGCAAAAATGATTTGAAATTGCTTTGTTACCAACTAAAATTGGAAAATTATTTTTAAACTTTTTTAATTTTTCAACTCTTAGCATTTAGCTATACATTCCCTCCTTTACTTTAATCATTTTATACATCAGGTCGTTTAAAGGTGTACTAATACCGTGTTTTTTACCCATTTTTGATACTACTCCACTAATAAAGTCAATTTCAGTTTTTCGTTTATATTGAACATCGAAAGCCATTGAAGATTTATTAGTCTGGTTAGAGTCCACAATCTTGTTAAACATGAAAAGACATTCGTCCTCTGATACTTCTACACCATCTGCCAATGCAACCTTTCTAGTTTCTAGAATGATTTCCTTTCCAAGAGATCTAGAAATTTTATTTGCAGTATTATTTATATACAAATCAGTATGATGGAGATCAAAAATAGCTGAAAGTGGACCTATTGCGGTTAATGCAAATAATTTCATCCACTTTCTCTTCTTAACATCATCTGCTGCAATTGTTTCTAATCCATAAGCTGTAAAAGTATCAGCAATATCTTTCACTCTATCACTCATACCTCCTTCATATTCACCAATCCATGAGGGTAGAGATGCATGGTTCATAATATGTCCAGGACCTAAAATGTTTGATGCTTGAGTGGTTGTTCCGCCTAAAACTTTTTCGGTTCCAACTATTTCTTGCATAATTGCCTCGTGACCAAACCCATTCTGAAATGACATGAAGGCAGTTTTTTCACCAATAATATTTTTTACACTTTTTAAAGCAGGCTCCAATGATGTTGCTTTGCACATAACAATTACTGCATCAACTACACCTACACTTGAAGGGTCACTTGTAGCTTTGACTTTGATAAATCTATTGCCACCATGTCCATCCATCTTAAGACCATTTTTATTTATGGTATCTACATGTTCTTTCCAAACATCAATCAATGTTACATTTAAACCTTTTTCTGCTAACAAACCTCCAAATAAACAGCCCATAGCACCGGCACCTAGAACACCAACTTTTAAATCTTTATTAATCATTTAGACTTTCTTTAAATTAATTTATGTATAGATATTATATATATTATCTATAGACATTATGCAAAATTAAATATAGCTTAATTAGCAATGCAATTAAATATTGAAAAATCAAACTTTACAAAATACTCACTAGAAAAAATATCTAAGGCCCTACAAGTTGGATTATCAAATAATTTTAAAGTTGTTGAGGTTTCTATAGTTGATTGCCCTAATTTAAGAAATTGGGGATGTCCATCCGAAGGTATAAGCGGTAATCAAAAAATTATTGATGTTGGTGGTGAGCCTTACATGCATGACCCTAAATTTATAGGTGCTGAGTTTGATTATGAAGAAATTTCAAAAATTATTGGTTCAGAAAAATCATATGCATTAGGTGCTGGTTCAGGTGCTATGTCTTGTTTGGACGGCCATTGTGGAGAACTGATTATTAATGAAAATTTAATTACATCTGAGTCAAAATCTATAATAGCTCGGGTTGGACTAAATAAGGAATGTATTGCTGAAAAATATACAGCAAGAAAACATGGTGGTTTAGGCAACGTTTTTTATACAGATGGAGTAAAAGGAAAAGTTATCAAAATTAAAATACATGGAAGATCTGGTGAGCAGGGTTCTCTTCCTCAAGCTATGAGAAAAGCTTTGAAAGATAATTTAAAAATTGAAAAAAACGAACATTTAGCTTTAGCTGGTGTATTTAGAATTTTAAAGGGAAAAATAAGATCTCATGTTCAACCTGATTATTCGGATATTAAGCATGAATATTATGATCCTAAACAGATGAAGTGTGTTAAGGATTTTTTACAATTTTATGAACCTATCGGGCCAGAACTACAAGGTTATAGTGTTTTATGGACAGGTGATCCAACAGGTGGAGATCTTAACTTAAGAGAGTCTGGTGAGCATACCCATTTTCACTCATATACAAAACAAAATATAGCTGGCCACTATCATTTTGATGTAACTCCAGAGGAAATTGAATATGAAGGTTATTTTAATACTGCCGAAGAAGTACACAGAGTTAATAATATTTATAAAGAATTGAGTAATAAAAAATAATATTAAATTAATACTCTTTGAGATAATATTTTAAGATGAAGAAACAGTTTAAGTACCCTAAGCATTTTGAGGAACAAAAAAAAATTCCTAAAATTACTCAAAAAAGAATTAAATTAGCTGAAGTTTCATTAGGAGACTTTGAAGGTAGATTGGAAAATGAATTACTTAATTGGTTTTCATTAACACCTCAGCACTGGATTATGCTTCACATGGTTATGCTTGCTTATTATAAAAATAAATCCATAACTAAAAACCAATTATTAAAAGTAATAGAAAAATCCTATTTAACTTCAAATATTTATATTGATACAGCCATCAAAAAAGGTTTTTTTAGAATAATCAGAAATGAAAAAGATAAGAGATCAATTTTTATATTACCATCAGTAATTACAATAAAAACTTTTGAAGGGTTTATTGATAGAAGAGATATTCTTTACAAAGGTATTAAATGAAAAATATTTATACATGGGCAGCTAAACCAGCTAAAAGGACTTTGACTGTTGGAGATTTAAAAACATTAAAAGGAAAAAGAAAATTTACACAAGTTACGGCAAATAGTATTGAGGAAGCTGATGCAGCTGAAAAAGCAGGTTTTGATATGATAATCTCAAATGCAAAAAATGTAATTTCTGTAAGAGAAGGTTCAAAAAACTTATTTTTAACTGCAGCTTTAGGATTAAATGAATTTGTGACAGAAGAAGATATTATGCGAGGTGCATTTAAAGCATTAGAAAATGGGGCAGATGCAGTTATGACACCAAGAAGTATGCATATAGTTGAAATGCTATCTAAAGAAGATGTTCCAGTGATGGGTCATCTAGGTTTAGTACCTAGAAAGTCGACTTGGATTGGTGGGTTGCGAGCAGTAGGTAAAACTGCAAATGAAGCGTATGAACTTTTTCAAAAGTTTAAAAGATTAGAAGAAGCTGGTGCATTTTCTGCAGAGTGCGAAGTTATACCAGAAAATGTTATGGGTGAAATTTCAAAGCGCACTGATATAGTTACAGTTTCTTTAGGATCAGGCAAAAACGCTGATGTGATGTATTTATTTATGGAAGATATTTGTGGTGATACTAAAAACCCTCCAAGACATTCCAAAGCTTATGGAAATTTATTAAAATTGAGAAATGAAATTAAAAATGAAAGAGTAAAAGCTCTAAAAGCTTTTAAAAAAGATTCAATGAATGGAAAATTTCCAGGAAAAAACCAATCATCAAATTTAGAAAAAAAACAATTTGAGGAATTTTTAGATCAACTAAATTAGTAAGTAGCGTTATCGTCTTTTTTTGATAAAGATCCCTTCATTTTATCTACAGTAGATTTAGCACCAGCACTTAAAGCTCTCAAATCAGATGCTATAGTTACAAAATTGAAACCTTTTTCAATCATCTTAGTTGCATACTCTGTAGTTCCGTTATGAATTCCTGAAAAAATATTATTTTTTTTCGCATGTTCCAAGATTCTTAAAATTTGAGAATAAGCTTTTGTAGATTCTGGTCTATCAAAACCAGGTTTTTCACCTATTGCTAAGCTTAAGTCTGCTGGACCAATGTAAATACCATCGACACCTGGTGTAGACATAATCTCATCAAGATTTTCCAAAGATTCTTTGGTTTCTATCATTGCCAGCTTTAATATTTCTTCATTAGCATGATCTGCATAATCAGCTCCTCCATAAATTAAACCTCTTACAGGGCCAAAACTTCTATAACCATCGGGTGGATACATACATGCTTGAACAAAATTTTCTGCCTCCTTTTTATTACTCACCATTGGGCATATAATTCCATAACATCCAGCGTCTAAAATTTTCATTATTTGACCTGGTTCGTTCCAATTTACTCTTGCTAAAGGAGTTACATCTGTTGTTGATATCGTTTGCATCATTGGTAGTGCATTACTGTAATCTACTAACCCGTGTTGCATATCCACAGTTAATGAGTCCCAACCTTGATGAGCCATTGCTTCAGCAGATGCAGTGCTAGGAATCGCACACCAACCATTAATGACGGGCTTACCGTCTTTCATCATTTGTTTAATTTTATTTTTTCTCACAATTAGATTTTTAAACCCATGTGAGTATATTTTACATTTAAATAGTCTTTGATTGCTCCTGAGCCGCCTTCACGTCCATAACCAGTTTGTTTTATTCCTCCAAATGGTGCTTCTGCAAGTGCTACCACTCCTGTATTAACTGCAACACATCCTGTTTCTAATTTTTCAGAACCTATGTGAGCTTTGTCCATTGAATTTGTGTAGAGATAACTGCATAAACCTAGATCGTTATCATTAGCTCTTTCAATCACCTCATCAAAATTTTTGAATGTTAAAATTGGAACCAATGGACCAAAAGGCTCTTCCTTCATGATTGTATAGTTGTCCTTAACGTCATCGAAAACTGTTGGTTCGTAATAATATCCTTTATTGAAACCTGAGGGTCTTTTCCCACCCATTAAAACTTTAGCACCCTCTTTCTTTGTAGTTTCAACTAATTTTTCTATTTCTTCTAATCTCTTTGCAGTGCTTAAAGGTCCTAATTCCACACCTTCATCCATACCATTACCAATTTTTAATTTTTTGGCTCTATCTATAAAAGCACTTACAAATTCATCTTTTCTATTTTCTTGAATATAAAATCTATTAGGTGAAATACATACTTGGCCATTATTTCTAAATTTACCAGCAATTGCAATGTCAGCTACCTTATTCATATCCACATCTTCACATACAATGAAAGGAGAATGTCCACTTAGCTCCATAGTAACTCTTTGAACTTTGTCAGCAGCTTTTTTTAAAATAATTTTGCCTACTCTTGTTGAACCTGTAATTGAAACTTTTTTAATTATATCAGACTCCATTAATTCGTTGGATATTTCAGCAGGATCTCCTGAAAGAAGATTTACTACTCCATCTGGCACACCAGCTTCTTTACATATATTAACTAATTCCATTACAGCCCCTGGTGTAATTACATCTGGCTTACAAATAACAGAGCAACCAGCAGCTAAAGAAGTAGAAATCTTTCTTGCAGCTAACACAATTGGGAAATTCCAAGGAACTAAAGCAGCTACTACTCCAACTGGCTGATAATAAACATGAACTCTTGTATCTGGAAATCTACTTTGTTGGGTTTGTCCATAAATTCTTTTAGTTTCTTCAGCATTCCATTCAAAAATATCTGCTGCACCACCAACTTCCCCAACAGCTTCGGCAATAGGTTTTCCTACCTCAAGTGTTAACCATTTTGCAAGAACGTCTTTTCTTTCTCTCATTAGGTCAGCAATTTTTCTGAGGATATAAGCTCTTTGCCATGGGGCAGTATTTTTCCAAATCTCTAAACCTTTCTCAGCAGATTTAAGAGCTTTTTGAACTTCTATAGAAGAAGCCTTTGATGCTTTTCCAATTACTTCTTCAGTAGCTGGATTTATAACGTCATATGTTTCTTTTTTTTCAGCTTGTTGCCATTTACCATCAATGAATTGTCCAAAGTTACTATACATAGAATTTATTTTTAAGTTTACTAATCTGGGTTTTTTAATTTATAATTTAATTATATATAAACACTATACACAGTTAAAGACAAACTTAGTTCATGAAAAAAATTACTCTTACTTGTGCCCATGCAATAGTTAAATATTTAATCGCACAAAAAATATTAATTGATGGCAAAAAAGAACCATTATTTCCTGGTGTATTTGGGATATTTGGACATGGAAATGTTGCATGTTTAGGACAAGCTTTAGAGGAAAATCAAAACGAGTTACCTACATACAGAGGACATCATGAACAAAATATGGCTCTTACCGGAATAGGTTATGCAAGAGGAAAAAGAAGACAACAAATTTTTGTAGCAACTTCATCAGTTGGACCTGGAGCAACAAATATGGTTACAGCTGCAGCAGTTGCAATGAGTAATAGATTACCCATTCTATTTTTACCTGGAGACACTTACGCTAATAGAATGCCAGATCCGGTTTTACAACAGGTGGAACATTTTAATAATCCTGGAATTACAGCAAACGATGCGTTTAAACCAGTAACAAGATATTTTGACAGAATAACAAGACCAGAACAAATAATTCAGTCTTTTCCAAATGCAGTTCAAACAATGTTGGATCCAGCTGATTGCGGACCAGCCTGCATATCTTTGTGTCAAGATATTCAAGGGCAGACATTTGAATACCCTGAAGAGTTTTTTAAAGAAAGAGTTCATTCGATAAGAAGGCCAAGACCAGATGATTTTCAAGTAAAAGAGGCTGCTGAAAAAATAAAAAAATCAAAAAATCCAATTATTATTTCTGGTGGTGGAGTTTTTTATTCTAATGCAATGGATGAATTAAGTAACTTTGCAATTAAACATAATATACCCGTTACTCAAACTGTAATGGGATATTCAACAATGAAGAGAGACCATTCTCATTATGCTGGACAAATAGGAGGTCTTGGAGGAAAAAATACTAATGACCTTGCTAAAGAAACTGATCTTGCAATTGCAGTTGGAACAAAGCTTGCTGACTTTACCACAGGATCATGGGCTAATTTTGAAAATGAAAACTTTAAACTTCTATCAATTAACGTTTCAAGATTTGATGCAAATAAACATTTAGCTCAAGCAGTAATAGGGGATGCTAAAGTTTCATTAATTGAGCTTTCTGAAGCATTAGGAGATTGGAAAGTTGGAGATGAATGGAATGAAAAATCTCAAAGAGAATTAAAAGTTTGGAACCAACATATTGATAAAGAAAGTGCACCAACAAATCAGGAAGTTCCAAGCTATATTCAAGTAATAGGAGCTATTTATAGAAATTCTGAACCAACAGATATTGCGGTTACGGCCGCAGGTGGTCTGGTAGGAGAGGTAGTTCAAGTTTGGCGACCAAAAGAATTAAATACACATGAAACTGAATGGGGATTTAGCTGTATGAGTTATGAAATCTCAGGTGCGCTAGGTATAAAAATGGCTAACCCTGACAAAGAGGTAATTTCTTTCGTAGGTGATGGTTCTTATTTATTAAATAATACAGATATTTATTCATCAGTAATTACAAAAAATAAACTGATTATAATTGTTTGTGATAATGGGGGTTTTGCAGTTATCAATAGACTGCAATTGTTCAAGGGTGGAAAAGAGTTTAATAATTTATTGAAAAGCTCTAAAACTCCTGGATTAGTTGACGTTGATTTTGCAAAGCATGCTGAAAGTATGGGAGCAAAATCAGAACACGTAACATCTATTTCTGATTTAGAAGAGGCTTTTAAAAGAGCAAAGAAGTCTGATGTGACTTACGTAATTTCTATAAAAACTCACGCTTACAAATGGGTGGAAGGTTCAGCTTTCTGGGACAGTCCAACTTTAGAAATTCCTTCAACAAAAGAAAATAAAGAGGCTTTAAAACTTCATAAAGACGGTAAGTCCAAACAAAGACAAGGCATCTAGTTTTTCAATGAACAAAGTATTTAAGGTTGGTTTGATAGGGTGTGGACATATTGCAGAGACCTATTTCAGAGGACACCAATATTTTAATAATTTTAAAATTGTTGCTTGTGCAGATATTAACCAAAAAGCTGCAGATAAGTGCGCGAAATTGTATAATATTAAATCTAAAACTGTAAACGAACTTCTTAAAGATAAAGAGATAGATGCAATTCTTAATCTTACAATTCCTCAATCTCATTACTCAGTATCTAAAAGAGTTTTAAATTCTGGTAAGCATGTTTATTCCGAAAAACCTTTAGCAACTTATTTTGAAAAAGGTAAAGAGTTGGTTGCTTTAGCAAAAAAAAAGAAACTTTATATCGGTAACGCACCAGATACTTTTTTAGGAGGCGGTATTCAAAAAGCAAGAGATTTAATCGACTCTGATTTAATTGGAGATATAAAACTTGGTAATGCAATTTTTGCTTTTCCAGGAGTAGAGTCATTTCATCCAAAGCCAGAGTCCTGGTATAGAAAAGAAGGTGGACCTGTAATTGATATGGGGCCTTATTTTTTTACAACACTTGTTAATTTACTAGGACCAGCAAAACAAGTACAGGGAAGAACATTAACAGCTTTTAAAAAAAGAATTTATGGGGCAGGGCCAAAAAAAAGTAAATCTTTTAAAGTAGAAACACCTACTACTTATTTAGCAACTATTCAGTTTCATACAGGAGCAATTATTCAGGTCACTCTATCATTCGACGTAGTTAATCATCAAAGAAATCACATGGAACTTTATGGAACTAAGGGCTCAATTATAGTGCCTGACCCAAATATGTTTGGTGGGTCAGTTTATATATCAGTTACTGAGGGAGGCAGATGGGGAGAGCATAAAACAGATAAAATGCATTTAGGAAAAATAAATATTACAGCCTCTAGTGGCAGGTCAAATGAGTCTGCTACCAACGCTAATTATAGAAGTGTTGGTTTATCTGAAATGCTTTATTCAATTCAACAAAAAAAGAAGCACAGATGCTCAGGTGAACTATCTCTTCATGTTTTAGATATTATTCAATCTACAATGAGAGCTGCTAATACTGGGATCCCCCAAAAAATTATAACTAAATGTGAAAAACCAAAAAAATTTACTGAGGAAGAAGTGAAGCGTTTACTTATTTAAATGAAAAAACATATTGCTATTCTGGATCCTTTTCCAAGAACACTTAAATTAATTTTTTCCAAAGACAAATTCAAAGCATTAAAATCAAGATATGAACTTATTTATGCTCCAAAAAAGTATAAAAAAAATTTTTATGATAAAAATATTCACAAAGCTTCATTTATTATAGGACAACCAGATTTGCCAAAAGATCTACTCTTTAAAGCAAAAAAGTTGAAGGCAGTCATTAATGTTGAAAGTAATTTTATGAATAATATGGATTATCAATATTGTTTTAAAAAAGGTATTTATGTGATTGCAACTTCACCAGTTTTTTCAAAACCAGTAGCTGAAATAGCACTAGGGATGACTTTATCTTTACTTAGAAATATCCATACCGCTCATTCAGATTTTATCAAAGGCAAAGAAAAATATGGATTAGAGAGCAATCACAATGCATCTTTGTTGTCAGGAAAAAAAATAGGGTTATTAGGTTTTGGAGACCTTGCTAAATCTTTATACCCATTATTGTTACCATTTTCTAAAGATATTAATGTTTATGATCCATGGATACCAAAAATAAATATTCAAAAGTTAGGTTTTAAAAGTATTAGCTTGAATAAAATGTTTGAAAGTTGTGAAGTCATATATGTATTGGCGACTGTTACTACCAAAAATAAACACTTTATTGATAAAAAACTCTTAAATAAAATGAAACCAAAGACATGTTTTATTTTAATGAGTCGAGCAGCAGTTGTAAATTTTAATGATTTGATAAAACAAGTTAAAAAAAGAAATATACTTGTTGCAACTGATGTTTTTCCAGAAGAACCAGTTTCAAAGGAAAGCTCGTTAAGAAAAGTGAAGAATATATTGTTTTCTGCTCACAGAGCAGGAGCATTAAAGTCAGCCTTTTTTGAAATGGGAAACATTGTTTTAAAAGATATGAGTTTAATGACAAAAAATTTAAAACCAAAATTCTGTAAAATAGCAAACAAGAAAACTGTCAATCTTCTCGCATCAAAACCTGTTGCAATTAATTGATTTTTTTATAATTTCGTAATTTATATTTATGTCAACTTTAAATAATCCACTATTAGAAGCAAAAGGAATAACAAAATATTTTGGAACAATTACTGCATTAGAAAATGTTGACCTAAAAGTTCATGCAGGAGAATGTTTGGGAGTTGTTGGTGATAATGGAGCAGGCAAATCAACTCTGATGAAAGTTCTATCAGGGCTATACAAACCTAGTTCAGGTTCATTATTTTTTCAGGGGAAAAAAGAAATTTTAGAAAGTCCAAAGGACTCGCAAAACTTAGGACTAGAAATGGTTTATCAAGATCTTGCTCTAGCTGGAAATTTACCTATCGGAGAAAACATTTTTTTAGGAAGGGAACCAACTAAAAATGTGGGTTTCTTGAAATTTTTAGATTTTAATAAAATTAAAGAATTAACTAATGCTCACTTAGGAAAACTTAAGATAAATGTAAAGAGTGCAGATCAAAAAGTAGAAGAACTTTCTGGAGGTCAAAGACAAGCCGTTGCAATTGCAAGATCAACTGCATTTAATGCAAAAGTTGTTATTATGGATGAACCTACAGCGGCCCTTGCAATTAAAGAAGTTGGAAAAGTTTTAGATCTTATTAATAGTTTAAAAAAAACAGGTGTTGGTGTGATAGTTATAAGTCACAGAATGGATGATATATTTTCAGTTTGTGATCGAGTAATGGCTCTATTTCAAGGTACAAATTTTGCAGAGTCTGAACTTTCAAATACTTCAAGGGATGAAGTAATTGGATGGATTATGGGTAAAAAATAAATGGAAGAAAAAGATAATAATAAAGACAGTCTGTATTTAAAATTAATGCCCTACATTGAAAAGTATGGCATCCTTTTATTGCTTGTACTTATGATACTGGTAATGCACATTCTGCAGCCAGATGTCTTCTTATCATGGAGAAATGTAACCAACGTTTTTAAGCAAATCTCTTGGCAGTCAATGTTGGCTTTAGGGGTCTTCATGGTTATCGTAACCGCTGGGATAGATCTTTCTGTTGGTTCAATAATGATGTTATCATTGATGGTTTTAGCAATTGTAGCTAAAGCAGGAGCGCCCTGGTTTATAGTTGTCATAACTCCTTTGATAGCAGGATTTTTATGTGGTTTGTTCAACGGAGCAGGAATTACCTTATTGAGGATGCCCCATCCATTTATAATGACCTTAGGGACACTTTATATATTTAGAGGAACAGGGAATTTAATATCAGGTGGAACTCCGATCAGTGGTTTTACAGATGAAGTAAGATATCTTGGTCATGGTAGAATTGACTTAACATGGCTTGGATTAGAAAAGTCACAGTACTTGCCCGTAAGCTTAGTTTTAATCGCGGTTGTGTATATTATTTTTTGGTTTTTTCTTAATCACAGTAGAACAGGAAAGTGGATTTACGCAATAGGTGGAAACCCAAGTGCTGCTAGAGCTTCAGGTATAAACGTAAATAAAATTTTAATCATAGTATATTCTCTTTGTGGGTTTTTATCAGGCATTGGAGCATTAATTTTAGCAGGAAGAACTGACTCAGGTTATCCAAATGCAGGTTTACAATCCGAATTGGATGCTATTGCAGCATGTATTATAGGAGGAGCAAGTTTTTTTGGTGGAAGAGGAACAGTGTTAGGAGTTTTTGCTGGTGTCATGATTATGGGTATTCTAAGAAATGGACTTAATTTAATGGATGTAAGTTCATTTTGGCAGCAGGTTTTAATTGGCTCAATTATTGTAATAGCTGTTTACATCGATGTTCTCAGAAGAGACCTAGGAACTAGAAAATAATTATAATTAGTTTTTACACGTAAAAGTTGTTTTAACTTTATAAACAGTTGAATTTTTTCTTAAATTTTTATTTAATTCAGATTATTCAAATAACAATAGGGGAATAAATAAATGAAAAACTTAACAAAAAAAATTGTTGTCTTTTTTACAGCAATATTTTTATCAATTAGTTTAGGTTCAGTTTCTTTTGCTGATGGACATGGTAAAAAAATCTTGTTTAGCATCAAGGGTCCTGGATCTGGAAATCCTTTCTGGGCTTCTGTAACAAAAGGTGCTGAGGAAGAAGCTAAAAAATTAGGAGTTAAATTAATTTTAATTGCACCTCCTCAAGAAGGTGATGTTCAGGCACAAATAAATCAAGTTGAAGACCAACTTGCAAAAGGTGTTGATGCATTAGCACTAGCACCAGGAGATCCAAATGCTTTTGCACCAATTGTTGATGATGCAATTAAAAGTGGAGTTCCAGTAGTATTTGTTGACACTAAAGGAATAAACGAAGGTGTAACATTTATTGGAACTAACAATATGAATGGTGCAGAATTAGCTGCAAAATTTATTTGTGATAAAACTCCAAAAGGTTCTGACGTTGCAATTTTAACGGGTATCGAGTCTCAGTCGACTGCGTTACTTAGAAGAGATGGTGCAATCAAAGGATTTAAAAATTGTGGTTTAAACATTGTAGCAACACAAACTGCAGAGTGGGATACAGCAAAAGGTAGATCTGTAACAGAGTCTATAATTTTAAAAAATCCTAACATCAAAGCAATATTTGCTTCTAATGACAACATGGGATTAGGTGCCATGCAAGCTCTTAAAGATGCAGATATGAATGATGTAGTAGTTGTTGGGTTTGACGCTACTCCAGATGCAGCTACAAGTATCCTTAAAGGAGAAATGACAGCAACAATTGCTCAGTTCTCTTACAACATGGGTGCTTATGGTGTTAAATATGCACTTGAGTTAGCTAATGGTGGAAGTATTGATATTAATATTGATACTGGTACTCAATTAGTAACTAAAGCAAACGCTAACGATTTTAAATAATCTTTAGAAAAAAATCAAAATTAAAGGGTGGGATTTTTATTCCACCCTTTTTTTTTATGTAATATAATATTTTGATGTTAATTAATATTAATCCAATCTTAAGTCCTGAATTACTATTTCATCTAAGATCGATGGGACATGGAGAAAAATTAATCTTAGCAGATGCAAATTTTCCAGCAAATACATCTAATGATAAAGTAATAAGATTAGATGGAGTTAGTATTAAAGAAGCTAGTTCAGCAATTCTATCAGTTTTTCCTCTTGATAGTTTTGTTGTTTCACAAGGTGGATCACCAGCTTTAAGAATGGAAGTAGATGATAAACCAGATGAATTAACAGAAACTCATAAAGAATTTATTGAAGTAGTTAAAAAAGTTTCAGGTGAAAATTGGAATGTTGGTTCTATTTCAAGACAAGACTTTTATAAAGAAGCCAAAAAAGCTTACTGTATAGTTACAACTACTGATGCAAGACCTTTTGGATGTTTTATATTAACTAAAGGCGTAATTTTACCAGATGGTAAGGTTTGGTCATAAATATTTAAGTAATGAAATCGATTTGTATCTTTGGAGTTTTTGTTGCTGATCTGTGCTTTGTGGGAGGCAAAATTCCAACAAAAGGTCAAACTATTTTAGGAAAAAAACATATAGTAGGTCCCGGTGGGAAAGGATCAAATCAAGCGATTGCAGCAGCAAGATTAAATGGGGATATAAGTTTTATAACCAAGGTTGGCAAAGACAGTCATTCCGAAATGGCTTTTAATCTTTACAAGGAAGCTGGAGTAAAAACACATTCAATTATTCAAGATGATAAATTATTTACTGGAGTTGCAGGTATTATGATTGATGAAGATGGAAATAATGCAATTAATATTATTTCTGGTGCAGCAGAGCATCTAGTTAATAGCGATATAGATAATCATATAGAAACAATCAAAAAATCAGAAATATTTCTAACCCAGATGGAAACTCCTGACGAAACAACAATTTATGCCTTAAAAAAAGCAAAAGAAAATGGCTGTACAACTGTCTTAAATCCTGCCCCTGCACGTAAAATTGATGAGGAAAATTTTAAATTAGTTGATTTTTTTACACCCAATGAAACTGAGGCTGAATTTTATCTAAATAAAAAAATTAAAACTGACATAGATATTAAAAATGCAGGGCAAGAACTTTTAAAAAAAGGTGTAAAAAATATAATAATCACTTTAGGTGAAAGAGGTATTTATTTTGCAAATAATGATGAAAATTTTTTCATAGATGCTTTTAAATTAAAACAACCTGTCCTTGATACAACAGGAGCAGGTGATGCATTTAATGGTGCTTTTACTGTAGGTTTGGCAAAAAATCTAAATATTAAAGAGGCATTAAATTTTGCAAATAAAATAGCAGGAATTTCAACAACAAAATTAGGTGCTGCTGCTTCCATGCCTTTTACAAAAGATTTGGTAAATTATTAATTTAATTCTTTTTATTTTCAGCCATAGATAGAGCAATTTTAAAAGAATTTAAAATTGGATCTAAGTTAGCTTCATTTTTTCCAGCAATAGCAAATGCAGATCCATGAGCTGTAGTAGTTACTGGCACAGTTAATCCACCTTGAACTGTTACCCCTCTATCAAAACCAAATGCTTTGAGACCTGATTGTAGTGCATCATGGTACATACCAACCATGCAATCATGATTTTTATTCTTATAAGCAACTACAAATGAGGTATCACAAGGTAATGGACCATCTACATTATATCCAAGTGTCTTTGCTTCCTCGATCGCAGGAATAATTTCATCTTTTTCTTCTGTACCAAACTCAGCATGTGGATTAAGTGCCTGAATTGCTATTCTAGGATTTTTTACACCATTAAGTTCCATGATCTCATTTATTAGCTTGATTGGTTTCATAATATTTTTTTTGGTAATATGTTGAGCAACTTCTCTAATTGGAATGTGAGATGTTACCCTTGCTGTCCAAAAATTATCTATCACATTAAACTCACAACAAAAACTATTTACCTCAAGTTTCTCAGCCATTAGTTGTAATTCATCTGAGTGTTTATTTCCTCCAAGTTTTAAACTTGTTTTGTTCATTGGAGCAAAATTAATAGCATCAATTTTTTTTTCTTTTGCAAGAGTTAAAGCTAAATCTAAAGCTTCTAAAACACTTTCACCAGATTCTTTAGACGGTTCAGCCAATTTGTATTTATGATTTTTTCCTTTTGAAATATCTAACAAAACTTTATTTGTTTTATTAAAATCAATTTGATCAAATTTTTCAACCACATCTATATTATGGGAAATTCCAGTGATATTATTACCATTTTCAAATACTTGCCTCTCACCAATAAGGACTATGTTCGCTTTATTAGTAATCTCATCATTTAGAAGCTTTGAAATTAATTCAGGTCCTATTCCAGCTGGATCTCCTAAAAGCATTGCGATGGTTGTTTTATTCTGTTGCATATTTAAACTTATTCTAATGTAGAAATTCTACTTATTTTTCTGATTTCATACTTTTTATTTTATCAAGATTGTGATTATATATTATTATATAACTAACAACAGGGGAAAAAATGAAAAAAAGTTTTAAATTATTTTTAGCTGCCGCTTTTTTGGTGACTGAATTTTTTGTTGTTGCACTTCCATTAATGATCACGTCTGCAAAAGCAGATGGTCACCCAATTCAAGCAATTACACATGCTGGTTTTGGTGGTGGAACAGATGTAACCACTAGAATGATGTTATTAAGAACTAGAAGGTATCTAAAACAAGATATGCAATTAGTTAACAAAAAAGGTGGTGGTGGAGCTGCATCTATGGATTACATGATGACTTTACCAGCAGATGGAAATCATACTTTAACTTGGACTACTGGTCATGCTGTATCTATGGCATTAGGTAAAACGAAAGTTAAATTAAGTGACATGCAACCACTAGCAAGAGGAACTGATGATCCTCAATTATTCGTTGTTAACTGTAAGAACGATATTAAGGATGCTAAGAAGTTTATTAGTGCTCAAAAATCAAAATCATTAAAGTATGGAACAACACACGTAGGTGGTATTGATGATGTAAGTGCTATTGCTTTTACTAAAAAAGGTAAACTTACAGATCCAACAATCGTCGCTTATAAAGGTGTAGGACCTATTAAAACTAACCTTATCAAAGGAGATATTGACGTAGGTGTTTTAAACTTAGGTGAAGCTGTTACTGAAATAGAAGATGGTACTTTATGTGTGTCAGTTGTTTTAGCAAGTAACAGAATGGAAAAATTAAGCAATGTTCCTACTGCTACTGAATTAGGAATTCCAGTTGTTTTATCTACAGTTAGAGGCTTTGTAACAAAAAAAGGTGTTGCTGGAGATAGAAAAAAACAATTAGAGGATGCAATGATAAAAGCTATGGAACATAAATATTTCCAAAGTTTTTTAACTGACATTGGTCTTGATTCAACTAGTGTAGTTGGAGCTGATGAGTGGGGCACGCAAATGGAAACTATGCTTGCAGAAATGACTGCTCAGCTTAAAGCTTTAGGTTACATCAAGTAATTTTAATTAAGTACATTTCTCAATATGAATAATGTACGTGATAAAAAAAGGGCAAACAAAAGTTTGCCCTTTTTTTTTACAACAGAATTTAAAGTTTTTTTTACAATTATTTTAGTTTCAACAATTTTACTAATATCAACTTTTTCATTTGATACTGTTCCACCAATTTTAAACAGAGGTATTCAACCAGCAACATTCCCTAAGGGACTACTAGTATTAATTATAGCGTTAACCTCAATCATTTATTATTTATCTTTCAAAAAACCTTGGAAAAAAGAAAAAAAATTACCAAAGCCTTTTTTTCTTACAATTTTAAGTTTCATTATTTTTATAACTATCTCAAAAACTTTAGATTTTTTTCTAGCAATCTCAGTATTATCAATTTTTGTTTCTTATTATTGGGGTGAAAGAAGAATATTTTATTTATTACTAGTAAGTATAATTTTTCCTTTAGTTGTCTTTATTTTTTTTGAAATGATTTTAGGACTAAGATTTCCTCCTGGAATAATCACTAATCTTTACTACTATTAAAATGGATAATTTAATTTTAATGATGGCTCCTTTGTTTAGCTCAAAGCTATTATTAGTTTTGTTATTTGGAACTTTGTTTGGATTAGTTTTAGGAGTTCTGCCTGGTTTAGGACCCACAACAGGTGGAGCATTAATATTACCTTTCACTATGACTTTAGATCCACTTTCTGCAATTATTTTATTAACGTCTATATATTGTGCAGGAACATATGGAGGAGCAATCACAGCCGTACTTATTAACACACCTGGTACTCCAGCAGCAGCAGCAACATGTTTGGATGGATATCCTTTGGCTCAAAAAGGTGAGGCGGGTAGAGCTTTAGGTATGGCCACGGTTTCAAGCACAGTTGGTGGTATATTTAGTGTAATCGTATTAGTATTTTTCGCGCCAATACTCGCAAATCTTGCATACGAATTTGGTCAACCTGAATATTTTGCTTTAGCAATTTTTGGTTTAACTATGTTGGCTTCAATCGGGGATGGTAGTCCAATAAAAAATTTAATAGCAGGAGCTTTTGGAATTTTAATTTCAACAGTCGGTAAAGATTTCATGACATCAATAGATAGATTTACTTACGGTATTAATGAACTTTCAGTAGGGATAGGATTTATACCAGTTGTTGTTGGATTATTTGCTATTAGCGAAATGTTAACTCAATCTACATTACTTGATCAAGTATTTAAAAGAGTGGCTTTAAAAGCTGTAAAACTTCCAACTAAAGATGACTATAAAAAAACTTGGAAAACAATTCTTAGATCAAGTGGAATAGGATCATTTATAGGAGTATTACCAGCCGAGGGAGGAACTGTTGCATCTTTAATTGGTTATTCGGAGGCAAAAAGGTTTTCAAAAAATCCTGAAGAATTTGGAAAAGGTTCAGTAGAAGGGATTGCAGGAGCAGAAGCAGCAAACAATGCTGCTACAGGCGGTGCTATGGTTCCAACCTTAGCACTTGGAATCCCTGGTAGTGCAACTACAGCAGTTATTTTAACAGGATTAATTATCCATGGAGTGAGACCTGGACCAGATTTATTTAAAGAACAACCTGAATTTCTTTATGGAATTTTTGGTGCAATGTTAGTGGCTAATGTTTTGTTTTTTATTTTTGGTTTCTTTGGTGCAAAACTTTTTGCAAGAATTACTCTTGTACCTAATAAAATTTTATGGCCAATGATATTTGCAGTGTCAGTTTGTGGAACTTACTCACTAAGCCAATCAATAATTGATGTATGGATAATGTTATTTTTTGGTGTACTAGGTTTTTTTATGAGAAGATATGGTTTTTCTGTAGTGCCAGTTATTATTGGATTAATTTTAGGCGAACTCGTTGAAGGAACTCTGAGACAATCAATTGTAATATTTGATGGAAATTGGCTTATGTTTTTAACTAGACCCATTGCCTTAACATTCTTTGTTTTATCTTTAATTGCACTTGCTTTTCCTTTAATAAGATCCAAAAAAAATAAAAAAATTATATGATACAATTTGATCTAAAAGACAGAATTGCAGTTGTTACAGGAGGAGCCCAAGGGTTTGGTTTTGCAATTACACAAAGATTTATAGAGTCTGGAGCAAAAGTTGTTATTTGGGATATTGACGAAAGTGAAGCTAAAAAAGCTATAGAAAAAATAAACTCTAAAAATTTATCTTACCAAATAGTAGATGTCAGTGATTTCAAAAAGATTAATGAGAAATTAACTGAAACTGAGAGCTCACATGGAAGAATAGATATTTTCATAAATAATGCTGGAGTGGCAGGCATGAATACTACAGTTGCAGAGTATCCAATAGAAGAGTGGAATAAGGTAATTAATTTAAACCTCAATGCAGTTTTTTATTGCTGTAAAGCTGTTGTTCCTTTTATGGAAAAAAATAACTACGGAAGAATTGTAAATATAGCATCTATAGCTGGTAAAGAAGGTAATCCTAATGCAAGTGCATACAGCACATCAAAAGCTGGGGTAATTGGTCTAACTAAATCACTTGGAAAAGAACTTGCTCAAAAAAATATCGCAGTAAACTGTGTCACTCCTGCTGCTGCAAAAACTAGGATTTTTGATCAAATGACTGAAGAACATATAAGTTATATGCTTTCTAAAATTCCAAGAAATAAATTTGCAAAAGTTGAGGAATTAGCATCTTTAGTTACATGGTTATCCAGTGAAGAAAATTCTTTTTCAACAGCTGCTGTTTTTGACTTAAGTGGTGGTAGAGCCACATATTAGTTATGCAAATAGGAATTGATGTTGGTGCAACAAAAATAGAAAGTGTTGTGTTAGAAGAAAATGGCCAAGAAAAACATAGGTCAAGAACATCATGTCCTAAAGATTATCTATCAATAGTAAATTCTATTAAAGCTATTAGCCAAAAATTAGAAAAAGAATTTAAAATGGAATTACCCATTGGAGTATGTCATCCTGGTATTCACTCTCCTCAAACAGGTTTAGTTAAAAATGCTCCAAACTGTTACTGGCTAGAAAAAAAACCGTTTCAAAATGATTTACGTAAAGCCCTTGGTAAAGAGGTTTTTTGTGAAAATGATGCAAATTGTTTTGCATTATCTGAAGCAATAGATGGGTCAGGGAAACATTATAAAATAGTTTATGGTATTATTTTAGGTTCAGGAGCTGGTGGTGGGCTTGTAATTGATAAACAAATTATAAGTGGACCAAATGGTGTAGCTGGTGAGTGGGGACATAATCAAATTCCTTATTTTGCAGCCAAAAAAGAAAATTTTGACTCTAATAATTCAAGAGAGGCAGAAATAGAAAGTTTTATCTCTGGGCTGGGTTTAGCAAAAAGATTCAATAAAATTTATGGAAAAAATTTAAAGACAAATGAGATCTTCGAGTTAAATCGTAAACATGATTTAGATGCAGAAAAATTTATAGATGACTTTAAAGTAAATTTGGCAATGTCACTTTCAAGTATTATAAATATTTTAGACCCTGATGCATTTATATTTGGTGGCGGAGTGTCAAACGAAATTGATTTTTTAAGTGAAGTAGAGTCGATGGTAAAAAAATTTGTTATCGGTAAAGAATACCAAGGAGTTTTTTTAAAACCTAAGTTTGGTGATGCAAGTGGTGTAAGAGGTGCTGCTCGTTTAGGAAGGAACTCGGCTAAATAATATTACAACCTTAAATTGAATTATAAATTTAGCAATAAATTTTTTTCCTAAAAATACAGTTAAAAAAAACTTATAAAATTATATCAACTTTGAGTTGTAAAAAATCTTTTTAATTTACAATTGACCTTCAATCTACCTATAGTCTTTTTTTATATAAAAAAC
Organism: uncultured Pelagibacteraceae bacterium; assembly: GCA_902583295.1. Taxonomy (GTDB): domain Bacteria; phylum Pseudomonadota; class Alphaproteobacteria; order Pelagibacterales; family Pelagibacteraceae; genus Pelagibacter. The sequence goes on along the minus strand of CACHUY010000007.1, from coordinate 7,316 downwards.
GTTAAATAACAAAAAAGGAAGAGAAGATATGAGAAAACTATTAATCGCTTTAATAGCATTTGCATTTACATCTACTTCATCTTATGCAGCTCCAAAAATTGAGGTTTTGCACTGGTGGACATCAGGTGGTGAGGCAGCTGCTTTAAAAGTTTTAAAAGATGATTTTGCCGCTAATGGTGGTGAGTGGTTGGACATGCCTGTAACTGGTGGTGGTGGAGATGCTGCTAACGTTGCTTTAAAAGCAAGAATTGTTGCTGGTGATCCTCCATCTGCTTCACAAATTAAAGGTCCTACAATTCAAGAGTATGACCAAGAAGGTGTAGTAGCTCCATACAATATAGACTCAATTGCTCAATCTGAAGGTTGGGACAATTTATTAGATCCTATGATTGCAGCTATTCACAAATGTGAAAATAACAGCGGACCTTATTGTGCTGCTCCAGTAAATATTCATAGAATCGACTGGATGTGGGCAAATAAAGCTGTGTTTGATGCAAATGGTATTTCAGTTCCAACAACATGGGATGAATTAAATGCTGCTGCTGAAAAATTGAAAGCTGCTGGTATTATTCCTTTTGCTCACGGTGGACAAGCTTGGCAAGATGCTACAGTTTTTGAAGCAGTTGCTATGGGTTTAGGTGGAAATAACTATTACAAAAATTGTTATGTAGATCTAAAAGAAAGCTGTTTAAGAAGTGAAACTACAGTTAAAGTTTTTGATCAAATGAGAAAACTACAAAGTTATACTGACGAAGGTAGCCCAGGAAGAGACTGGAACGTTGCTACTGGTATGGTTATCGAAGGTAAAGCTGGTTTTCAAATCATGGGTGACTGGGCTAAAGGAGAGTTTACAGCTGCTGGTAAAGTTCCAGGTGTAGACTACTACTGTGCCGCAACTCCTTCAAACAACGGTTATTTATATAACGTAGATAGCTTTATTTTTTATAAATCTAGTGATCCAGACAAACAAGCTGGCCAACAATTATTGGCAAAACTAATGATGGGTAAAAACTTTCAAAAAGTTTTCAACTTATACAAAGGTTCAATACCAGCTCGTCTAGACGTATCAATGGATGAATTTGATAAGTGTGCAAAAACATCTAATGCAGATATCAAAACTGCAGGTGCAAAAGGTGGACTTGTTCCAAGTTTTGCTCATGGTATGGCTCAAGGAAATACTATGAAAGCCGCTCTACAAGATATTATCACAGAACATTTTAACTCTGATATGTCTTCAGTAGATGCTGCTAATGCTTTAGCTGACTCAGTTTTAGCAAATATGTAAAAAAACAAAATTAAAAAGGCCACTTTTAAGTAAGTGGCCTTTTTTTTTAAATCAAAATTAAATATATTCAATGTTCAAGTGGTTAGAAAAAAATTTACCTAAAATTGTGATGGCTCCTGCAGTTGGGCTTATTGGATGGTTTGTATATGGTTTTGTGCTTTGGACTTTATATATATCTTTTACAAATTCAAAAATATTACCTAAATATGAATTATGGGGTTTTGGACAATATGAAAAGTTATGGGCATCAAGAAAGTGGCTCATTTCAGTTGATAATTTATTAGTATTCACTGCATTATTTTTAATATTTTGCATCGTTATAGGAATAATTTTAGCTATTTTTCTAGATCAAAAAATTAGAGCTGAAGGTGTATTAAGGACAATTTATTTATACCCAATGGCTTTGTCTTTTATTGTTACGGGAACTGCTTGGAAATGGATTTTAAACCCTACACTTGGTATCCAAAAAATGTTCATTGATTGGGGATTTGAAAATTTTACATTTGACTGGCTAGTTAATCGAGAAATGGCCATTTACACCATTGTTATTGCGGGTGTTTGGCAATCTGCCGGTTTTGTAATGGCTTTATTTTTGGCGGGTTTAAGATCTGTTGAGGATGAAATTGTTAAAGCCGCTAAAATTGATGGTGCTGGTTTATTTACTGTTTATTGGAAGATATTACTTCCTATGATGAGGCCAGTATTTTTCACCAGCTTTGTAATTTTAGTTCATATATCCATTAAAAGTTATGACCTTATAGTTGCCTTAACACAAGGTGGACCAGGTATATCAACCACTATGCCAGCTTTGTTTATGACACAGGCTGCATTTCATAAAAGTCAAGTAGGATTGTCTGCAGCGAGTGCAATGATGATGTTCATGGCGGTAGCAGCTGTAATAATTCCCTATCTATATTCCGAACTAAGGAGAGAAAATGCAAGATAATCTTCAATCATCCTCTTATAAAGAATTAGAGCAAAAATCTAAATATACAAATATGTTTTTGAGGTGGTTTTTGTATTTTGTTTTAATTCTTTTTGCTTCGTATTTTATCTTTCCGCTTTATGTAATGGTTGTCACTTCTCTTAAAACAATGGAGGAAATTCGACAAGGAACACTTTTAACCTGGCCTAGTTCGTTAAATTTTGACTCATGGTTAGTTGCTTGGGGTGGAAGAGGTTATGGAGCAGGAGACACTTTTTTAAGACCCTATTTTTGGAATTCAATTAAGATGGTAGTGCCAGCAGTATTTTTTTCGACATTCATAGGAGCAATGACTGGTTATGTTTTAACTAAATGGAGATTTAAAGGAGATCAGTGGGTTTTTCTTTTTTTATTATTTGGATGTTTTATCCCTTTCCAAGCAATATTACTTCCTATGGCTAGAACCTTGGGAACTTTAGGAATATCAAATTCAGTTGTAGGACTTGTTTTAGTTCATACAGTTTATGGAATTCCATTCACCACTTTATTTTTTAGAAATTATTATATTTCTGTACCAACTGAATTAGTGAAAGCTGCAAGAATAGATGGGGCAGGTTTTTTTAAAATATTTTTTAAAATTTTACTACCTATTTCAGCACCAATTATAGTTGTAACAGTTATCTGGCAATTCACCCAAATTTGGAATGACTTTTTGTTTGGATCAACTTTTTCATTTGGTGAGGCTGCACCAATTCAAGTTGCTTTAAATAATATGGTTTTATCAAGTACAAGTGTTAAAGAGTATAATGTTGATATGGCCTCAGCTATAATAGCAGGTATTCCTACACTTATCGTATACGTTTTAGCAGGAAAATATTTTATTAGAGGATTAACTTCAGGAGCTGTGAAAGGATAAGCATGAAAACTTTAAAAATTGAAGAACTATCAAAAAATTTTGGAACAACAGAGGTATTAAGAAAAATTAATTTAGAAATTGATGAAGGAAATTTTTTGGTTCTATTAGGACCCTCTGGATGTGGAAAGTCAACTTTATTGAATATTATTGCGGGCTTAGAGACAATCAATGAAGGAAATGTTTTTATAGATGATTATAATGTCAGTAAAGTAGAGCCAAAAGACAGAAATATTGCGATGGTTTTTCAATCTTATGCACTTTATCCTTCAATGAATGTTAAAGAAAATATGATTTTTGGCCTTAAACAAGCCAAAACTTCAAAAGAAAAAATAGAAGAACAATTACAAAAAGTTTCAACATTTTTACAAGTAGACAAATTATTAGAGAGAAAACCATCGCAGTTATCTGGGGGGCAAAGGCAGAGAGTTGCTATTGGTAGAGCTTTGGTAAGAGAGCCAAGAATTTTTCTTTTTGACGAACCATTATCTAATCTGGATGCAAAATTAAGAGTAGAAATGAGAAGAGAAATAAAAAAACTTCATCAACAACTAAAAACTACAGTAGTTTATGTTACTCACGACCAGACAGAAGCTATGAGTTTAGGGACAAAAATTGCCATAATGAACCATGGAGTAATTCAGCAAAATGATACTCCAGAAATCATTTACAACAAACCTAGCAATACTTTTGTGGCAGATTTTATTGGTTCTCCTTCGATGAATTTAATTAAAGGTAAAATAATCCATAATTCAAATAATATTTCTTTTATTGCTGATGGGTCTACTTTAGAGGTTCCAATCAATAATTATGACTTCAAAGAGAAGTCAGATTTAAATAATAAAGAAATATATTTTGGAATTAGACCAGAGCATATTTATTTCAAAAAATTAAATGAAGATGACTTTGATATTAATCTTCGAGCTGATTTAAGTGAGTATATTGGGCATGAACAAATAGTCACATTAGACTATTCAAATCAAGAAATTCTAGCAAAGTTCCCATCTACAATTAAGATTGAGCTTGAAAAAGAAATGAAATTATATTTTGATCTAGAACATACATCTTTATTTGATTTTAATACAAAGGAAAGACTTTAATTATGAAAGTAACATATTCTGATTTAAAAAATAAAAGAGTATTTATTTCAGGAGGTGGTTCTGGGATAGGAGCTACTATTGTCGAATATTTTTGTGAACAAAAAAGTGAAGTTTACTTCATAGACATTGACCTTAAATCATCCAATAAATTAATTAAAAAGATAAAAAAAAATGGATTTAGAGTTCCTAAATTTATTGAATGTAATATTTTGGATGTTAAAAAATTACAAAATATTATTAAAGATATCATTTCTAAAAAAGGTGCAATTCATTGTCTAATTAATAGTGCCGCAAATGATGATAGGCACACTACAGAACAGGTAGATGAAAAGTATTGGGAAAATAGGATGGGAATAAACTTAAAACATTATTTTTTTGCTGCACAAGCAGTTGTAAAGGGTATGAAAAAAATAAAATCAGGATCAATTGTAAATCTAAGTTCAGTATCATGGATGTTAGGGGAAGGAGATAAAGTTGTTTATGAAACAGCGAAATCAGCTGTTGTCGGTTTGACAAGATCTTTTGCACAAGAATTTGGAAAATATAATATTAGAACTAATTCTGTCATACCAGGTTCTATTGCTACAGAAAGACAGATAAAACACTGGCTTACACCTAAATATAAAAAACTCATATTAGATAGTCAGGCAATTAAAAGGCAACTTAAACCAGGTGATGTAGCTAGATTAGTTTTATTTTTATCATCTGATCAATCATCAGGTTGCACGAAACAAAGTTTTGTTGTTGATGGCGGTATTACTTAATTTTAAGTAAGTTTATTAAAAGCAAAAAAAGATATATTCATATATTTTCTATTACGTAAATTTAGCTTAATTATGAAAAAAATTAATATATCAATTGTCGGAACAGGTTTAATGGGCCTTCAGCATATAAAGGCAATTTCAAAATCAAAAAAAGCAAATTTACATTCAATTGTAGATATTAGCGATAATGCAAAAAAACTATCAAATAAGTACAAAATTCCATTATATTCTGACGTATCTTCTCTTTTAAAGTCAAATCAATTAGATGCTGTAATAGTTGCAACTCCAAATCAATTACATGAAAAACATACAATTAGTTTTTTAAAAAAAAAAATACCAGTTCTCCTAGAAAAACCAATCTCAGATAATATTAAATCTGCAAAAAAAATCATAATTAGCTCTAAGAAAAACAAAACCCCTTTACTGATTGGTTATCACCGAAGACATAATGCAATTGTTTCTAAAGTAAAAACAATCATCAGATCTGGTAAATTAGGAAATATTGTTTCTGCTAATGTACTATGTTGGCTTTACAAGCATAAGGAATATTTTAAAGAAACTTGGAGAATAAGCAGAGGAGGTGGCCCACTTGGTATAAACCTAGTACATGATATTGATATGATTTGTTACCTATTAGGTTCAATTAGGTATGTTCAAGCTTTTACAACCAATAAAACTAGAAAACATAAAGTTGAGGATACGGCAACTGTAAGTTTAATTTTTGAGTCAGGCGCTTTATGTACGTTAAATATTTCTGACACTATTGTTGCTCCTTGGAGTTATGAGTTAACCGCTGGGGAAAATCCTGCTTATCCTGTCACTAATCAATCTGCGTATTTGATAGGTGGTACCAAAGGGTCTATACAATTTCCAAATTTAAAATACTGGTTTTATAAAAAAGAAAGAAGTTGGTGGAATAAGATATTTCTGAAATCTGATATTAATAAAAAAGACGACAATACATTAGTTAATCAAATTGATCATTTTTCTGATGTTGTTTTAAAAAAGGTTAAGCCTAAAGTAAATGGTAGTGATGGATTAAATTCATTAAAGATTTTTGCGGCAATTACAAAGAGTGCAAAAACTGGCAAAAAAATTAAAATTTAAAGATTAGATAAAATAGAATTTGAACACTCAATTGTATTACTTTCACCCCCCAAGTCTTTAGTTCTATTTTTTTGAACACTTAAAGACTTTTCAATAGCGGAGACTATCGAATTCGAAGCTTCTTTTTCGCCTAAATAGTCAAGCATCATTGCTCCTGACCAAATTTGACCAACAGGATTTGCAACCCCTTTTCCAGCTATATCAGGCGCTGAGCCATGCACTGGTTCAAATAATGATGGATGTTTATTTTCAGGATTTATATTCCCTGATGGGGCAATTCCTATGGTTCCGGTACATGCTGGACCTAAATCAGATAAAATATCTCCAAATAAATTGGATGCCACAACCACATCAAACCATTCTGGATTAAGAACAAACCTTGCTGCTAATATATCAATATGAAATTGATCAGTTTCAATTTCAGGATATTTATTTTTCATTTTATTGAAACGCTCATCCCAAAATGGCATTGTTATTGAAATACCATTAGATTTTGTTGCATTAGTTAGTTTTTTTCTCTTTCTTTTTTTTGCTAATTCAAAAGCAAACTCTTGAACTCTATCTATGCCGTGAGCAGACATAATAGTTTCTTGTATCGCTATTTCTCTGTCAGTATTTTGATACATTCTGCCACCAACTGATGAATATTCTCCTTCAGTGTTTTCTCTAACAATCATCATATCAATATCGCCAGGTTTTTTGTTTGCCAGTGGAGGATTTACCCCTGGAAAAAGTTTAACTGGTCTTAAATTTATGTATTGATCAAATCCTCTTCTAAATTGGAGTAGCGATCCCCATAATGAAATATGATCAGGAACCTGATCAGGCATACCAACAGCGCCAAAAAAAATAGCATTATGTTTACTTAATTTTTCTTTCCAATCATCAGGTTACATTTTCCGATAGACTCTGGTCCACATGTTTGACCATTAGTCCAGGTTGCTCCGATTAAATTGGCGCCATCAAAATTTGCATTTGTTATATTTGAGGATGTAAAATTTGCTTCCATTAAATTTGCGTTTTGAAAATTAGCTTCAATTAAAGTAGCTCCCATAAAATCAACTCTTGTTAAATTTGCACTTGTAAAGTTCGTTTTTTCAAAATTGGCACCAATAGAAACTGTTTCATAAAGATTAGCTCTTACAAAAGTAGACTCAGGAAATGTTCCAAATGATAAATTGGAGTTCATCATTATACTTTTATCTAAATTAACCTGAATAAA
>CACHUY010000006.1 GCA_902583295.1 uncultured Pelagibacteraceae bacterium | reverse complement strand
ACTTGGTACACGTACTTCATCAACCATTTTTTGAGTTGCTTTGTCTGGCTCTTGAGTCATTAAACTCACAACCACCATCGCAACCAAACTTACAGCTGATCCGAAGATACCAAATGTTAATTGAGTAATTCCTAAGAATCCACTTCCACCAGTTCGTACCCAAACTAAGTACCAAGTACCAGCAACTAGACCTCCTAACATACCAGCAATAGCACCTTGTCTGTTAGCTCTCTTCCACCATACACCAAGTACAAGTGGGAAGAACAATCCAGACATTGCAAAGTCAAATGCCCAGATGACCGAACCTAAGATACCCTGGATCTCCATTGCAGCAATCGTTGCTCCAGCAAAACCAATTACTACAAGTAGTACCCTTGCAACAACTAGTCGTTTTGCAGTTTCCGCTTTTGGATCAATGATCTTATAGTAAACATCATGTGATATAGCGTTTGCAATTGCTAAGATCAAACCATCGGCTGTTGACATGGCAGCTGCCATACCTCCAGCGGCAACTAGACCTGAGATTACGTATGGTAATCCAGCGATCTCTGGTGTTGCTAATACAACGGCTTTACCACCCATGAAGAACTCGTTTAATTCAACAGTTCCATTTCCGTTAAAGTCGCTGATAAACATCAGATTTGCTGAGTTCCAGTTTTGATACCAATCTATCGCTTGAACTTCTGCTACTGATTTACCGATAATACCAGTTGATAATGTCGGATCGATCAATGACAACTTAGATAGTGTAGCTAACATTGGAGCAGAAGAATAAAGTAGGAAGATAAAGAATAGTGACCAACCTACTGATTTTCTAGCTGCTTTTACACTTGGAGTAGTAAAGTATCTCATCATCACGTGAGGTAATGATGCTGTTCCCATCATCATCGCCAATGCTAATGAAATAAATGCCCAAGGTGTTGCGTTAACTGCAGAGTGAGCTTTAGTTATTCCTGCTAAGCCTTTAGGTACCGTTGCTAGATCAGCAGCAGAGTTTTTAACAAAACCAAACTGTGATTCTAACTCACCAATTCTAGCTACTTCATCAGCTAACATAAAGTGCGGGAAGAAACCTGCGCCCATTTTGTTACTGATCCAGAATACTGGAAGTAAGTAAGCTATAATTAGAACGATATATTGTGCAACCTGTGTCCAAGTTACCCCTCTCATACCACCTAACATTGAACATAATAAGATACTTATTAGTCCAATATAAACTGCGTATTGAAATGGGATATCAAGTGCAACAGATGCAATAGTACCTGTAGCGTTAATTTGTGCTGTTACATAAGTAAATGAAGCAACGGTTAAAACCACTACCGCACTAAACCTAGCTAAATTACCACCATATCTTGTACCTATAAAATCTGGAACTGTATAACAGCCAAATTTTCTTAAGTATGGTGCTAATAAAGATGCAACTAACACGTAACCACCAGTCCAACCTACAAGTAGAGCCATATAACCGTAACCTTTAAAGTAAATACCTCCAGCCATTGCAACGAATGAAGCACCAGACATCCAGTCTGCTGCAGTCGCCATTCCGTTGAATACTGTTGGTACCTGTCTTCCAGCTACGTAATATGCATCCGCTTGAGCTGTTCTTGATAGCCAACCGATTAATGCATAGATGAATACAGTAAATGCTACAAAAGCGATACCGATCGCCTTCGCAGACATACCCATCTGTTCTGCAATTGCCATAATAATTATGAAACCTATAAACCCTCCGGTATAGATCCCATAAACTCTAGGCAAGTTATCAATGAAATTAGTACTTTTCATTATTCATCCTCTCTTTCGCTAAAGCCGAACTCTTCGTCGATCTTTTCTTGTCTATTCGCAAACCAGAAAATAAGGATTACGAATGCTCCAAGAGATCCCTGACATGTAAACCAGTATGTCCAAGGATAACCGAAAGGTCCTGTGACCTCGTTCATTTCAGCTCCAAAAAAGAAGATGCCAATTGAGAATACAAACCAGATTGCTAACGTAATCATCAGCAAACCTCTGGATTTCTCCCAATGTTTTTCTTGATTTGACATATTTACCTCTCTATTTAGTTATAACTGGCAAAACCATAACCATTATGAGGCTTTTGAAAAGACCTAAATTTAACCATAATAGGTACTTATTTACTGACTTTTTTAAGGTATAAATGCCACACACAAGGCAAATCATGTCAAAATACAAGCTAACTTGGAAAGATCTAACTACAACAGATTTTAAAACATATTTGTTTGCGATGTTTAAAGCTTTCATCCCAAAAAAAAAAATTAAAGATTTAGATGAACTTGAAGTCTTCATCCAAACTAAATCTGCATGGGTTACGCAAGTAACTTTGTATAATTATTTAAAAACTCGAATGGGAACAAGATATGTTCTCCATTTTGATAATGATGAATTCATGGGATCCGTTAATCTTGCTAAATGGAATATTTATTCTGTAGCACTTCAAGATTTATCTCTCTTTACTTTCTCTTATTTGAGAGTGAATTTTAATTTTCAAGACACTGATAAGGCAAAAGAAATTTTTAATAAAATATTAGACGATGAAATTTCAAATAAAATGCCACTAGATATTGTTGACCAAGCTAGAATAGATTTTGACAACAGATTTCAAAATACTAATTGGGATACTTATTATACAGACCTTCCATTTAATCCAAGTGCACTCTCTTTGTATAAATGGGCACCAATCGCTGAGGAATTAAAAACTTTAGATCGTAAAATTGTTTTAAACTCTATGATATTAAAGTGGGATGTTATCAAACAAGAATTTCAAAACCTAATTCAGTTTTAAATATTTTTTCTATTATCAACTAAACTGTCAACAACGCTTGGATCAGCTAAGGTAGTGGTGTCACCTAACTGTCCATGTTCGTTTGCAGCGATCTTTCTTAAAATTCTTCTCATTATTTTGCCTGATCTAGTTTTTGGAAGACCTGGAGTAAAATGTATCAAGTCAGGAGTTGCAAGTGGTCCAATTTGTTTTCTGACCCAAAGTTTTAAATCTCTTTCAAGATCTCCAGTTTCAGTTTCTCCTGCATTTAAAGTGACATAACAATATAAACCATTTCCTTTAATATCATGCGGATAACCAACTACAGCTGCTTCAGCAACTTTTGGATGAGCAACAAACGCACTTTCAATTTCAGCTGTACCAAGATTATGTCCTGATACAATGATTACATCATCAACTCTTCCTGTGATCCAGTAATACCCATCTTTATCTCTTCTACAGCCATCGCCAGTAAAATATTTTCCATTAAACTGAGAAAAATAAGTGTCAATAAATCTTTGATGATCTCCATAAACAGTTCTCATTTGACCTGGCCATGATTGAGCAATACAAAGTCTTCCTTCGCCAGCGCCTTTTATCTCTTTGCCGTTTTTATCAACGATAACAGGTTTAATCCCATAGAATGGTTTTGTAGCTGAACCAGGTTTTAATGGAATAGCTCCAGTTTGAGGGGCTATCAGTATTCCACCAGTTTCAGTTTGCCACCAAGTATCTACAATTGGTGACTTTGAGTTTCCAACTGTTTTGTAATACCACATCCAAGCCTCTGGATTAATCGGTTCACCAACAGTCCCAAGTAATTTTAATGATTTTCTAGAAGTTTTTTTAACCGGTTTATCACCTTCACGCATTAATGCCCTAATTGCTGTAGGAGCAGTATAGAAAATATTAACTTTATATTTATCAACGATCTGCCACCACCTAGAAGTATCAGGATAATTAGGAATTCCCTCAAACATTATTGTTGTAGCACCATTAGCAAGAGGTCCATAAATAATATAACTATGTCCAGTTACCCATCCAATATCGGCAGTACACCAATAAATATCTTTTGGTTTATAATTAAAAATGTATTGATGAGTCATTGATGCATAAACCATATACCCACCAGTAGTATGAAGAACTCCTTTTGGTTTACCAGTAGAGCCCGATGTATATAAAATAAATAATGGATCCTCAGCATTCATTTCCACTGGCTCACAATGACTTGAAACATCTTTAATTAAATCATGATACCAAACATCTCTTTCTTCATTCCAATTGATGTAATTTCCAGTTCGTTTAACAACAATACATTTTTTTACATTTGGACAACTTGTTAGAGCCTCATCAGTTGTATATTTTAATGGTATAGTTTTTCCACCTCTAACACCTTCATCAGCAGTGATTATATATTCAGACTCACAATCATTTACTCTACCAGAAATTGATTCTGCAGAAAAACCACCAAATATTATTGAATGAACTGCACCTATTCTAACACATGCTAACATTAAAATTGCAAGCTCTGGGATCATGGTTAAATAAATTGTAACTCGATCACCTTTTTTAATTCCAAGTTTTTTTAAACCATTTGCAGCCTTTGAAACTTTTTGGTGTAATTGTTTGTAAGTTATCTTTTGACTATCTTTTGGATCATCTCCAACCCAAATAATTGCAGTTTTATCTTTTTTGTCTTTTAAATGTCTATCGATACAGTTTGCAGAAGCATTTAAAGTTCCATCTTGATACCATTTAATTTTTACTTCTTTAGTACTGTATTTAACGTCTTTAATTTTTTTATAAGGCTTTATCCAAGTAATTCTTTTTCCCTCTTTCCTCCAAAAATCATCATTACTTTTTATAGATTGAGAGTATTTTTGTATGTACTTACTTTTATTTGCTAAACTCGCTCTTACCCACTCTGGTTTAGTTTTTATTACTATTTCTGGGGGAGAAGAACTAGTCTCTTTTTCACTCTTTTTTTTATTTTTCTTTCTTTTTTTAATTTTTTTTGAAACCTTTCTTACTTTAGTTTTTTTTCTAGCTTTTTTAGAAGATTTTTTTTTTACTTTAGATTTTTTTTTCTTTTTTTTAGGCATTTGAAATTTTTTTTTTTAAATTCTACTCATGTTATTTATAATTTTCCAGCTTTTATAATCGATTGGCATCACAGATAATCTACTCTGTTTAATCAACGCTAAATTCCCCAATTCATTGTGTTTTTTTATGTCTTCCAAGGTAACTGATTTTGCTAATTTCTTTTTAAACTTAACCGTAACAGCAACGAAGCGCCCACTTTTATCTGTTTTGTCTATGTAGTGCTCTTTAATGACCTCAACAATACCCACAATTTCTTTACCAATATTTGAATGATAAAAAAAACAAAGATCACCTTTTTTCATAGTTTTTAAATTTTTTGCAGCCTGGTAATTTCTTACACCATCCCACGGCGCCCCTTTGGCGCCTGACTTTATTTGTTGATCAATTGACCATACATCTGGTTCAGACTTCATTAACCAATATTGCATTTGATCACTTTCTATTATTTTATTTGATTTATCAATATCTAAAGCGCTATTTTGATTTACTGATTGTAAGAACAAATAATATTGATAATTTAAGATTCATGAGAGCTGCTAATTATTCATCGATGAATATTTTTAACAAAGATCAGATTAACGAAATTAATAAAGTTATCACTTCAAATTTTGTTGAAGGTAAAGATGATTACGCGGTCGATTCAAATAAAACTTCAAATGTTAATTTTGTAAATTTGGGAAAAATTCAAAGGTACATATATCCATTTATTGATTTTTGTCTAACGGCAAATAATAATTATTTTGGATTTGATTTGCATCCACTAACATCTTTAAAAAAGTTAAATTATAATTCTTATAAAGTGGGCACAGAATATAACTGGCATATAGATGCTGTTCCTGGAGACCCAGTAAGAGATATTAAACTTACAGCTTTACTAAATTTGTCAGAGGAAAAGTATGATGGAGGAGAGTTAGTTTTATTTAGAGCAAAAGAGATTATTTGTAATGAGTTTAATATCCCTGGAAGTGCAATTATCTTTCCATCATTTATTAATCATAAAGTAAATAAAATAGTTTCAGGAAGCAGGCATACTCTTGCTATCTGGCTCTCTGGACCTAAGTTTAGGTAAACAATTTATAGTTTTACTCCAGCACCTTTTAAAAAGGCAGCATCCTCATCAAGGGGCCATCTAGGTTTTGCAGGGTGATCTAATTGACTAAACTCTTTTAATTTAAATTTCTCCAAACCAACCATAGCTATCATAGCAGCATTATCTCCACAAAGTTCTACTGGAGGAAAAATACTTTGAAAATTTTTTTCCATACATAAATTGATAAGCATATTTCTAATATTTTTATTTGCGGCTACTCCTCCAGCAACTACGAAATTTTTTTCGTTTAGATCATTTTCTTTTTCAAATTCAGTAAAAGCAACTTTAGTTTTTTTATACAAAATTTCCTCTATAGTCCTTTGAAAAGATGCAGCTAGATCAAATTTTTCCTGATCTGTTTTAATATTTTTTGTTATTCTTAACACCGCCGTTTTAAGACCAGCAAAAGATAAATTACAACCACCTTTACTAAAAATAGGTTTTGGTAAATTATATTTATTAGGATCACCTTTTTTTGCTAAAATTTCAATTTGTGGACCACCTGGAAATTCAATTCCTAAAAGTTTTGCAGTTTTATCAAATGCTTCCCCTAGAGCGTCGTCGATTGTTGTTCCTAATCTTTTATATTTTCCCAATCCTTGAACATTTAAAAATTGCGAGTGTCCACCCGATATTAACAAAAGCAAATACGGATAGTTTAAATTTGAATTTAACTTAGGGCTCAATGCGTGACCCTCTAGATGGTTAACAGCTATAAAGGGTTTATCAATTGAAGCCGCAAAAGCTTTTCCAAAACTCAAACCAACTGCTAGACAGACAATCAAACCAGGTCCTGCAGTAGATGCTACAGCATCAATTTCATTAATTTTTTTTCCACTATCATCAATAGCTTTTTGAACAATCCAATCAATTTTATCAACGTGTGATCGTGCAGCTAATTCTGGAACCACCCCTCCAAATTCTTTATGAACTTCAACTTGGCTTGAAATAACGTTTGATAAAACTACGGGATTCCCTTGATCATCTTGAGTTATAATTGATGCCGCCGTCTCATCACAGCTCGTTTCTATTCCGAGAACTAAGGGTTTTTTGCTCATTCAAATAGTTTTTAATAATTGTACAATCTGATTACAAGTAAGAAATAAAAATATTTATGAATAGAAAAATTATCATTGGATCTAGAGGGAGCAAGTTGGCTATGGTTTATGCCCAAAAAGCCAAAGATCAAATTGTCAAAAGTACAGACTTTAGCGAAGAAGATATTGTAATAAAAAAAATTACTACAAAAGGAGATGAGTTTCATGATGTAAGATTGTCAGAAGTTGGTGGTAAAGGATTATTTTCAAGCAATATTGAAAAAAAACTCCAAGATAAAAATATTGATATTGCAGTTCATGCACTTAAAGATATGCCAGCTTTTGAAACTCAAGGTCTCAAAACAGATGTATTCCTAGAAAGAAATGATCCAAGGGAAATTCTTATCACAATGAATAAACAAAAATTAAGCGATTTAAAAAAAAATTCTATAATTGGAACTTCATCTTATAGAAGAGAATATCAGATTAAAAAAATTAGATCAGATCTAAAATGTAATCTTATTAGGGGAAATGTTGACACCCGAATTAAAAAATTAAAAGATGGAATATATGATGCAATAATTTTGTCTTATGCAGGAGTCAAATTTTTAAATTTTGATGATGAAATTTCAGAAATTTTTTCCCCAGAAAAAGTAATTCCAAGTGCTGGACAAGGTATAATTGCTCTTCAATGCAGAGAAGGTGACGAGGAAATAAACTCAGTTTTAAAAAAAGTAAATCACAATGAAACATTTATTAGAGCACATGTTGAGAGAAATATTTTAAAAATTTTGGAAGGAGATTGTGAAACAGCAGTTGGAGCCCACTCTATAATAAAAGGTGACAAAATTATTGTTGAAGCTGAACTATTTTCATTAGATGGCTCAAAAAGATTTTATGAAAAAAAAACTGGCAAACTTGAAGAGTTTAGTCAAATTGGTAAAGAAGTAGGTCAAATTTTAAAAATAAAATCCAATAATTCTTATAAAAGATAGTATGCATATTTTACTAACAAGATCTTTAGAAAACTGCTCTGAAATGATTGTCAAATTTAAATCCTTAGGTCATCAAGTTTCTCACCTTCCTTTATTAAGTGTTGAGAAAGTAGTTCACGATGAAATAAATTTTGCAGACTTTAATGGAATTATCTTCACTAGTGCTAATGCTGTAAAATTTTTAAATCATGATGAAATTAATAAAACAATCAAATGTTTTTGTGTAGGAGAAGCAACTGAAAAAAAAGCAAGAAGTTTTGGATTCCAAAATACAATTGCAGCAGAAGGTAATGTTTCAAATTTAAAAGAATTAATTTTGCAAAACCATAGCTTATCAGACGGACAGTTACTTTATGTGAGCGGAGAAATAATCTCAGTCGATCTTGACCAGCAATTAATAAAAGAAGGTTATAGTATCAAGAGGATTGTAAATTACAGGGTCAACCATAATTATAATTTTAATGGAGACTTCGTTAAAGAATTAAAAAAAAATATGCCCGATATCGTCTATGTTTACTCTCAAAACAGTGGATCAAGTTTTTTAAACTTTATCAAAATTCATCAATTAGAAAGTCTATGGATGGATACAAATCTAATGTGCATAGGTGAAAAAACCTCATCAATACTGAACGAAATTAAATGGAAAAAGATATTTCTTTTTAATCCTGGAGAAGAGGAGTTTTTGTTATATAAAATTTAGCCATGGAAATAATAAATAATTTTTCTGATATATTTTTATCGGTTTGGAATAAGGGTATTCTTGGAGTTGATATTTTTCAAATCGTAATTGGTATTGCTATTTTTTTAGTTTTTCTAATTTTTAGAGGCTTGATCAGTAAATTAGTTATTAAAAAATTAGAAATTATTTCAAAGCGAACTACAAACAAGCTAGATGATACTTTCGTTCGCGCTTTAGAAGGCCCAGCAAGATTTCTACCAATCGTCTTAGGTTTTTTTATTGCAAGCTATTACATGACTTTTTCTGCAGAGGGTAGAGATGTAGTAGATACTATTAATAGAACATTGATAACTATTTTAATATTTTGGGTTATTCATCAAATAATTGAACCTGTATCTTATATATTAAGTGGACTAGATAAACTTTTAACAAGAGAACTTATTGGGTGGATAATAAAGTCATTAAAAGTATTAATTTTTATACTTGGATTAGCTGCTGTTCTTGAGTTGTGGGGAATTAAAATTGGTCCAATTATTGCAGGTCTTGGTTTGTTTGGTGTTGCAGTGGCTCTAGGTGCACAAGATTTATTTAAAAATTTAATTTCAGGAATTTTAGTATTAGTTGAAAAAAGATTTAAAATTGGAGATTGGATAGCAGTTGATGGAATAATAGAAGGGATAGTTGAAAAAATTGGCTTTAGGTCAACAACAATTAGAAAGTTTGATAAGTCTCTAGCAATTATTCCAAACTTTCAGTTCGCAGAAAATGCAGTCATAAATGTAAGTGAAACTTCAAATTGGAGAGTGAGGTGGATTATTACTCTTCAGTATGACTCTACAATTGAGCAGTTAAAAAAAGTAAGAGACGAGATAGAAGAATATATAAATAAAAGTGAGGATTTTAACCAAGCAACAGGAGTTGCTGTTAGAATAGAAAAATTTTCAGATAGTTCTATTGATTTGCTGGTGAGGTGTTTTACGAAATCTAATAGTTGGAGTAATTCTCTAGAAGTGAAAGAGAGATTAGCAATTGAAATTAAACAGATAGTCGAGAAAAATGGTGCTTCTTTTGCTTTCCCAAGTCAGTCGATTTATGTCGAAAAAAAATGATAGCAATTTTTTATTTAGTTTTACAAATTCTAAAACTTTACTCATATGTTGTAATAGCAAATGTAGTTGTAAGTTGGTTAATTGCCTTTAACGTTTTAAATACCCAAAACAGATTTGTTTATTCTCTTTTAGAATTAACCTACAGACTTACAGATCCAATTTTAAACAAAATCAGACGTTTTATACCTAATTTAGGATCTTTAGACATATCTCCGGTAATTCTTCTACTATTGATTTGGTTTATTGAAATGTGTATGAAGCTCTACATCGCGCCAATGATTTTTTAGAAAGATAAAATGATTTTAATAGATGGGAAGAAAGCTGCTGCAGAATTAAGACAAGAGCTTAAGCATGAAGTCACAGAATTAAAAGTAAAATACAATAAAGTGCCTGGCTTAACAGTTATCCTTATAGGTGATTTAACTCCAAGCCAAATTTATGTACGTAACAAAGAAAAATCAGCTAATGAAGTAGGTTTAAAATCCGAAGTTATAAAGTATCCAGATTCAGTTGAGGAAAAAACAGTATTAGAAAAAATTGAGGAATTAAATAAGGATGAGACAGTTTCAGGAATTTTAGTTCAGCTGCCACTCCCAAAACATATTGATAAACAAAAAGTAATTGAAACAATTTTACCTTCAAAAGACGTTGATGGTTTTCATCCAATGAATGTTGGAAATCTTTCCTCTGGATATGAAAGTTCAGTACCGTGTACACCTTTGGGTTGCTATTTATTAATTAAAAAAGTTGAACCTAATTTAAATGGAAAAAAAGCAGTAATAGTTGGAAGATCAAATTTAAATGGAAAGCCAATGACACAACTTCTTTTAAAAGAGAATTGTACGGTGACAATCACTCATTCAAAAACTAAAGATTTAAAGGCAGAATGTTTAGAAGCAGATATAATAGTTGCAGCAGTTGGAATTCCAGAACTTGTTAAAGGTGACTGGGTTAAAAAAAATACTATTGTTATTGATGTTGGTATTAATAAAACCGATAAAGGAATTGTAGGGGATGTGGATTTTGATGAAGTTTCTAAAAATGCAAAAGCTTTAACACCCGTTCCGGGTGGTGTAGGCCCAATGACAATCGCTTGTTTATTGAAAAATACTATAGAGTGTTTCAAAAGATCGCAAATTTAGCAATTAAATCTCTTAATTTATTCTGTTAACCTGAGTTATGAAAAAACCTAGGTATCCATATCGAATTGGAATAATATTTCTTTTATTGACGGTTCCACCGATTGGAGCTACTCAACTGGGTTGGTACCTTCACGACCAGCAAACAGGTTTTGATTATGGAATGATTGTAGGAACAGTTTCAGTAGTTTATGCAGCTTACTTATTGTACGAAAAAAAATGGAGAGAGGAAGACGAAGATTAGTTTATGGAAAAAATAATTTTTTTTGGTTTAGTAATACCAATTATGGCTTATGTACTATATTTAGGTGGTATGGCAATAATGAACGGATTTAATGCTAAAGAAGCCAATAGAGCAGAAAAAGAAGAGATCGAAGCGGAGACTAAATCAACCATTTCAACCGACAATAGTTCATTAAGTGATGAGTTAGCAAAATTAAATAGTTTGCGTGAAAGTGGAGTGCTAACCCAAGAAGAGTTTGAGAAAGCAAAAAACAAATTACTAAATTCTTAAGATGATAAGAATTATTCCCAATAAAAATAATATTGGGGCTGAGATTGACACTGATCTTCAAAAACTTTCAAAAGAAAATTTCAAAATCATTATTAATGCTCTAAATAAATATGGAATGATTTTTTTTAGAAGACAAAATCTTTCCTCTAAACATTATGTTGAGTTTGCTAAAAATTTTGGAAAACTTGCAGATTATCCAAGATTAAAAGGATTAAACAAAAAATATCCTCAGATAACTGTTGTTCAAAGAAAAGAAAGCGATAAAGGACCAAGTTTTGGTGAACAGTTTCACACAGATTCTATTTATACAAAAAAACCACCAAAATTTACTATGTTGCTATCAAAATTAGTTCCCAAAAAAGGAAAAGCAAATACAGAGTTTTGTTCACAATATCATGCTTTTAAAAATCTAACTGAACCTATGAAACGAAAATTATCAAGTTTAAAGGGGGTTTATTCCTCTGAGGGTCCAATTTCAATTACCACAAAAGAGAGAGTAAAAGAGAAAGGGAAAAAAATAAAAGAATTAAAATCTACTCATAAAATTATAAGAAAAATAAGTTCAAATTATGCAATCTATTCTAGCCCAGGTCATTTAGTTGGATTTCAGCCAAAAATTAAAAATGAAGTTGATTTAAAAAAAAAATTATTCAAACACCAAATTAAAAAAAAATTTCAACATTCACTGCAATGGGAAAAAAATCAATTAGCTATTTGGGATAACAGATCCATGTTGCATCAAGCAACACCTTTTAAAGGTAATAGAATTATGCACAGAATAACAATTCTTTAATTTTTTTCCATTAACCACAAACTATTATTCGCTAAAAAATAAATTTTACCATTTTCAGGATGAACCTGGATATCTCTTAGCCTTCCAATTTTATTTTTAAAAATTAGACTTTCTTTAACATTTGATAGGTCACTAAAATCAAGAGCTCTAAGAGATTTATCTTTCAAAGAAGTTACCAAAGCGAGACCATTCCATTCTTTAAATTCTGAACCTTTGTAAATTGTGATGGCACTAGTTGCAATTGAAGGAACCCAGTATTTAATAGCTTTTGTAAACCCAGGCTTCCATTTTGGTCCAATTTTGCTGCCTGAATAATTTGTTCCACCCCAACCTAAAATTTTCCATCCATAGTTTTCACCTTTTTTTGCCTCACCAAACCAGTCGCCTCCTTTAGCGCCGTGATTACTCATATAAATTTTTCCATCAAAAGGAGATAGGGCTAAACCTTGAGGGTTTCTAATACCTATTTGATATATTTCTGGGAGCCAATCTGATTTTCCTTCAAACTTAGGATTATCTTTTGGAATACTTCCATCTAGATGAATTCTAATAATACTTCCAGGATGTTGAGATGGATCTTGTGCAATCATACCTTGTCCTCTTTCACCAGCAGATGCAAATAAATAATTGTCTTTAATAGCCAGTCTTGATCCAAAATGATAACCCGAGTCAATTGGAGGATTCGCCTGAAAGATATTTTTAAATTTTAACTCTCTTTTATCAAACATTGCCTTTGCAATTGAAGTACTTGTTTTCCAGTTTGATCTATTTTCCGAGTATGAAATCCAAACCGTATTGTCTTGATAAATAATATCTAGCAACCCACCTTGACCAACTACTAAAAAATCTAAATTATGTTTAACCTCGAAAATTTCTTTTGAAAGAATGTTTATAATTTTAATTTTTCCACTTTTTTCAGTAACTAATAGCTCATCTTTATTTATAAAAGATGACCCCCAAGGATCATCGAGATCTGCAATTTTTTTAAAATTAAAATCATTCGAAAAACTATTTGAACTAATAAAAGTAAAAAAAATTATATATAAAAAATATCTAATCACTTTATGAAAGTTTAGATCTACCACCATCAACTGCAATTATCTGACCGGTAACCCAGGAACTATCTTCTGTAATTAAAAATTTTGCAAGTGATGCAGAGTCTTTTCCTTCTCCTAATCTTTTAAGAGGGTGAGCCTTTGCTATTCCTTCTGCAATAGCTGTATTTTTTAGCATTGGTTCTGCAATTTTAGATTTGGTAAGACTTGGAGCAACACAATTTACTCTGATATTTGGAGCAAATTCAGCAGCAAGAGAAACAGTTAAACCTTCAACAGCTGCCTTTGCAGATGCGATGATTGCGTGGTTAGTAAAACCCCTCTGTGCAGCAACAGTTGAAAATAAAACAATTGAGCCTTTATTTTTTTTCAAACTCTCTTGATAACCCTGGATTGCCTCAACTGCTGAATACAAATTTAGCTTCATACATTTATTGAAATCTTCCTCTTTCACCATTCGTAATGGTTTTAAATCAATAGAACCAACACAATAAGCAATACCTTTTATTTCTGGTACATCGGTTTTAACTTTTTCTATAAATCCTTCCTCTAAAACATCTGCAAGTGTGAATGGACATCCTAGCTTATCAGCTAAAGCGCTTACTTCACTTTCGTTCCTGGCAACTAAATGAATATCATAACCAGAGCTTTTTAATTGTTCAGCAAGACTAGAGCCAATAGATCCTGTCGCACCAAAAATAAGATATTTTTCTGACA
This sequence comes from uncultured Pelagibacteraceae bacterium, assembly GCA_902583295.1. Taxonomy (GTDB): domain Bacteria; phylum Pseudomonadota; class Alphaproteobacteria; order Pelagibacterales; family Pelagibacteraceae; genus Pelagibacter. The sequence continues at coordinate 39,872 of CACHUY010000006.1, read as the reverse complement.
TAAAAAATTTTATTAGTTATATTTAACCATGAAGTTATTTTTTATACTTGGTAATCAATTATTTCCAACAAAATACATCGACCGCTTCAAAAAAGACCATACTTTCTTTATGGCAGAAGATAAAGGTTTATGTACCTATGAAAAACACCATAAGCAAAAAATTCTTTTGTTCTTATCTTCTATGCGATCCTACGCAGATGGTCTTAAGAAAAATAAATTTAAATTAGAATATTCAAAAATTGAAGACAAAGAATTTAGTGAAGATTATTTAAAAAAATTAAAAAAAATCATTACCCAAAAAAAAATCAAGGAAGTATCCAGCTTCGAGATAGAAGATAAACCTTTTGAACAAAAGATTTCTTTATTTTTTAAAAAAGAGAAGATTGAATGGAATATTATTCAAACACCAATGTTTCTTAATTCTCGTGAAGAATTTAAAAAATATCTAGGAAACTCAAAAAAACCATTTATGGCAACTTTTTACAAAGAGGTAAGAAAAAAATCAGGAATACTAATGGGATCAGATGGTAATCCAATTGGTGGTAAGTGGAGCTTTGATGAAGATAATAGAAATAAATTACCTAAAGATATTTCTATACCAAAATTTCCCAAAATTAATGAAACAAGTTACACAAAAAAATTGAAACCTATTATTGAAAAATTGTTTAAAGACCATCCAGGTAGCACAGATCATTTTTGGTTTGCAACAGAATATGATGATGTAGTCAAACTTTTAAATTTTTTTATTAAAGAAAAATCAAACCTATTTGGTGACTATGAGGATGCTGTAGATCAAAAAGATAACATTCTTTTTCATAGTGCTTTAAGTCCATATATTAACCTTGGGCTAATAACACCTGAATTAATAATTCACAAAGTTTTAGATTTTCATAAAAAAAATAAAATAAGAATGAATTCTTTGGAAGGTTATATCCGTCAGGTAATTGGTTGGAGGGAGTTTATGAGAGGTATTTATCAGGGTTATTCTAAAGAAATGGAAACTAGAAATTTCTTTAAACAAAATAGAAAAATGAAAAACTCTTGGTACGAAGGAAATACTGGCCTTCCACCATTAGACTATGCAATTAAGAATGCAGTCGATTATGGTTGGTCACATCATATCGAAAGATTAATGATCTTATCTAATATTATGAACTTGTGTGAGATTAAGCCTACCATTGTTTATAAATGGTTTATGGAAATGTTTGTCGATTCATCTGACTGGGTGATGGTTCCAAACGTTTATGGAATGGGACTGTTTAGCGATGGAGGTATTTTTGCAACCAAACCTTATATATGTGGATCCGCATATTTTATGAAAATGATGGATTTTAAGAAAGGAGAGTGGTGTAATACTATGGACGGACTTTATTGGAGATTTATAGATAGAAATAGAAAATTTTTTTTGAAAAATCCTCGTTTATCAATGATGGTTCATATCTTAGATAAAATGAAGGATGAAAGAAAAAAACTAATTCTTTCAGAGGCTGATAAATTTATTAGACAAAATACTATTTAATGAAAAAAGAAAATTTGCCGTCTAAAACTTGTCCTGTTTGCAAAAGACCTTTTACATGGCGAAAAAAATGGAGGCTTAATTGGCATAAGGTAAAGTATTGTTCAAAAAAGTGCTCTAAGTGATCTACTTATCGTTATTCGTAATATCTTTTTTAGCAGCAACTATTTTACCATTTTCTTCCGAACTTACATTGGCAGGGTTAATTGTAACATCAAATTATGACAATTTGTTATTGTTAATCGTTGCAAGCTTTGGAAATGTTTTAGGATCTGTTGTTAATTGGGCTTTAGGATTTTACTCAAGAAATCTTAGTTCAAAAAAATGGTTTCCATTTAAAGAAACACAAATAGAAAAATCATCAAAATGGTTTAGAAAGTTTGGCAAATGGTCTTTATTATTTGCTTGGGTCCCTGTTTTAGGTGATCCATTAACTTTAATTGCAGGTTTATTGAGAGTTAAATTTTTAGATTTTATTATTTTAGTAGCAATTGGAAAAGTAAGTAGATACCTTGTTGTCTTCTATTTGATTGGTTAAGTAATGAACGTAAAAATTGAAGACCCAAATTATATCAAAGATATAAATTATTATTCTAAAACACTTTGTGATAATTTTAAAAAACTTTTATGAACAACAAATTTTTTGAATGGGCAGGGGTCATAACTGCAATATTGTATTCTTTATTTGTTGCATCAAATATTGGAATAGAGTTCTTTGGTTTTTGCTTGTTGCTTTTATCAGCAATTTTAATTGGAATTTGGGCTTATAGAGGAGGTCACAAAGGTATTTTATTTTTACAATTTTTCTATGCAACTGCAGGAATCATTGGAATGATTAGATGGTATTAGCAGAAAGTTGAAATTATTTTTGGAATATAATTTTTAAAATTAAAGAACCCTTTATTACAGTATTGCCAAGAAATTCGATCAAGATCTCTGTATAAAAATTCTATCTTTAAATTATTAGAATTTAGATAATCTAAATTTTCTCCAACAGCTGGATACAATCCGTAGCAATTTTCAATATTGTTAATTTCATTAATATTAATTACCTCAGAATCAATTTTTTTATCTTTAAGCCTTTGCTTTTGGTCTTCCACTAAAAGAGACTTAAATTTCACTAATCTTTCACTGAGCTTGATAGATCTATTTTCATTTTTATTAGAAACTATATAAATTTTTTTAAAAAAATTTTTGTTAAAGTCAGTGATTTCAAATGAGAGATTATTTTCAAAAATTATAAGATTTTTTTCCTTAATGTCTTGAGGGTTGCTAAATTCTTGATTTATAACCGAGTAAGATCTTTCAGAGTTTTTTGGTGGAGCGTTTTCATTTAATTTTATATTTTGAAATCTATTATTGGTAAATTTTTTAATATTCCACTCGCTTGCTAAATAATGCTTACCTTGTGTTTGAATTCCAGCGACCCACCTCCATCCTAGGGTGTTCGATGCAGCATCTCCATCATACAGATGTTGCATAAAAAATTCAGCACCTAGTTGCCATGGTAACTCTAGAGTAAAAATCCAAATACTTGCAAACCACATTCTGGTATGGTTATGAAGATAATTATTTTCTTTGAGCTCATTTACCCATACATTAAAACACTCAATATTTGTTTTACCTTCGATGGCATTTAAATATTCTTTATTATCCTTTAATTCTTCTTTTATTTTTTTTAACTCTATTAAATAATCATCCCAAACATTAGGTCTTAGTTCAAGCCAACCTTTCCAATAAGTACGCCACAAAACCTCTTGGATAAACTTTTCATTTTTTGAAAAAGAAAATTTATTAAGAGATTTATTTATGATTTCTTTTTCGCTTATTATCCCGTGTGTGATGTAAGGGGATAGACAGGATACATTAGATCTATTCTCTAACCCAAAATCAAAATTTCTTAACTTAGAATATTCAGAAAGATTATTTTCCACAAAATGATTTAATTTTTCAATGGCTTTCGCCCTTGAAGCCTCAAACAACATATTAAACTACCTTGATTTTTTTTTCTTCAGACCCAGTTTGTCACTATGCCTTAATCTAAGAACAACAATTGCTCCAGCAATTAACAGTATAGCCACTGCCTCATAGACAAGAGCGGTAGGATCCATTTCTTTGCCTTGTAGAATAATAAACCTAGCAAGAGCTGTTATTGCAATAAGAAGTGGTAAGGTAATACTTATAGATTGTTGATTCCAAAAAACTCTCACCATCGCTAGTACCTCTAAATATAGAAACATTAAAAGCAAATCAGCTAATGTAACTAGTTGATTTGTAAACATATTTGAAATTTCAATACCAACAGCAATAATAGTGCTGATTAAAATAATGCACATTAACCCTAACTGTAAGTTTTTCGCTATCTTATCCATTACTTATCTTTACTAAATGGGAGCCATTTTTCAAACACTGATTTTGAAGGCCCATCATAAGGAATAGAGTAAGAATTTGGGTTTGGACTTGTTAAAACTTCAATTCCTTTTGAAAAAACAAAAATAAATACAATTACAAAAACAATGACCATTATTTTAAATGGATCAAAATTTTTTGTTCGAAAAACACTAGCAGATCTTTCCTCTGCCCTGTGGAATTGTTTGAATGTCATATATACAGCAAATATTAAACCAATGTGAGCTAAAAAAAGTCCAGCCCAGCCAAATGCAAAAGTTGTATATGAAAATACATACAAACTAAAAACAGTAGTCCAAATAAAACTTAGGACCAAAAGAATTTGTAATCTAACTGTTTTAGGAAGGGCACGAAGATCATTTTTGCTGTCATCAAATAAAATATTAGCAGTATCTCTCATCCAATTTTTTAATGATTCCATAATTTTAAGATATAGCTTTAAACTAATTTGACAAACGATAAATTGACCTAAGATTAATTAAGAACGCAGTTTTTTCTTGTGATAATTAATAAATTTTTCAACATTTGACTTGTTAAACGTTTTATTTTCCTCGAACGAAACTTTTTTCATTGAGTAAGCTGTGCTCTTAGTTTGTCTAGAATTAATTGTAACATTTCCTTTATAAAGTTTTAGTTTCACAGAACCGTTTACCTTATTTTTTTTTAGATCTACAATTTTTTGTAGTTTAAATCTTTCTTTGGAAAACCAGTAACCATTATAAATAAGTTCGGCATATCTAGGCATGATTTGATCTTTTTTATGCATGGTGTCTTTATCTAAGGTTACAGACTCTATGGCTCTATGCGCATGAAGCAATAGAGTACCTCCAGGAGTTTCGTAAACCCCTCGCGACTTTATACCAATGAATCTATTTTCCACTAAATCAACTCTCCCAATTCCATTTTTACCTGCGAGTTTGTTTAATTTTTCTAATAATTTTGCTGGAGAAAGTTTTTTTCCATTAACAGCAAATGGATCTCCGTTTTTAAAATTGATAGTAACAAAAGAAGCTTTATTTGGTGCCTTTTCAGGTGAAACTGATCTTTGAAAAATAAATTCTGGAGCAGAGTTTTTTGGATTTTCTAAAAGCTTACCTTCAGTAGAGGTGTGAAATAAATTATCATCAACTGAAAAAGGTGGAGCACCTTTTTTATCCTTTGGAATAGCTATGTTGTGTTTTTTTGCATAATTAATTAGATCAGTTCTAGATTTTAAATTCCATATTCTCCACGGTGCTATGATTTTTATTTTTGGTCCAAAGTAATGATACCCTAGTTCAAATCTTACTTGGTCGTTTCCTTTACCAGTTGCTCCATGAGAGACTGCGTATGCTTTAAATTTCTTAGCAACTCTGATTTGATCTTTAGCTATAAGTGGTCTTGCGATAGACGTACCTAACAAGTAGATACCTTCATAAATAGCATGACCTCTGATCATTGGATAAACATAATCTTTTACAAAGACATCTTTTAAGTCTTTAATAATTATTTTTGTTACACCAAATTTCTTTGCATTAGAGATTATTTTTTTTCTATTAATCTCTTGCCCTACATCTGCAGTGTAACAAATTACTTCTGCATCATAATTTTCTTGGAGCCACTTTAAAATAATAGAGGTATCAAGCCCTCCAGAGTATGCTAGGACAATTTTTTTTTTTGATTTCATTAAATTAACTGCAAGCTTTTCGAGATGCGTTATAAGCCTTTGTAAATCCTAGTAATGAATAATGATCAATTGTTTGAGAGCCTTTTTGATTATATCCAGTGACCATTAATCTAGATCCTTTTCTCATTTGCTTAATCATTTTTAATTCAATTTTATTATCGGCAATCCAAGCAAAGCCTTGTTCTTTAATATCAAATTTAAACTTATTTTTACCTGAAGCTGCAGTAACAGAGTTGCTTTTGTTAAATTCATAGCCTGGGGTAACACTTACTTCATTAGTAATACTTTCGTTTGGTCTAAAGGCTACAAATAATTTTGCATCTCTCTTGTTTGATTTTGGTGCTTGCAAGATAGGTGAGGATTGCGCAAAACAAACTTTTCCACTTGCTTCAGAAACTACCATTGCTTCCCAATCTTTGTACTTACCTATTTTTTTTACTTCTTGCGCCTGAAGTTGACCAAAGCTTGCTAAAAACAAAATAGTAAAAAATGTTATAATTTTTTTAACTAAGGACATGGATTTGGGTAAATTTTTTGAACGTGGTTAATTTCTTTAATGACATCATCTGATAGATTAACATTTACACTTTCTATGTTGGTTTTCAACTGCTCCATTGTTGTTGCACCAATAATTACACTTGTCATAAAGTCCTGTATTTCACAAAATTTGATAGACATTTGACTCATATCAAGATTATGTTTTTTGCTTATATTGTAATAAAGCTCTACTGCTTCTTCAGTATTTGGCTTTCTGTATCTTGTCCAAAAATCAAAATCTCTTTCCATTCTAGATCCTTTTGGAAATTTTTTATTTCTGTATTTTCCACTTAGATAACCACTTGCAAGGGGAGAGTATGACAAACAACCAATTTCCTCTCTTATGGATACCTCAGCTAATCCAACTTCATAGGATCGATTCAATAAACTATATGGATTCTGGATTGACATCATTCTAGGTAAATTTTTGTCCTTTGAAAGTTTAAGAAAACTCATTGTTCCCCAAGGGGTTTCATTCGATAAACCAATATGCCTAATTTTACCTTGATCTATGTATTTATTTAATTCTTCCAATACATATTCAAATTGGTTCCAGTCATTTTCTTGATGAACGTAACCTAATCTACCAAAATTATTTACTTTTCTTTCTGGCCAATGAAGTTGATACAAATCTACATAATCTGTTTTAAGTCTCTTGAGACTATTATTTAATGCAGTCTCTAAGTTTGTACCAACAAAACTATTTTCTCCATTTCTCAAATAATCTCTAGCAGGTCCAGCAACTTTGGTTGCAAGAATTACCTCATTTCTTTTTTTGGTTTTCTCAAACCAGTTTCCAATAATCTCTTCAGTGTCCCCGTAAGTTTCTTTTCGTGGAGGAACAGCATATAATTCTGCAGTGTCCCAAAAATTTACTCCCTGATCTAAAGCAAAATCCATTTGTTCAAATGCTTCATTTTGAGTATTTTGTTCACCCCAAGTCATGGTACCGAGACAAATTGTGCTTACTTTTAAGTCCGTGTTACCTAGATTTTTGTAATTCATCTGAAAATTATGTTAATGTTTTATTAACCTTTTAAGGTATCTTGAATAATTAGTAAAAGGCTATTATATAATGTACATATGGAATTTGATAAAAACGGAATACTAAATAGAGCTAAGGCAGCTCAACAATCAACTGTTGTAATGGATGAAGGCTTAAGAGCCTACATGCTAAAAGTTTACAACTATATGGCAACAGGAATTTTATTAACAGGAATAGTTGCGCTGTTAACATTTAAAATGTCAGTCGTTACTAACGATGCTGGATCTATTGTGGGTCTAACTCAAATGGGTAATGCAATTTATATGTCAGGTTTAAAATGGCTTGTGATGCTTGCGCCATTAGGAATTGTTTTTTATATGAGTTTTGGAATTAATAAAATGAGTGCATCAAAAGCTCAGACAACTTTTTGGGTTTTTGCAGGGTTGATGGGCTTATCTTTATCTTCAATTTTATTAATTTACACAGGTATGAGTGTAACAAGAGTTTTCTTTATTTGCTCAGCAACTTTTGGAGCGATGAGTATTTATGGTTATACGACTAAAAGAGATTTAACTAAATTAGGTTCATTCTTAATGATGGGTTTAATTGGAATAATTATAGCTTCGATAGTTAATATATTTATGAAATCATCAATGATGTATTTTGTAATTTCAATATTGGGAGTTTTAATTTTTGTTGGTCTTACTGCCTACGATACACAAAAAATTAAAAATATGTATGCCGCTAGTGATACGGGTGAAATCATGGGCAAAAAAGCAGTAATGGGTGCATTAACTCTTTACTTAGACTTTATAAATTTATTTATAATGTTGTTGAGACTTTTTGGTCAAAGACGATAGTTTTTTCAGAGTTTTTTCCAATTCGTATTTTTTAATAAAGTTTTAAGTTCAAAAGTATTTTTTAAGATTTTACCATTTGTATCAGTAATCAGATACTTAAGATTTTTATTTTTGGGTTTGAAATTTTTACAAATTTTATACAGGGCATTTTCTGCAGTGTTCTTAAAAACACTAAAACTAACTTGCTTGCTAGAAATATTTAGTCCGTAGTCCTTCCATGATCCTTCAGAAACCATCTTTGCATATAGATCTAAAATAATTTTGAGTTCATCTTTTTCAAAAAATTGTTTTTGCTCTATTTTATTTTGTGGATTATTGATTACTAATTTTAGATTACTGCGCATCAATTTTATGTTTATTGATTAGTGGTATTTGAAATGCTGTAAAGATTATTGTTATTGGCAACATTCCCCAAACTTTAAAATTGACCCAGAATTCTTCAGTTTGTGTTCTCCAGACAAATTCATTAAGTACGGCGAGCCCAAGGAAAAAGAACATCCACCTTTTATTTAGTATCTCCCATCCCATATCAGTTAATGGGATTGATTTTCCCATAATTTTTTTTAAAATTGGTTCTCTTGTAAAATATTTTCCAAAAAATAAAGCTAAAGCAAATATTATATTTATTATTGTTGGTTTAACGTAAATGAATATAGGATCATTAAAATAAATAGTTAATCCTCCAAAGAAAGTTATTAAAATTCCACTTACCAAAGGCATTGGAGGTATTTTTTTTTCAAAGAACCATACAACCGCTAAAGCAATTAAAGTTGCAACTATCAGTGGAGGAATTGCAACTGATAAATTTTTATCATTATTATAATAAAAGAAAAAAAATATCGCTAAAGGCCCGAAATCGGTAATAAATTTTAAAAAAGATTTATTCACTAAAAAGATATTAACATATTTGCCACATCACAAAACATTAATCTTTTTTGCATTGATTTTTATATTTAAATACCCATACTAATCACAATGCCAATTCAAAAAGCTAAATTTTCAATCGGCGACATTGTAAAACATAAACACTTTGAATTTAGAGGTGTCATTTATGACGTTGATTTTGAATTTAATAATTCCGAGGAATGGTATCAATCAATTCCAAAGAATGTTAGACCAAGAAAAGATCAGCCATTTTATCACTTACTTGCTGAAAATGATGAAATTACTTATGAGGCATACGTTTCAGAGCAAAATTTGCTCATGGACGATTCTGATGAGCCAATAAAACACCCTCTAATCGAGGAGATTTTTTCAGGTAAAAAAGGCTCAAGTTATTTTAAGCTTTCAAACTAAGTAAATCACCATTCCAACACATTCTGCTCAAAACTAGGCCATAAATATTAACTATACTCATTTATATTCTGATCAAGGATGTTAAACGTTATATTTAGTCCTTTTGTCTCCCCCTCTACATTCTTGATCAGATAACTTTTTCATAATAGAAATTCTAAAATTAATCCCTAAATAACAAATATGTTCAAACTCTTAGAACCAAATAAAATATTTCAAATAACATCTAAAGCTCCAGGGTATGTTTTGTTTTTATTTGTTGTTGTTCTAACAGTTGGTTTAACTGAGGCGTTAATTTTGTCTCCAGAAGATTATAAACAAAGTGATGCAGTAAGAATAATGTATGTGCATGTTCCATCAGCCTGGATCTCACTTGGAATTTTTTCGTCGATAACCCTACTGTCAGTTAGTGGTTTTATTTTTAAAAATAAAAATTTATTTTTAATTGCAAAAAGTTTGGCTCCGTCTGGATTTGTATTTAATATTATTGCGTTGGTTACGGGTTCTATTTGGGGCAAGCCTACATGGGGAACTTGGTGGGCTTGGGATGCACGAATTACTTCAATGTTAATTTTAGCATTATTTTTTGCTTTGTATTTAATTGCATGGAGAATTTATGAAAAAGAGGAAAAAGTTTTTAAAATTACCACTTTTATTACAATCATTGGTATAATTAACGTTCCAATCACTAAATACTCTGTTGAGTGGTGGAATACACTTCATCAGCCTGCCTCAATTAATATTTTATCAAAAAGTTCAATTCATTCATCAATGCTTTTCCCTTTGTTGATAATGACTGCGGCATTTGCTCTATTTTCGTTGTTAATTTTCTTAATGAAATATAATACAGAACTGATAAAAATTAAAAATAAAGGCTTAGATAGATTATGATTAATGAATTACTTTTTATGAATGGATATGCAGTATACGTAATGTCTGCTTTTGGTTTTACTCTTTTAAGTTTTTTAGGCTTGTATATGATTACGAAGCTACAATTTGTTAAAGAGCAAAGTAAATTTGTTGCTAAATTTGGGTCTTTAAATCCTGAAAAAGCTAATTCTGCAAAAACACAAAGAATCAATAAAGAAATTTTAGCTAACGCCACAAATAACTAACTTTTAAACCATGTATGGTCGCAAAGTTAAATTAAGATTTTTGTTTGTAACATTAATTTTAGTTACAATAGTTTTAACAGTTTTCTTAATTCTTAAATCTTTAGAGGAAAATGTAGTTTTCTTTCAATCACCAACTGAAATTAAAACATTATCAGAATTAGATACAAATAAAATTAGAGTTGGAGGAATGGTTAAAAAAAATTCAATTAATGTAAATTCTGATGAAGTTAACTTCATTATTACAGATTTTAAAAATGAAATAAATGTAAGTTATTCTGGTGCTGTTCCTAATCTCTTTGCTGAGGAAAAAGGGGTAGTTGCAGAAGGATTTTTAAAAGACAGAAATTTTTTTTCTGCCACTAAAATTTTAGCTAAGCATGATGAAAATTACATGCCACCAGAAGTAAAAGAAGCTTTGGAGGAGAAATAAATTGATTTACAGTGTTGTCGGTCATTACTCACTTATCCTAGGTTTATGTGCTGGCTTAATCTTAATTTTTTTTTCAATTCAAAATTTTAAAAACTCAAATCAATTAGACACTAAAATTTTATCGTTTTCGTTTTTACAATTATTTTTTGTTTTAATTAGTTTTTTAGCTTTAATTATTTCTTTTGTTATCTCAGATTTTAGTAACGAAACTGTATTTAACAATTCACATACAACTAAACCACTTTTTTATAAAATTAGTGGAACTTGGGGAAACCACGAGGGAAGCTTGCTGCTATGGTTATTAGTTTTAACATTATTTATATTTATATTTTTATTAAGAACTAAAAATCAACCAATCAAGTATAAAATTTTAACATTAGGTTTTCAGCAAGTAATTATAATTGGTTTTTTTTTATTTCTCATTCAAACTTCAAACCCTTTTAATTATTTATTTCCAGTTCCAGATGAGGGCTTAGGATTAAATCCAATATTGCAGGATCCTGCATTAGCAATTCATCCACCAATTTTATATTTGGGTTATGTTGGCTCCTCTATTATTTTTTCATCTGCTTTAGCTGCAACTACCTTAAACATGGTTTCAATAAGCTGGGCAGTACATATTAAAAAATGGGTTTTAATCTCCTGGATTTTTTTAACATTGGGTATTTTACTTGGATCAATTTGGGCTTACTACGAATTAGGTTGGGGAGGATTTTGGTTTTGGGATCCAGTAGAAAATGTTTCCTTGATGCCCTGGCTAGCTTTGACAACTCTTTTACACTGTATTTTAGTTCTTGAGAGAAAAGAAATTCTAACTTCATGGGTAATCATATTGTCCATTGCAACTTTCACCTTGAGCATGTGTGGGACTTTTTTAGTAAGATCTGGAATTCTAAATTCTGTTCATACATTTGCTAATGATCCAGAAAGAGGCTTATTTATTTTAATATTTTTATTTGCTTTAATTTTTTTGTCTTTATTTATTTTTTTCTTTTTTCATCAAACCAATAAAAATAATTCGTCTAATTTTTTTTGGTTAAGTAAAGAAACTTCAATTTTAGTAAATAACTGGTTTATGATGTACTTTCTATCAGTTGTATTAATTGGTACAGTTTATCCTATCTTTTTAGATGTAATATTCTCTCAGAAAATATCTGTGGGGCCGCCATTTTATCACAAACTCATTGCTCCATTTTTAATTCCTTTTTTATTTGCGATGGCAATTGGGCCAAGATTAAAATGGATAAGATCTGATTTAAAAGATAAAATCTATCTAATTTCTTTATTAATTATCTCTATTTTAATATCTTTCTTTATTGTCAAAAATTTTAGTACGAATATTCTTATTAATACTATTCTAATCTCCAGTGCTCTTTATTTATTTTTTATTACACTGAGAGATTTTTTTAGTAAGAAATATAAAAATTTTGCTCAAAACACTGCTCATTTTGGATTTAGTTTATTGATTTTAAGCATTCTATTTAACAATTTATTTTCAAGTGAAATAATAACTAATTTAAAAGTAGGTGAAACTTATGATAATTCAAAAACAAAAATAGTTTTTGAAAGTATTAATCAAAAAAAAGAGAAAAATTATAAATCTATAATTGCTAACTTTAACATTACTAATTCCGAAGGTATAAATAACAACTTATCACCTGAATTAAGAATATATAACCAACCTAATATTACAACTAGTGAAGCAGATATTAAAACTACATTAATGAAGGATAAATTTATTGTAATTAATCTTGTCCAAAATCAAGATTATTTTAATGTAAGATATCAAGTTAAACCTTTTATGTTGTGGATATGGTTATCAGTTATCATGATAAGCTTTGGTGGTTTAGTTAGTTTTTTACAAAAAAGAATATGAAAAACAAATTAATTCCATATTCAATAATACTAATATTTTTAATTATTTTTGCTGTTTTTTACAAAAGTTTAAAAGATACAAATATTTACACACCAGAGACGAAGATCAATAATGATATTCCAATTTTCTCGGCTGAACTTCTGCTTTCAAATGAGAATTTAAACTCAACTGAAATTTTTGAATTAGATAAATTCTATTTATTAAATATTTGGGCCTCTTGGTGCGTTCCATGTAGAGATGAACACCCAATATTGATGAGTTTAAGTAAAAATAATAAATTAATTATTGTTGGCATGAATTATAAAGATAATAAAAAAAATGCTAAAAGCTTTTTAGATGAATTAGGTAATCCTTATGAAAAAATCATTTTAGATAAAAATGGGACAAATTCAATCGAATGGGGAGCTTTTGGTGTACCTGAAACTTTTATAATTTATAATAACAAAATAATAAAAAAATATATTGGACCTCTTAATAATGAGTTGTTGATAGAAATACAAAAAATAATAAAATGAAAATATTCAAAAATTTTGTAATTATTTTTCTCTTAATGGCTATTAATAATCTTAATGCAAATGAAAATAGTGAAAGAAATGAAATCACAAAAAATCTCAGATGCTTGATATGTCAAGGACAATCAGTTTATGACTCAGACTCTGATTTTGCAAATAGCATGAAAATTTTAGTAGATAGAAAATTAGACGAAGGCTTATCAGAAAAAGAAATATATACTTATTTTAAAGAAAAATATGGTGATTGGATTTTGTATGATCCTGGACTCAACAAAAATACGTATTTACTATGGTTATTACCAATATTGATATTTCTATTTGGAGGTGCAATAATTGCTAAAAGTTTTATACTCAAAAAATAACTATTAATTATCTATGAAATTAAAAAATTTTCTGACTTCATTATTCTTGGTTTTTTTTACTTTTTCAGTGAATGCTGAAGAACTAGATATAAAAAATCAAAATACAGAATTTAATGTTTATACAGGCATGTTTGATTTTAGTGATGATGGAAAAAAATCCACATTATTAGGTTTTCAGCATCAAAATGAGAACTTGAATAAGGATACTTTTCTAGGAAATCTTTCACCAATAACTGGAGCTTTAATCACAGCAGATGCTGCAGGTTATTTGTATACTGGTGTTCAAGCTCAATATAAGCTTGGTGCTTTGCATATCACTCCGAGTTTTACCCCTGGTTTATATTTTGAAGGAGATGGTAAAGATTTGGGACATTTGATTGAATTTAAAAGCGAATTACAATTTTCACTTGATTTGTCAAACACGAGCGAGCTAGGTTTTTCTTATAATCATATATCTAATGCTAGTTTAGGGGATAAAAATCCTGGGGCAAATAGTTATATGTTTAATTTCTTAAAAAACTTCTAATAAAACTTATGAATTTAAAAGATTGTCATAATTTTGCAGATTTCAGAAAATTAGCACAAAAAAAGTTACCTTCTCCAATTTTTCATTACATTGATGGTGCCGCAGATGATGAAGTCACTTATGCAAGAAATACAAGTGCATTTGATGATGTTGATTTAGTGCCAAATGTTTTAAGAGGTGTAGAGAATGTTGACTTATCCACAACAATATTTGGAAAGAAATTAGATTTACCTTTTTATTTATCACCTACCGCTTTACAAAGATTATTTCATTATGATGGTGAAAGAGCCGTAGGTAAAGCTGCTAAGAAATATAATACAATGTTTGGAGTATCTGCTTTAGCCACAGTGAGTGTGGAGGAAATTTCTTCACTTGTTGATACACCAAAAATGTTTCAGTTTTATTTTCATAAAGACAGAGGACTTAATGATTCATGTCTTGAAAGAGCAAAAGCAGCTAAGTTTGATGTCATGGCTCTAACAGTTGATACAATAACTGGTGGAAACAGAGAAAGAGATTTAAGAACTGGTTTTACATCACCGCCTAAACTAACACTTTCAAGTTTATTCAGTTTTGCCACAAAGCCAATGTGGGGAATAAATTATTTAACAAAAGGTAAGTTTGAATTACCCCATCTTCAAGATTTTGTAAAAGAAGGCACTAGCACCAACTCTTCAATAGGAAATTATTTTTCTACAATGCTCGATCAGTCAATGAACTGGAAAGATGCTGAACAACTTTGCTCTAAATGGGGAGGTCATTTTGCTTTAAAAGGAGTGATGAGTGTTGAAGATGCTAAAAGAGCAGTAGATATTGGATGTACAGGAATAATGGTTTCAAACCATGGTGGAAGACAACTTGATGGATCAAGATCGCCTTTTGATCAACTTGCTGAAATCGTTGATGCCGTTGGTGATAAGCTAGATGTAATCTGTGAAGGTGGAATTCACAGAGGAACTCACATGCTTAAAGCATTATCATTAGGTGCAAAGGCATGTTCTGGTGGTAGATTATATTTATATGCTTTAGCGGCAGCTGGACAAGCAGGTGTTGAAAGAGCTTTAGAGAAGTATAAGTCTGAATTAGTAAGAGATATGAAGTTAATGGGTTGTACTAAAATTAGTGATCTAAATAGAAGTAATTTAAGATTTAGAACATAGTAATCATGAATATAAATGATTGTTATAATTTTGAAGACTTTAGAAAATTAGCAAAAAAAAAATTACCGTCTCCCATCTTTCATTACATTGATGGTGGTTCAGATGATGAAGTTACTCTCAATAGAAACACAAATGCTTTCAACGATTGTGATCTTGTTCCAAATATATTAACAAGTGTTGGAGAGCCTGATCTTTCTACAACTTTATTTGGTAGAAAAATTGATATGCCTCTTTTTCTCTCACCTACAGCAATGCAAAGTTTGTACACACCTGAAGGAGACAAAGCTTCAGCAAGAGCTGCTGAAAAATTTGGAACGATGTATAGTATGTCTACAATGGCATCGTTTTCAATTGAAGAGATAGCAAATATCTCAAGTGGTCCAAAACTTTTTCAACTATATGTTCATAAAGATCAATCTATTACTGACGATTTAATTGATAGATGTCGAAGAGCAAATTTTGATGGGCTTTGTTTGACTGTGGATACTCTTGTTGCTGGAAACAGAGAAAGAGATCATAGAACTGGGTTTACCACTCCTCCCAAATTAACCCTGGAAAGCTTACTAAGTTTTGTGATGCGTCCAGAATGGGTTTTTAAATATTTAACAAATAAAAAATTTGAGTTAGCTAACATTAAACACAAAACTGACAAAGGAACTAACATTGCGAAATCAGTCATAGATTATATTAATGAACAATACGATCCTAAAATGAATTGGAAAGATGCAGAATACTGTATCAAAAGATGGAACGGTCCTTTTGCATTGAAAGGAGTGATGTCGGTTGATGATGCTAAAAGAGCAATTGATATTGGCTGCACTGCGATAATGATTTCTAATCATGGAGGAAGACAATTAGATGGTTCAAGATCTCCTTTCGATCAAGTGAAAGCTATTTCAGATGCAGTTGGTGATAAGTTAGAAATTATACTTGATGGCGGTATTAGAAGAGGAACGCATGTTCTTAAAGCCCTAGCTGCAGGAGCAACTGCTTGTAGTTTTGGTAAAGCATTTCTTTTTAGTTTAGGAGCCGGAGGTCAAAAAGGAGTTGAAAGATTACTAGACAATATGCAAAAAGAAATTAGAAGAAATATGATTTTGATGGGATGTAAAAAAATTGAAGACTTGGATGCGTCAAAAATAATCTACCGTAATTAATCAATAAGTAATTGTCAGGATTATCGTAAAAACCTAAAACAGGTTATTTAAAAAACATGAATAGACATTAACCTACTTTTCGTCTAGGTTTTCATTTTTAAAATTATGAAACTTGCAAAAAATTTAAATAACTTAGGAACTGAATCAGCATTTAGTGTCTTAGCAGAAGCTAAAGCATTAGAAGCAAAAGGCCATCCAATGATACATCTAGGATTAGGTCAGCCAGATTTTAAAACACCCAAGCATGTAGTTGAAGCTGCAAAAAAAGCATTAGATGATGGTCACCATGGATATGTAATGTCCAACGGAATTCCAGAATGCAGAGAAGCTGTAACAAGATGGATTAAAAAACAGTATAACGCGAATATTGATGCTGAAAGAATTTTAATTATGCCTGGTGGAAAGCCTACGATGAGTTATGCCATCCAATGTTTTGGTGAACCAGGAGCAGAAATAATTCATCCTACGCCAGCATTTCCGATTTATGAATCAATGATAAATTATACCGGTTCGACACCTGTACCATATGATCTTACTGAAGATAAAGATCTTAAATTTGATCCAGATAAAATTTTATCTCTAATTACTGATAAAACTAGATTGTTAATTTTAATTAATCCAAATAACCCAACAGGTAGTTTTGTTGAAAAACCAGTAATAGATTATTTTGCAAAAGAATTAGAAAAACATCCTCACGTTACTATCTTAAGTGATGAAATTTATAGTAGACAAATTTTTGACTACAAAGAAATGCCATCATTTTTTCACTATGAGGCTTTAAAAGATAGGTTAATAGTTTTAGAGGGATGGAGTAAAGCTTATTCAATGACTGGTTGGAGATTAGGATGGAGTTATTGGCCTGAAGAAATGATACCACATGTAAATAAATTATTAATAAATAGTGTATCATGTGTAAATGCAGCTGCACAATTTGCAGGTATAGCAGCTTTAGATGGTCCAGATGATTCAATCAAAGACATGCTAGATAAATTTACATTGAGAAGAAATTTAATCCATAAAGGATTAAATGATTTGCCTGGAATTGAATGTAGTTTACCTGGCGGTGCTTTTTATGCTTTCCCGAAAGTAATAGGTACAGGCATGAATGGTTCTGAATTTTGCAAAAAAGCTATGCACGAAGCTGGAGTTGCAATTGTCCCAGGAACAGCATTTGGTAAAACTTGCCAAGATTATGTAAGATTTAGTTTTGCCGCATCTAGAGATAACATACAGCAAGCATTGGAAAATATAGGCAAGATGCTTTCTAAATAAGCTGTATTTTTTTATTTTTTTAATTATTATTAATACTTATAATTATGAACCAGCAAGTTGAGATAGAACTAAAAAATCTTTTAAACAGTAGATATTCAACATCAGAATCTGCTCGAGGAAATTATGCAAGAGGTGAAGATACTTACGATCCAATTCTATCTAAGGCAGTAGTCTTTCCTGAAACCAATGAAGAAGTTTCAAAAATATTAAAACTTTGTAACGAACATAAAATACCAGTAGTTCCGTATGGTACTGGAACATCTTTAGAGGGGAATGTTGTAGGAAATGAAGATGGCATAACTATTTGTTTGGAAAAAATGAATAAAATTTTAAGTGTTAACGCTGAAGATTTTGATTGTAGAGTTCAAGCTTGTGTAACAAAGGAACAATTAAACGAGTATTTGAGAGAAGATGGAGTTTTTTTCCCAATCGATCCTGGAGCAAACGCAGCTTTAGGTGGCATGGCCTCTACCTCAGCATCAGGAACAATGGCTGTAAAATATGGAACTATGAAGACAGTTATTTCAGGTCTTACAGTAGTTTTACCAAATGGTGATATCATTAATACAGGTGGTAGAACTAAAAAAACTTCAGCAGGTTATAATTTAACTAATCTATTTGTTGGATCAGAAGGAACTCTCGGTATTATTACTGAAGTCCATTTAAGATTATCTCCAATACCAGAAAGCATTATGAGTGCAGTTTGTCATTTTCCTTCATTAGAGGATGCAGTAATGACGGCTCAACAGGTTATTCAGTATGGTGTTCCAATTGCAAGGATTGAAATGTTAAATGCAGATCAAATGGGTATTAGTATTAATTATTCAAAATTAAAAGATATTGAGGCAGTACCAACTTTATTTTTTGAATTTCATGGATCAGAGTCCTCGAATAAAGAGAATATTGAAATTGTAGAAGAATTATCAAAAGATAACAAAGGTAGTTCTTTTAAGTGGGCTAAAGATTTAGAAGATAGAAATAAACTTTGGCAAGCAAGATGGGACGTATATTACTCTGTTAAGGCTTTAAATGATAACGGAAGAGTTTATTCAACTGATGTATGTGTTCCAATTTCAAAGATTACAGAGTGTGTAAAATTTGCAGAAGAAAAAGCAAAAGAATTTGGAGTTAGGGCTCCAATGGTTGGCCACATGGGTGATGGTAATTTCCATGTCGTTCTACCTTACGATCCTGCAAAAAAAGAAATGTATAAACAACTTAGAGCTTTTAATAGCTCATTAATTAGAAAAGCCTTAGAGCTTGAGGGAACTATTACAGGTGAACATGGTGTTGGTCTTCATAAAAAAGAGTATTTATTAGAGCAGCATCCCGATAGTATTCCAGTGATGAAATCAATTAAAAGAACATTGGATCCAAATAATATAATGAACCCTGGAAAAATTTTCGATCTAAACTAATCTTAAATATGAAAAAAATCCTGATCACTAGGAGATTACTAAGATCTTGTGAGGATAAAGCCAAAGAAACATTTGAAGCAAATTTTAATTTAAACGATGAATTATATTCTCAAAAAAAATTAATTGAGTTAAGTGGTGGGCAAGATGGGATATTGTCGTCCTTAACTGATAAATTGGATGCTGAAACAATAAATCAACTTCCAGACTCGATAAAAATTATTTCAAATTTTGCTGTTGGATTTGGAAACATAGACTTAGAAGCAGCAAAGAAAAAAGGTATTGTAGTTACCAATACTCCTGATGTTTTGACTGATGCAACAGCTGAGATAGGAGTATTATTGATTTTAGGTGCGTGTAGACGAGCTGCAGAGGGAATTGAAAGTGCAAAAGTAGGAGGCTGGAAGTGGTCAGCAGATTATTTAATTGGCAAGCAATTAACAGGTGCCAGACTTGGAATTCTTGGCATGGGGAGAATTGGACAAAAAATTGCAAAAGTTGCTAAATCTTTAGGAATGATCATTCATTATCACAATAGATCTAAGCTAAGTGAAGATAAAGAAGACGGAGCAACATACCATGATAATTTAAAAGACTTACTTTCAGTATCAGATGTATTGTCAGTTTGTTGTCCAGCTTCAAAAGAAACAGTCGATATAATTAATAAAGATACAATTGAATATTTACCTAAAGGAGCAATTGTTACAAACGTTGCAAGAGGAGATATTATCGAGGATGAAGCTTTGATAGATGCTCTTGAACGAAGAAAAGTTTACGCTGTAGGATTGGATGTTTATAAGAATGAACCAAATTTAAATCCTGGATATCTTAAACATAAAAGCGCATTTATCCTTCCACATTTAGGCAGTGCTACCAAAGAAACCCGAACTGCAATGGCTAATTTAGCAATAGATAATATTGATGAATTTTTTAAAACGGGCAGGTGTAAGAATAAAGTAAATTAATCAAAATTCATGAATAAACCTGTTTTAGCCAAATCAAAGGCTATTACGATATTTTTAGTTTTTGCTTTAGGATATTTCATTTCAAATCTTCTAAGAGCAATTACTGCAACTATTTCACCAGAGCTAGTTAACGAATTTAATTTAACAGCTGGAGAACTTGGTCTTTTAGGTGGGGGGTATTTTTTGGGATTTGCAAGTGTTCAAATTCCACTTGGTTATTTACTAGACTCAAAAGGACCAAGGAAAATTGTTTCTTATTTTTTATCTTTAACAATTATTGGATTAATTTTATTTGCATCAGCTCAAAATTTAACCATGCTTCTTTTATCAAGAATTTTAATTGGAGTTGGAGTTGGTGCATGTTTGATGGGACCATTAACGGCATATAGAATATGGTATCAGGACCAAACTCAACAGCGTGCAAACTCTTGGATGTTAATGGTGGGAGCCATCGGAATGCTTTCTTCTAGTTTACCAGTTCAATACTTCTTACCAATAATAGGATGGAGGGCTATATTTTTATCTTTAGCTATCTTAACTTTTTTAAGCATCGTTCTAATTATTATATATATCCCTAAGTGGGATTCTGACAGGATCATAAATGAGAGCTCAGGTGACTCAAAACTAAGTACAGTTTGGAGCAATCCATTATTTAAAAGTTTAGTGCCCATGGGTTTTTTTAATTATGGGGGATTATTTGCAATTCAAACATTATGGGCTGGGCCATGGATGGTAAGAGTTTCTGGTTATACTCCAGAAGAAAGTGCCCAAGGTCTTTTTTTAATTTATTTTTGTATGCTTTTCTCTTTCTTAAGTTGGGGTTATTTTGTTCCAAGGTTTTCAAAAAGTGTAAGCGATGCGGTAAAATTATTAAGGTTTGGAGCTCCTATAAATTTAATTATTTTAGCAATAATTATTTATTTAGGTCCTAAAGCAGGTGCAATTCATTGGGCAATATTTATAGTTAGTTCAATATTTTTATCTTTAACTCAGCCTGCAGTTGGCATGGCTTTTTCATTGTCTAATGCTGGCAAAGCCTTAACATCTTTTAATTTATTAATATTTATAGGAGCATTTTCGTTGCAATGGATAATTGGACTGATTATTGACCTAGGAATTGGTCTAAATTTTTCTGAAATAAATTCTTTTAAATTTGCTATGATTTTTGTTCTTATTACTTCTCTCTCATCTTACATTTATTTTCTTATCAAAAATAAATAGAACATATCTTTTAAGATTTTATTCTTCTTATGACTAAATTATTTAACTTCAGGTTGTATTTACAAAAATATAAAATTTTATTTAAAATGTGTCGTTGACTCTCTTTAAAATAGAATTTTTAATGTCTCTTTTAGAAATTAAAGGGAGAAAAATTAATGAAAGCTCAAGTTCTACATAAATATGATCCAGAAATGAAGGAAGCAGTTTGGGTAACTGGCGAAGAAATGCCCAATCCAAAAATAGAAAAAGCTAGCGATGTAATTGTCAAAATTGGTGCAGCAGGAGTATGCAGAACTGATTTACATATAATCGAAGGTGTTTGGAAACATATAACTGATCAAAATAATGATTTGCTACCTATGGTTATGGGACATGAAAATGCTGGATGGGTAGAAGAAGTTGGAAAAGATGTTGAAGGTTTTAAAAAAGGAGACGCGGTTATTTTGCACCCAAAAGTTTCTGGAACAGGGGGCACATGTTTAGACTGTAGAAGAGGAAATGATATGCATGCAGAAAATCCAATTTTTGCAGGTTTAAATGTTAAGCACGGTGGATATTCTGAACTACTTCAGACAAGTGTTAGAAATCTAATTAAAATTCCTAAAGTTTTGGGACCTATAGATGTAGCACCATTTTCTGATGCTGGATTAACAGCTTATAGAGTTGTTAAAAAAGCAACTAGGCACCTTTTACCTGGAGAAAATTGTGTAATTATTGGAGCAGGGGGTCTTGGTCATATAGCGATACAGTGTTTGAGAGCTATGTGTGCTGCAAACATTATTGTTGTTGAAAAGGCAAAGACACCTTTAGATCATGCTATGGAGCTAGGTGCAGACCACGGAGTTTTGATAGATGGTAATGAAATAGAAAAAGTAAAAGAGCTTACAAAAGGAAAAGGTGCAGAGGCAGTGATAGACTTTGTTGGAGAAAAAGGATCAACAGCCATGGGTCTTAGTATGACTAAAGCAACCGGCACTTTTTATATTGTAGGTTATGGTGAAGAGATCAGAATTTTGGCGATTGATATGATCGACCAAGAGAAAAGTATAGTAGGTAGCTTGGTTGGAACATGGGCAGAACTATACGAATTAATGGAATTAGCTGACAAAGGTTTAGTTAAACTTTCTATGAAAGAATACAAACTTGAGGAAGCTAATAAAGCACTACACGACTTGAATGAAGGAAAAATTAAAGGTCGTGCGGTTTTAGTTCCATAATAACTAAAGGAGAGAGGAAAAATGAAAACAATAAAAACTTTCGTAACAGCGATTGTATCTGCGATGTTGATATTAAGTCCTGTTGCGTATGCTGATAAGTGGGGAGACCAATTTCCACATATCAAAGCAACAGGAGATATTCCTGGTGATTGTTCTTATGAAGAAATGTCTAAGAAAAATTACAAAGGAAAAACTCTTAAAATCAATACACACGCTGTTCCAGTAATTGGACAGCCGACTGCTTTGCATGCTGAACAGTTTGCCAAGCTAACAGGAGCAAAAGTTGATGTAACACATACACCTGCAGGTGATTTGTATGCAAAAGCTATGGTTCCTTTTAAAGCTGGTCAAGCTCCATACGATATCGTATTTGGCTTTTCTAACTTTATTAATGACTGGAAAAGATATCTAGCACCAGTTCCAAAAAAATACATGAACTCAACAGAGATGAAAGACGTAACTAAATCTCACATTGGAGTTTCATCTTGGGACGGAACTATGTACCAATATCCAGTTGATGGTGACAGACATTATCTAAAATACAGAAAAGACGTAATAGATAATCCTGAAATGCAAAAAAAATATAAAGCAGACACTGGTAAAGAGTTAAGAGTTCCAAGAACGTGGAAAGAATATGGCGAAATGGCCAAATACTTTAATGGTTGGGACTGGGATGGAGATGGAGAAAAAGAATACGGTTCAGCTGAAGTAATGAAAAAAGACGACTTAATGTTCGCAGCTTTTTTCAGTAGATCAGTAGCGTACGCTAAAAATCCAAGAACTCCAGGTGGTTTCTTTTTTGATTTAGATACTATGAAACCAAACATTAACAACCCAGGATTTGTTGAAGCTCTAGGTGATTGGGTAGAAGCTACTAAGTACGTTCCTCCAGGAGGAATTAACTTTGGACTAGGTGATGAAATTGGATCATTTGGTGGTGGTCAAACTTTATTTAGTTTTTCATGGGATGATGCATTTATTGCAGCGATGCAAGATGATAGCCCTATTAAAAACAAAGTAGGTGCGGCCCCTCTTCCAGGCGCGGACAGAGTTTGGAACAGAACATCTAATAGCTGGGAAAATCAATATAACCAAGCTCCTTACATTGTATGGGGTTGGGCAGTTGGTGTTGCTAAGAAAAGTAAAGTTAAAGACATGGCGTTTGATTACCTATGTTTCTTTTCTAACGGAGCAAACCACCAAGCTGATTTAGCTATTGGTAATTTTGGTGTTAACCCATTTAAAAACTCTGATTTTGATCCAAATATTTATATAAATACAATGGGTTGGGATCCAGAGATAGCTAACAGCTACACTAAAACACTTTTAGATATGGAAAAAAGTAAAAACAGAGTTTTCCCTCTAAGGGTTCCAGGTGTATTTGAGTTCACTAGTGCAGTTGCAACTGGTACTTCAAAAGCACTTGCTGGGCAATTATCTCCACAAGAAGCTTTAGACGAAGTTGCTAAAGAGTGGGAAGCAATTGTTCAAAGGGTAGGTAAAAAAGCAGTTCAAGATGCCTACGCTGTTGGTGTAAAAATGGAAGACAACAAGTTATAAAAATAACTTAAACAAAATAATAATGTGACCGCTTTTCTTAGCGGTCACATACTATTAAACAAAATTTCAAATACATGAACTTTAAACAAAAGTACGTTTTTTTATTTCCAGGTTTATTTGTTCTAATAGGTATTTTAATTTTTCCAATTATCTTTGTAGTTAGATTAAGTTTGTCTGGGTGGAATAGTTATAATGGATTAAATTTTATTGGTCTTGAAAACTACATAAGACTATTCACAGATGACCCTAGATTTTGGGAGTCTTTCTTTAGATTAAGCTTTCTCTCAGTTACAACTGTAATCCTACAATACGTAATAGGTTTTGCACTAGCACATATGGTTTGGAAAGATATTAAATTTCAAAGATTTTTCAGAGTGCTATTTTTAATACCAATGATGACTACACCAGTAATTATGACTGTTATTTGGAGAACTTTTTTTCACGAGTCTCTTGGCCCAGTGAATGATATTTTGTCTAACTTTGGGATGTCCCCTAAATGGCTAACAGACCCAGTTCTTGCAAAAGTTACCGTAATTATTGTTGAAGTATGGCAATGGACGCCATTCATGTTTTTATTATTATTGGCGGGCCTTTTATCACTTCCAAAAGAGCCATTTTTAGCAGCTGCTATTGATGGAGCAAGTCCGGTCAGAAAATTTTTATATGTAACATTTCCATTAATGGCGCCAATTTCAATTGGAGCAATAATTATTAGATTGATTGAAGCATCAAAAATTATGGACACTGTTTATGTTTTGACCTCTGGTGGACCAGGGACCTCAACAGAAACCTCAAGTTTTTACATTTTTATTAAAGGGCTAAGAGAATTTCAGATGGGTTATGCAGCCTCAATGTCATTCACGTATTTAATAATAATGATCATAAGCTTAACAGTGATAGCTAAAGTTTTAACTAAATTAATGCTCAAGGATTAGGGATGGGAAAATTATATAAATTTTTAAAATATTTTTTCATAACATTCTGGGCAGTTTTTGTTGTAGCTCCTTTTCTTTGGGCCCTTACAACTTCTTTTAAGGACTTTAATTCAGTAAATGGTGGTGCAACATACATTCCATGGGTAGATTTTGAACCAAAGTTAGAAGGTTGGAGAGTTTTAATTAAATCTCCTGCAAATGGGGGTGTTGATATTATCGAACCTTATTTTAATAGTTTATTTGTAACATGCACAGCTAGTTTGATCAGCATCGTATTAGGAACTTTATCTGCTTATGCTCTTTCAAGATTTACATTTAAGGCAGGCTTTGTAAAAAATAATGACATTACATTCTTTTTTATTTCGCAAAGAATTATGCCACCGATTGTTTTATCAATTCCTTTCTTTTTATTCTTAGGGGCAATCAATTTGTTAGACAGTTTAATTGGATTAATAGTTGTTTATATTGTTTTATTAATGCCAATTGCAGTTTGGATAATGGTTGATTTTTTTAATAAAGTTCCGCGAGAGATTGATGAAACAGCATTAATTGATGGATGTAATCCCTACCAAGCATTTTTTAAAGTTGTATTGCCTAACTCAATACCAGGATTAATTGTAGCTGGTATGTTTTGTATTATATTTGGCTGGATTGATTTTTTCTTTGCATTCATTTTAACTTTCACTGAAGTTCAACTTTTACCGGTTAAAATTGTTGCTTTAAATTCATCTATTACGCCATGGTGGAGTTTATCTGCTTCAGCTTTGGTTTCAGTTGCACCATTAATCATTGTTGCATTTATTGTTGAAAGATATTTATCAAAAGGAAACTTGTCAGGAGCAATAAAATAATGAATTTAGTTGCAGAAAACCTATCTTATAAACCTGATGAACAGTTTCATCTCAATGAGGTGTCTTTTAATTTTGAAAAAGGAAATATTTACACAATTCTTGGTAGAACATTGTCTGGAAAAACAACGTTACTAAAAACCATTGCTGGATTACTAACACCTGATACAGGCGCAATGAAATTTGAGGACAAAGATTTTTTAAAAGTTCCAGTTTGGGAGAGAAATATTGCAATGGTTTATCAGCAATTTATAAATTACCCTCACCTAAATGTATTTGAGAACGTCGCTTTCCCTCTTAAACAAAGAAAAGTAGACGATCAGTTGATAAGTGATGAAGTTACAAAATCTCTTAAATCTGTAGGTCTAGAGGGCTATGAAAATAGAAAAATCCAAGAATTATCTGGTGGTCAGCAACAGAGAGTTTCCTTAGCAAGATCTTTAGTTAAAAATGCGAAAATTTTATTGTTAGATGAGCCCTTGGTTAATTTAGACTACAAACTAAGAGAACAGTTGAGAGAAGAGTTTAAGAATATATTTTCTCAAGGATTATCAGAAGACAGTATTGTTGTATTTTCAACTACAGATCCAAGAGAAGCAATGGAGATAAATGGCGAAGTTATTGTTCTTGATGAGGGAAAAGTGCTTCAAGTTGGGTCAGCTAAAGAAATTTTTGAAAATCCTAAAACCTTAAAAGTTGCAGAAATTTCAAATGATCCACCTATGAATATTCTCAAGGCATCTATTGAAACAAATAAAATAAAATTTGAAGAAATTGAAGTTGAACTACCTAATCACTTATCTAATTTAAAAGAAAAAAACTTTAATTTAGGTATTAGAGCATCTGACATAAAATTAAGTGATAGTGGTTTTGAATTTAAGGTAGAGCTTGCAGAAATTAGTGGCTCTGAAACATTGCTTCATCTTAAAAGAGGTAATTCTAGAATTATTGTATCTATAGAAGAAGTTTTGAATTTTAATATTCACGACAAGGTAAAAATTAATTTCAATATTAGTAAAGTTTATGCATTCAATGAAAATGGAGTTTTATCCTCTTCTCCTTTTGGAGGTTCTTATGTCTAAAATAGATTTAAATAATATTTCCCATACGTATAACCCTAAAGATACAGAGCCCACTTATGCATTAAATCCTTTTTCAATGACTTGGGAAAATGGAAAAAGATATGCAATATTGGGACCCTCAGGATGTGGAAAAACTACAATGTTAAATATTGTATCTGGGCTAGTAAGACCCTCTGCAGGAAGTATTTTATTTGATGATAAAGATGTTACAGATCTTAAAACAGAGGATAGAAATATTGCTCAAGTTTTTCAGTTTCCAGTTATTTATAATACCATGACAGTTTTTGAAAATTTAGCATTTCCTTTACTATGTAGAGATTTTGAAAAAGAAAAAATTAATGAAAGAGTTAATTCTGTTGCAGAAACTTTAAATTTACAATCTTTTCTTAAATCTCCTGCTAGAAAACTTACCGCAGATCAAAAACAATTAATTTCACTTGGACGAGGTTTAGTGAGAGAAGATGTTGCTGCAGTTCTAATGGATGAACCATTAACAGTTATTGATCCTGATTTGAAATTTAGACTAAGAAGAAAGCTCAAAGAGATTAATGAAGAATTTAAAACTACCCTAGTTTATGTTACGCATGATCAAAACGAGGCGATGACTTTTGCTGATAATATCATTGTTATGAGTGACGGTGAGGTTGTGCAAGCAGGAACTCCTAAGGAATTATTTGAGAGACCAAACACAACTTTCGTTGGATATTTTATTGGTTCACCTGCAATGAATTTATTCGAAACCGAAGCATCATCAAATGATTGTGTTAAAATCAATGGAACTTTGATTAAAACAAACACTAATTTGTCAAAACTTAAAAATAAAAAAATTAAGTTTGGTATTAGATCTGAGTTTATTAATTTAGCTGTGGATCAGAAAGATAATTTGCTTTCTGTTGAAGTTGATAAGGTAGAAGACCTTGGAAATTACAAATTATTAACTGCTAAAATGGGTGAACTTACAATAAAATCAAAAATTAATAGGGAAACAGTGGTTCCTTCAAGTAATGTAAAATTACATATACCAGCAGACAAATGTTGTGTGTACGAGAATGAAATTCTTATTTAAATTCATAATTCTACTATAGATTGTATATTTCTTATTAAGTGTCAATCCGCGCACTTTTTTAGTAAGACTCTATTGTGAATCTATGTTTTACTTCGCGCAGTTAATTAACTAGAGGAGAGAACAAAATGATTAAAAATAAACAATCATTAAAAGGTGCAAAAACACCTTCAAGACGAAAGTTCTTCAAAGCAGCAGCAGCAACTGGTGCAGCAGCAGCAACAGCTGTAGCAATGCCTAATATTGCGACTGCTGGAGGACACACTACATTAAAAATGCAAGCAGCTTGGCCTTCAGGCGCGAACATCTTTTTTGAAATGGCAGGAGACTATTGTAAAATGGTTGAAGCAATGTCTGGCGGAACACTTAAAATTGACCTTCAGCCAGTTGGTTCAATCGTAAAAACTTCAGAAATTGGTGCCGCTGTAAGTGATGGAATTATTGATATGGGTCACTGGGTGACAGCATATTGGTATGGAAAAAATCCAGCAGCTTCACTTTTTGGTACTGGACCTTCATACGGACTATCATCTCAAGAAGTAATGGGATGGATGGAGTATGGTGGAGGAAGAGCATTATATGAAGAAGCAGTCGCTAGTGTTGGATATAACTACACAGGTTTCTTTGCTATGCCTATGCCAGCACAACCTTTTGGTTGGTTCAAAAAGAACGTAACAAAAGTATCTGATGTTAAAGGAATGAAGTATAGAACAGTTGGTCTTGCAACTAACGTTTTAACTGCTATGGGAATGGTCGTAAGACAATTACCAGGTGGTGAGATACAACCGGCTATGAAAACTGGTTTGATTGATGCTGCAGAGTTTAACAACCCTACATCAGACTCACAGTTTGGAATGCAAGATGTCTCTAAACACTATCACTTAGGAAGTTTTCACCAATCTCAGGAGATGTTTGAAATGCCTATAAACACTAAGAGACTGAAAAGCCTTTCACCTGCTCATCAAGCTATCTTGAAGAATGCTGCTTACGCTGCAAACTCAGATAACTACTTCAAAGCCCTAGTTAGATATTCTACTGACTTAGGTAAATTGATGAATGAGCATAAAGTTAATGTTTACCAAACTTCCGATGCTATCTTAGCAGAACAGTTAAAAGGTTGGGATAAAATCGTTGGAGAGTTCTCTGCTAAAGATGCTTTCTTCAAGAAAGTAATCGACTCTCAAAAAGCATACGCTAAGAAAACTATGAAGTATCTGTTGATGAATCAACCGAACTACAAATTAGCTTATGAAAATGAGTTTGGTCCGATTGCAAAAGTTAAATTATAATTAGCTTTTAACAAATTTAAAAAAAGGGGGTTTAAAACCCCCTTTTTTTTTAGTTTAATTTAATATATCTATTCACAATGAGACCATTCATTAAATTTGCAGATTCTCTGAGTACTTCAATGGGAAAAGCTTTTTCCTGGTGTATTGTGATTTTAATGGGCGGAACAGTTTATGAAGTCATAGTGGCCTATGTTTTTAATAAACCAACGTTATGGAATTTTGATTTTAGCATGCAGATGTATGGTGCTATCCTTATGATGTCAGGCGCTTATTGTTTAGCAACAGAAGCACATGTTAGAGGTGATGTTATATACAGATTATTTAAGCCAAGAACACAAGCTTGGATAGATTTTGTGTTATACTTTGTTTTCTTTTTTCCTGGAGTCCTAGCTTTAGCGTTTTATGGATATGAGTATGCTGCATTAGCGTGGAAAATTAAAGAAACTAGCTGGAGCAGTCCTGCACAGATACAAATTTATATGGTTAAATCATTGATACCTGCCGCAGGTATTTTGTTAATTATCCAAGGTATCAGTGAAGTTTTTAGGTCAGTGATTTGTATTCAAGAAGGTAAGTGGCCTTCAAGAATGGTTGTGGCTCAAGAAACAGAAGAAATTTTAATGAGAAAATCTCAAGAAGAAAATAAAGAAAATGCTATTTAGCCTAACAAATCCTGAAGTCGCTATCATGATGATGGGATTATTTTTGTTTGCAGTACTTTTAGGTTTTCCAATTGCATTTACCTTAATGGCGATGGGAATAGGTTTTGGTTATTACGCTTATTATGACCCGACAATGATGGAACATCTATTTGATAATAGGATATTTTCATTATTTGTAAAAAATACATACACAGTTATGGATAATAATGTTCTTACAGCTGTTCCACTATTTTTATTTATGGGATACTTGGTTGAAAGAGCAGGAATTGTTGCAAAACTATTTTTTGCAATTCGATTAGCCGCACACAGATTGCCAGCATCGATGGCAGTCGCTGCATTAATTACGTGTACATTATTTTCAACAGCCACAGGGATTATAGGTGCAGTTGTTACATTAATGGGATTACTAGCATGGCCCGCAATGGTCAAAGCTGGATATGATAAAAAATTTGCATCAGGGATTATATGTTCAGGAGGATGTTTAGGAATTTTAATTCCTCCAAGTATTATGTTAATTGTTTATTCAGTAATTGCACAATTATCCCCTTTAAGACTTTTTGCAGCTGCTATTTTTCCAGGACTATTATTGGCTGGTCTTTATATAGGTTATGCAGTGACGAGAGCTTGGCTGAACCCATCTATAGCTCCAAGACCACCAGAAGAGGACATACCTCCAAGAGCTGAAATTTTAAAAGAGGTTTTAGTTTCGTTTGTACCATTATTTGGATTAATTATGTTAGTGCTTGGAACTATTTTAGCTGGAATTGCAACACCAGCCGAAGCTGCTGCTGCTGGAGCTTTCGGTGCACTGATTTTATCTTGGTTCTATAAAACTCTTAAATGGCAAAACTTTAAAGAGTCTGTATTTTTAACTGCAAAAACAACTGCTATGATCATGTGGTTATTTATTGGTTCTTGGACCTTCTCATCTGTCTTTTCTTATTTAGGTGGTCATGAAGTTTTTGAACATTTTTTTACATCTATAAATATCTCAACATGGCAATTTTTAGTAATTACTCAAATAATTATTTTTCTTTTAGGCTGGCCACTAGAATGGACTGAAATTTTAATTATTTTTGTTCCTATATTTTTACCATTGTTAGAAATTTTTGGGGTTAATCCTTATTTCTTCGCAATGTTAATAGCTTTAAATTTGCAGACATCTTTTTTGACTCCCCCCATGGCCATGTCCGCCTATTACCTAAAGGGAGTTCAAAAAACAAATGTAGAACTAATGGAAATATTCAGAGGAATAATGCCATTTTTAGGAATTGTTATTTTTGCAATGTTTTTAATGTACATGTTTCCAGCAATAGCTTTATGGTTACCAGAAACTTTATTCGCCCAATAAAATAAAATGACAGACATCCTTTTGTTAAAAGTTGAAGAACTTGTTACAAAAATAAAAGACTCTCAATTAACATCAGTTGAAATTTGTAAGAGATATATAGAGAGAGTAAACGAATTTGAAAAAGATGTTAAGGCATGGGCACATCTTAATAAAAAACTTTTACTGGAAAAAGCTGCTGAAGCAGATGAATATAGAAGATCTGGAAAACCAACGGGACCACTTCATGGAATTCCAGTAGCTGTAAAAGATATTATAGGTACTCTTGATATGCCTACTGAGTGCGGGACTGTGATTAGAAAAGGTAAATCTTATTCACAGAATGCTGAAATAATTGATCTATTACTTTCTGCAGGCGCAATAGTAATGGGCAAAACATCAACATCAGAGTTAGCTTATCTAGGGCCATCTAAGACTACAAATCCTCATGATCATACAAGAACACCGGGAGGATCATCTAGCGGATCTGCAGCTTCAGTAGCCTCTTTTATGGCTCCATTATCTATAGGTTCTCAAACTGGTGGATCTGTTATTAGACCTGCATCGTATTGTGGTGTAGTTGGATACAAACCAACTTATGGATTAATTTCTAGAAATGGTGTTCTTAAAACATCTGAAAAATTAGATCACATCGGTGTGTTTGGAAGATCAGTTGAAGATGTAGCACTTCTTGCGAAAGTTTTAATTAAGAAAGATAACTACGATAGTGCAACCGTACACTATTCAACTGAAAACATGTTGGATGAAGTAAAAAAAGGGCCTTTATTTGAACCAAAATTTATTTTTTATAAAACTGAACATTGGAAAATAATTGAAAAAAGATCGAGAGAAGCTTTTGAATATTTCATAAAATCGTTCAAAAATAATATTGAAGTGTTTGATACACCTTCTTACTTCAAAGATATTCACAAGTATCATCAGATAATTCATGAGACAGATTTAGCAAACAATTTTGCGCTTTATTATCAAAAGTATAAGAAAAAATTATCTAAATATATGCAAGATGCGATTACGAAAGGCAATAAACATTCTGCAAAAGAATATGCTGAAGCAATTGATTTTATGAAAAGAAGTTATGAGTCTTATCAGGAAGTTTTTGAGGATTATCATGGAGTGTTATCGCCATCAAGTCCAGGGGTTGCTCCCAAAGGTTTAAAAAGTACTGGAACAGCTGAATTTAACAAAGTCTGGTCGTATTTGGGAACACCATGTATTTCTCTTCCTGTCCTTCAAGGAGAGGGCAATCTACCTTTAGGAGTTCAGTTAATTGGTGCAAGATTTGATGATCATAGATTTTTAGGTATTGCTAATTGGTTAGAAAAGGGATGTAATAAATAAAATGACTAAATTTACAACATTTCTGGGAACTGTGCTTGCAGTAGCATTTTTAATTGGTCTTGCAACCACATTGACAAGATCACCAATGATCAGTTTTTTTGACATACTCCCGGTTTATATCTTGATGGCTATTGCAATTTTTATGTTGGTCTACGAAGCCTTTTTCGACAAGAAATAATTTTTAAGTATTAAATTGTTTAAACAAAAAACAAATTTTTTAGCCTTTTCATTACTTTTTATCCAACCAATTTTTATGTCTTCTAATCTAATAGTTGCTAGAGGTGGTATTGAATTCGTTCCTCCGATTTCTTTAGCGTTTTGGAGATGGACGTTTGTTTTTATAATTCTTTTACCTTTTACATATTTATCACTTAAAAAAAATTATCCTGTAATCAAAAAAGAATATAAAAAATTATTTTTCTTAGGTGCTATGGGATGTGGTGTATGTGGTGCATTTCCATTTTTAGCTGGAGCGACAACAACTGTTACTAATATGGCTATTATTTATACTTCATCACCAATTTTTATAATTGTGATTTCAGCAATATTTTTTCAAGAAAAAATAAATATTATAAAAATAATTGGATTAATTTCTTGTTTAATTGGTGTTTTTGCAATTATCATAAAAGGTGATTTAAACTTGCTAATAAATTTAAAGTTTACAATTGGTGATTTATGGATGCTTGCGGCAGCTGTAGGTTGGGCATTATATTCAATCTATCTTTTCTATTGGAAATCTGAATTATCAATTTTTCAAAGATTTACTTTAGTTTCTTTTTTTGGTGCACTTAGTTTATTGCCTTTTTATATGGCTGAAGAGTTTCTTGTATCTAGAACTGTTTTTAACGAAGAATTTTATATGTGGGTATTATTTGCAGCTATATCCCCAGGGATAATTGCATTTACGTTATACACTCAAGCTCAAAAAAGCCTAGGAGCTTCTTTAACTGGTTTTACTCTCTACGTTTTTACAATTTATGGGGCAATTTATGGGTATTTTTTATTTGATGAAAAACTTGAATCGTTTCATTATGTGGGTACAGCTCTGGTATTCTTGGGCGTTTATCTAGCTAAAAAAAATTATAAGACTAAAACGTAGGAATCTTTTCTTGGAAATTATAATTGGGATTATAACTATTTATCTTTCGATATTAATTTTGCTTTTCATATTTCAGCGAAATCTCATGTATCATCCAGATGAAAATAATTATTTTGGGGATAAGCTAGAAGTAGAAATAGAAAAGGTTAATATTAAAACAAGTGATAACATTAATCTTGTGGGCTGGTTTCGTAAGAAGAGTTTAGATAATTATAAAACTATACTTTACTTTCATGGAAATGCAGGAAAACTAGAAAATAGAATATACAAATTAAATCATTTTAAAGATTTAGATGTAAATTTTTTAATCATAGCTTGGAGGGGTTTTAGTGGCAATGAGGGAAAACCCACAGAAAATAACCTTTATATTGATGGAAATAGTGCAATTGATTGGCTTAAAAAAAAGGGTGTAGTTGAAAAAGATATAATTATTTATGGTGAGTCGCTTGGTACAGGGATAGCAATAGAGATAGCTCAAAATAAAAATTTCGCTGGATTAATTTTGGAGACACCTTTTACCTCCATGGTGGAAGCTGCAAAAAATTTTTATCCCTATATACCTGTAGGACTTCTTTTAAAAGATAAATACAAAAACAAAGAAAAAATTAAAAATATTAATATTCCAGTTTTGGTTATGCATGGTGAAGCTGATCAAATAGTTCCTTTCTGGATGGGAAAAAAAATATTTGATTTAGCAAACAATCCAAAATATTCATATTTTACAGAATATGACGACCATATGATGGAGTACGATTTAAAGCTAGTTTCTGAGCTAAATAACTTTTTAAAAAGATTAAATTAAGCCACATTCTAAACAAATATAATTCAAACTTTTTTTTTAATAATTAAGGATGAAAAAATTATATTTATTTATTTTTGTATTACTTTCATTCAAAACCATTAGTTCTGCTAATGAAAATTTATCTTCAGTTGATAATTTATTTCATATTGATCAAATGAATTCTCACAATGAAAGCTTTGCTTTATATTTTAAAACACGTGAAAAGGCTATTTTGGCGAAGGGAGAAGATAGTAATTATATAAATGATTATCCTAAAGATCTTTATATTTATAATTATAAAACTAAAAG
The DNA here is from genome assembly GCA_902583295.1 of uncultured Pelagibacteraceae bacterium. Classification (GTDB taxonomy): domain Bacteria; phylum Pseudomonadota; class Alphaproteobacteria; order Pelagibacterales; family Pelagibacteraceae; genus Pelagibacter. The sequence continues at coordinate 5,064 of CACHUY010000006.1, read as the reverse complement.
TTCTTTACCCTTGATATCCCATGAATGGTTTCCAAGGAAAGCTAAATATTTTTTACAAGAATATGATTTTCCAGTCTTCCCAGATGATTTTGCTTATTATTTATTAAAGGATAACAAAACATTGGTAATGATTAGTGCTGTTAAAAGCTTAAGAGCAAACTTTAAATTTGATATTATAGAAAAGAAATTGGAAATTTATCCAGTTAATGGAAAATTTGATTTTATTATTTCTTCAATTGCAAAAGGCTGTGATCATTATGATTTTAAGGATAATTATAAATGTAGTTTTTACAAACCTTTAATTTCAAGCACTTTAATTAATTAATTTGTGTAAAAGCTTCGGCAAACTTTTCTGCCTCAAAAATCTGTAGATCATCTTCTTTTTCCCCTAAACCAAGAGCAATAATTGGTAGCTTATATTTTTTAGCAACTGCTAGAAGAATGCCACCTTTGGCTGTCCCATCTAATTTGGTCATTATTAGCCCTGTGATAGGAATAATTTTATTAAATTCTTCAACTTGATTAATCACATTTTGTCCAGAGGTAGCGTCTAAAACTAAAATTACATCGTGAGGGGCTTCAGAATCTATTTTTTTTGTTACGTTTGCAATTTTTTTGTATTCCTCCATTAAATTTTTTTTGTTTTGTAATCTTCCAGCAGTGTCTATCAAAACTTGATCAAATTGATTATTTACCGCCTCTTCTATTGCTTTATATGCCACTGAAGCCGGATCAGCTCCTTGTGATGACTTAGTAATTGAAACATCTACCTTTTTTGACCAGTTTTCTAATTGTTCAATTGCTGCTGCTCTAAATGTATCTGATGCAGCAAGCATTACTTTGTTTCCATTACCTTTAAATATTTTGCTAATTTTTCCTATGGTGGTTGTTTTACCAACTCCATTAACACCAGAAATGAGTATTGTGTTAAGTTTTTGTTTTTTTTTAAAAAATTCAAAATTTTCTAAAGGTTTCATTAATTCAATTATATAATTTTTTAAAATAGTATTTATCTCATCTGCTGTATCTTTGTTTGGATCAATTTTAGTTTGGGAAACAATTTCTCTAATTTCCGATGCTGCAGCAATCCCAACATCTGATTGAATCAAATAATCTTCAATTTTATCTAATGTTTTGTCATCTATTTCTTTTTTAATGACAATATTTTTTAACCCTGAACTAAATGCTGACGCACTTTTCTTAAAACCAGATTTAAATTTATCAAAAATTCCCATTAAATTTTTATATTAATTTCTTTAATATCAGAAACGGGTCCTTTCATGTGAATACTGTTATTTTCATCAATAAATATTGACAACTTACCAGTAGAAAACTCTATATCCACCTTGTTACCTGAAAGTCCATTTCTCATTGCAGCAAAAGCAGTAGCGCAAGCTGCTGTACCACAAGCTTTAGTAAGACCTGCCCCTCTTTCCCATACTTTAACTTTAATTAATTCCTTATTAATGACTGTTGCTAAAGTGACATTGCATTTTTCTGGAAACAAAGGATGGTTTTCAATTTCTGGTCCAATTTTTTTTATTTCAAAATTTTCGTTATTATCAACAAAAAAAATGACATGCGGGTTCCCAACATTTACTGCTGTACCACCAGTATGATTATTATTATTTAGATCAGTTATTTTTATATTAAGGTTATTGGTATCCAATTGTTCAGAAAGTGGAATTTCACTCCACTCTGTTCTACCTTTCCCAATTTCCGTAGAAACTAGTTTTTCGCCCAATATCTCAGATTTTAAATCTCCAGATTGTGTAGTTAAAGTAACTAATGATTTATTGTTTTCTTTAGATAACAAGTCTGCAACACATCTTGTTCCATTTCCACATGCTCCAGAAGTTCCACCATCAGAATTGTAAAATTCTAAAGATGCATCAGATCTATCATTTTTATTTATTAATATTAATTGATCACAACCTATAAATTCTCTATCGCAAATTTTAATAATTTGCTCTTTGCTCAAATTAGTAATTTTTTGCCTATTATCTATAATAACAAAATCATTACCTAAACCATCCATTTTAAACGCTTTGATATCCATATATAGATATTTAACTTATTTATTGACTTTTTGAACCTCTATTATAGGTTGTTGCCGTTTCCGCAAAAACATTAAATTTGCGGTGTCTTTGGAAACAAAGAGATCGACACTAGTCAGCGAGGCTTCGCCCACTAGTGAGATTACTGCTGTGTGAAAATATGTTTGAAAATTTAACAAATAAATTTGAAGAAATCTTTTCTTCTTTAAAAAAATCACCTTCACTTGATGAAGCTCAAGTTGATGAAGGTTTAAGAGGAATTAGGCAAGCTCTTTTAGAAGCTGATGTATCTTTAGAGGTTGCTAAAGATTTCATTGAAAAAGTTAAGCCAAAAGCTCTAGGCCAAGAGATTATTAGATCAACTTCACCAGGGGATATGGTTGTTAAAATTGTCTACGATGAACTTGTAAGTTTGTTGGGAGAGGCTAATAGCGATATAAATCTTAATGCGGTACCACCTGTCCCAATGATGTTGGTGGGACTTCAGGGTTCAGGTAAAACGACAACAACAGCAAAACTTGCCAAATATTTAGAGAGTAACAAAAAGAAAAAAGTAATGATGGTGAGTTTAGATATTTATAGACCAGCAGCTCAAGAGCAACTTAGATCTTTAGGGGAACAGAATAATATTTTAACCTTACCAATTGTTGAAGGGCAGCAACCAGCAGATATTTGTAGAAGAGCAATTGGTGCTGCTAATTTAAATGGTGCTGAAATAATTCTTTTCGATACTGCTGGAAGAACTCAAATTGACTTACAGATGATGAGTGAGATTAAACAAATTGAAGGTGTAATTAATCCAACAGAAACATTCCTAGTAGCGGACTCTTTAACAGGTCAAGTTGCAGCTTCAGTTGCAAAGGAATTTAAAAATACTGTTAATTTATCAGGAATTATTTTAACTAGAGCTGATGGTGATGCAAGAGGTGGTGCTGCGGTCAGTATGAAATATGTTTCAAATGTTCCTATTAAATTTTTAGGAATTGGGGAAAAAATTGATAATCTTGAAGTTTTTCATCCCGATAGAATAGCTAACAGAATTCTTGGAATGGGAGATATAGTATCTCTTGTTGAAAAAGCTGCTCAAGATCTTGGTGAAGAAAATATAAAAAAAGCTGAAGAAAATTTAAAAAAAGGTCAGTTTTCAATGCAAGATTATTTGGCTCAACTAAGACAAATGAAAAAAATGGGAGGCATCGAAGGAATAATGTCATTTATGCCAGGAGTTTCAAAAATTAAATCTCAAATGGACTCAGCTGGAATTGATGAAAGTATTATTACTACAAATGAAGCTATTATTTTGTCTATGACAAAAAAAGAGAGAGAGAACCCAAAAATAATTGATGGTTCTAGAAAAAAAAGAATTGCTAATGGTTCTGGCACCAATCCAGCCACTATCAATAAATTGTTAAAACAATTTAAAATGATGTCTGAAATGATGAAAAAGATGTCAAAAGGAAATATGAAGGGTATGTCTGATAAAGGAATACCACCAGAGCTATTTAACCAATTAAAATAATAAAAGGAGAAGATATGTTAAAACTAAGATTATCAAGGGGAGGAACAAAAAAACGTCCAGTATATAAAGTCGTTGTAGCTGATAGTCGTTTCGCGAGAGATGGAAGATTTATTGAGAAGGTTGGATTTTTTAATCCTCTATTACCTAAAGATAAAAAAGAAAGAGTAGGTCTTGAGGCTGAAAGAATTAAATATTGGCTTGGCCAAGGAGCCAAACCAACAACAAGAGTTGCAAGGATATTGGGAGAAAATGAGTTAATGCCAATGCCTGTAAATGGTAATAACCCCAATAAAGCTATTCCAAAAAAAGAAAGAAATAAAAAAGAGGAAGATAAAACTGAAGCTCCTAAAGCAGACGCAGCACCAGCAGCAGAAGCACCAAAGGAAGAAGCTCCTAAAGTAGACGCAGCACCAGCAGCTCCAAAAGAAGAAGCTTCAAAGGAAGAAAAAAAATAGTTTAAAAGTTATTTATGTGGCAAGCTCAAGTGTTTACACTTTATCCAGAAGTTTTTCCTGGTCCCCTGTCAAAGGGATTATATGGAAAAGCTATGTCTAAAAAGTTATGGGATTTAAAGGTTGTTAACATAAGAGATGCAGCTGATGATAAACATAAGACCGTAGATGACACACCTTATGGTGGTGGATCAGGAATGTTACTAAAGGCAGATGTCCTTGCTAAATCATTAGATCAAAACAGAATTGAAGGTGAAAAAATTTTATATTTGTCTCCAAAAGGAAAAAAATTTGATCAAAGTTATGCAAAAAATTTGGCAACTACAAAATCCTTATCACTTATTTGTGGTCATTTTGAAGGGGTTGACGAGAGAGTATTATCTACAAGAAATATAGAAGAAGTCAGCATCGGAGACTATGTTTTGTCTGGAGGCGAAACAGCTGCATATGTTGTTATTGATAGTGTACTCAGGCTTTTACCAGGGGTATTAGGAAACGATAATTCTAAGATCGATGAAACTTTTGAAAATGGTCTATTAGAGTATCCGCAATATACAAAACCTCAAATTTGGGAGGAAAAATCAGTACCAGATGTACTATTATCAGGTGATCATAGTAAAATTAAAGACTGGCGTTTGTCTCAATCTGAGGCTATAACACGCGACCGAAGACCAGATTTATGGGAAAAATATAAGAAGAACTAATTTGATTATTGTTAACATGAAAACTATTGAAGAAATAAACCAACATAACGTAAAGAAAATTCTTTCTGAGAAAAAAATTCCAGATTTTTATCCAGGTGATGTTGTTAAAGTTGGTGTAAGAATTACTGAAGGTAAAAAAGACAGAATTCAATATTTTGAAGGTGTCTGCATCGCTAAAAAAAGTAGAGATTTAAACTCCTCTTTTACAGTAAGAAAGATTTCTTTCGGAGAAGGAGTTGAAAGAACTTTTCCCTTATATGGAACATTAATAGATTCAATTAAAGTTATAAGATCAGGTAAAGTTAGAAGAGCGAAACTATATTATTTAAGAG